>NZ_JARRAH010000006.1 GCF_030553305.1 Halomarina ordinaria | reverse complement strand
CGGCGTCGACGCCTACCGCTTCGACGGCGACCTGACGGCGTTCGACGTCGACGGCACCGCGACCGTCGGCTTCGACGAGCGCGACGACTGAGCGTCGCCCTCACCCACGTTTTCTGACAGGCATCGCCGCCGAGAGCGAGCCGACCGTCGACGGGCGCCAGCGCGGGTACACCCCCTATAATGGGCCGCTACCGCGGCGTCGTCCGCGGTTCCGACGCGAACGCTCCTCGACGAGGTTCGGCACGGATGTAGACCGTCACGATGGCTCTACACGCCCCAGAGACGCCGAATTCGAGCGTTCCGATGTCGGACAGGCGACTCATAACAAAGGGCCTGGCTGTCGCTGGTTGAACCAACGAATCAGTATGATGGCATCAGGAGGTGTCGCGCGGCGTGGTCTCGCTCGCGCGACTCGATTTGCTGGCGACGTCGTATCGGCCCTTGGCGACCGACCGGCCGGGGGGGAGAGCTGATGGCGACGGTGTGCGTCCACGGGCTCGGCTACGTCGGGCTCCCGACGGCGGCGCTGCTCGCGCACAACGGCCACGACGTCACGGGCTTCGACGTCGACGAGGCCGTCATCGACCGCCTCTCGCGCGGCGATGTCCGCACCGGCGAGGCCGAACTCCGCGAGTACATCGCCGAGGTCCTCGACTCCGGCGCGCTCACGCCCGCCGACGAGATTCCCGCCGCGGAGTTCCACCTCGTCTGTGTCCCGACGCCGCTCGACGCCGAGGCCGAGCGCGCGGAACTCGCCTACGTCCGGAGCGCCGCCGAGGGCATCGCGGGCGTCCTGCGCGAGGGCGACACGGTCGTCCTCGAGTCGACGGTCCCCCCCGGAACGACCGAGGGACCGCTGCGCGAGGTACTGGAGACCGGCTCCGGGCTCCGGGCCGGGACGGACTTCGGGCTCGCGTACAGCCCCGAGACGGTCCTCCCGGGGAACATCCTCTACGAGCTCCGGGCGAACGACCGGTTCGTCGGCGGCGTCGGCGAGGCCTCGACGGAGACCGCGGCGCGCCTCTACGAGCCGTGCATCGACGGCACGGTCCACCGCGCGCCGGACGCGAGCACCGCCGAGTTCGTGAAGCTCGTCCAGAACGCCTACCGCGACACGAACATCGGCTTCGCGAACGAACTCGCGCGCGTCGCGGCGGACTACGACATCGACACCCGGACGGCCATCGGGCTGGCGAACCGCCACGCCCGCGTCGACATCCTCCAGCCGGGCCCGGGCGTCGGCGGCCACTGCCTCCCGGTCGACCCGCTGTTCCTCGCGCACGGCTCCGAGTCGGTCGACCTCATCCGCCACGCCCGCCGCGTGAACGACAGCATGACGGGCTACGTCGTCGACCTCGTCCGCGAGTACTTCGGCGGCCTCGACGGCAAGCGCCTCGCCGTCCTCGGCGTCGCCTACAAGGGGAACGTCGACGACACGCGCAACAGTCCCGGCCTGCGCCTCGCGCGCCTGCTGCGCGCCGCCGAACAGGAACCCCCGGCGGTCGCCGACGGTGGCACCCACGGCGGCATCGAGACGCGCCTGCACGACCCGCACGTCTCGGACGACGACGGCGAGTTCGGCCTCGTCCCGCTGGAGACGGCGCTCGACGGCGCCGACGCCGCCATCGTGACGACCGACCACGACGAGTTCACGGAGATCGACCCGGCGGACGCGGCCGACCGGATGCGCGGTCGCCTGCTCGTCGACACCAAGGGCCTCGTCGACGACGGGGCGTGGCGCGACGCCGGCTTCGACGTGATAACCCTATGACGGCGGCCACGCCGGACGCCCCCGACCAGCCGACGGTCTGGGTCGACCTCGCCTCCCCCTCCCACCCGTTCTTCTTCAAGGGCATCGTCGACGGCCTCGACCGCCCGACGGTCGTGACGGCCCGCGAGAAGACCGAGACGGTGGCGCTGGCCCGCGAGGCCGGTTTCGACTTCTCGGTCATCGGCCGTGACTACGACAACGAACTGGCCCGGACGCTCGGCGTCCCCCTTCGAACCGTCCAGCTCTCGCTGTCGGCACCCGACGCGGCCGTCTCGCTGTCGGCGCGCAACGCGATGTGCGTGCTCGCCTCGAAGGCCCACGGCATCCCCTCCATCCACTACACGGACAACGACATCACCTACTACCAGGACGCGCCGTTCGTCGAGGACGCGTTCAACTACTTCCGGGCGATGGCGACCCACCACGTCGTCCCCGCGGCGTTCAAGACCGCGGAACTCACCGACTACGGCGCCGCCCCCGAGAGCGTCCACACCTACGACGGCTACAAGGAGGAGGTCGCCATCGCCGACTTCGACCCCGACGAGTCGTTCCTCGAGAAGCTCCCCTTCGAGGCGTTCGTCGTGGTCCGCCCGGAGGCGATGGGCGCCGCCTACATCGACATCGAGGAGTCGCTCGTCCCGCGCCTGCTCGACCGGGTGGTCGACGCCGGCTTCAACGTCGTCTACCTCCCCCGCCGACCGCGCGACCGGCGCTACGCCGACCGCTACCCCGACGACCGGGTGTTCGTCCCCGACCAGCCGCTCCAGGGGCTCCAGCTCGCGTGGTACGCCCAGTGCGTGCTCACCGGGTCCGGGACGATGGCCCGCGAGGCGGCCGCAATGGGGAAACCCGCGGTCTCCTTCTTCCCGCACACCATGCTCTCGGTCGACCAGCAACTCGTGCGCGAGGACCGGGTCTTCCACTCCCGGAACGTGAGCGACATCGCCGACTACCTCTCCGGTCTCGACGGCGGCGACATCGAACCGGACCTGGCCCGCGCCCGCGAGGTGCACGACCAGGTCGTCGACATCACCGACGGCATCATCGAGGAGGTGACGAACCGATGACGGCCGACGCGAACGCCGGTGGCGACGCCGACGCCGACGCCGACACCGACGCAGACATCGCCCCCCGGGCCGACTTCCTCGTCGACCTGCTGGAGGACACGCTCCGGTACGCCCGCGAGCGCGACTACACCGGCTGGGACTACTTCGACGGCATGAGCAGTCGGCTGCTGAAGGGCGCGCCCGTCGACAACAAGTGGCTCAACATCGCCGTCCAGGAGGGCATCAAGCGCGCGCCCGTCAACCTCCGCCCGCTGTTCCTCGTCGAGCAGCGCCAGAACTTCAAGGGGAGCGCGCTGTTCTCGATGGCCAACGACACGGCCTACGACCTCACCGGCGACGACCTGTACCGCGCGGAGGCCGAGTCGCTCGCCGAGTGGCTCATCGACAACGCCGCCACCGGCTTCGCCGGCTTCTGCGGCGGACACACCCACGAGATGCAACTGCTCGACGAGCGCCGCGACGCCTACATGCCGAACGCCATCCCGACGTCGTTCGCCGTGAAGGCGCTGTTGCGCGCCGCCGAGCGGACCGGCGAGGAGCGCTACGCCGACATCGCCCACACGGCGACGCAGTTCGTCTACGAGGACCTGGAGTACCGCGAACTGGAGGGCGGCGCCCGCATCAAGTACCAGCCGGAGTACACCGGCGAGTTCTACACGCTCAACTGCGGCGCCATCGCCGCGCGGATGCTCATCGACCTCTACGACTACTTCGGCGAGGAGGAGCTCCTGGAGCGCTCGACGAAGCTCCTCGACTACCTCGCGACGAGACAGCAGCCCATCGGCGGCTGGACCTACCGCGACCCGCCCGGCGCGTCGCACCTCTCGATGGACAACCACCACAACGGGTTCATCATCGAGGGGTTCCTGCGCTACCGGGAGGTCACCGGGAGCGACCGCCACGCCGACACCATCGAGTCGGCGCTCTCGTTCTACAAGGAGACGCTGTTCGAGGCGAACGGCGCGCCCAACTGGGACGAGGAGTCGCGCTACCCGAAGGACATCCACGCGGCGACCCAGGGCATCATCGTCTTCTCGATGGCCGGCGACCACGCGTTCGCCCGGCGCATCATCGACTGGGTGCTCGGGACCCTCTACGCCGGCAACGGGCGCTTCTTCTACCAGCAACGTCGCCTCTACACCAAGCGTTTCACCCTGATGCGCTGGTGCGAGGCGTGGATGGCCTACTCGGTCGCCGAGTACCTCCGCTACGCCGGAGGGGAGTGACCCGATGGAACTCGAAGTCTACCTCAACAGCGTCAAGAAGCACTGGGACGACCCGAACTGGTGGCGCCGCGTCGCCGGCCAGTTCGTCGTCGAGAAGAGCGTCGTCAAGCCGTACTTCCAGTACGTCTCCGACTACGAGGGCATCGACGTGATGGGCGAGGACTGGGACAACCTCGTCGTCCTCGACGCCTGTCGCTACGACATGTTCGCGGAACAGAACACCATCGAGGGGCGCCTGGAGTCGCGGTACTCGCGCGGGTCGAACACCCCCGAGTGGCTCCGCGAGAACTTCGCGGGCCGCACGTTCGAGGACACGGTGTACGTCACCGCGAACCCGCAGATAACGGTCCGGCTCCCCGAGAACCCGTTCCACGACGTGGTCAACGTCTGGACGGACCACTGGGACGACGACCTGAACACCGTCCACCCGGCGGTCATGGCCGAGGAGACGGCGAAGGCCGCCGAGCGCTACCCCGACAAGCGCGTCATCGCGCACTTCGTCCAGCCCCACTACCCCTTCATCGGGGAGACCGGCCGGAAGGTCATCGGCCAGCAGGCGGGGATGGAGCTCTCGAAGCGCATGGCGGACGGCGCGAACGCCGAACAGGACGACGAACACGTCTGGGACAAACTCAAGCGCGGCGCTATCGACGTCGAGACGGTCTGGACCGCCTACCGCGAGAACCTCGACCTCGCGCTCCCACACGTCGAGACGCTCCTCGACTCCCTCCCCGGCACGACCGTCGTCACCTCCGACCACGGCAACCTGCTCGGGGAGCGGCCCACCCCCTGTCCGGTCCCGATGGGGATGTACGGCCACCCCGAGGGCGTCTACACCGACCACCTCGTGAAGGTCCCGTGGCTCGTCGTCGAGGGCACGGAGCGAAAGGAGGTCGTCGCGGAGGCGGCCGTCGAGGGCGAGCGCGTCACCGCCGAGGAGACACAGGAACGCCTGCAGGACCTCGGCTACCTGTAGGGCCCATCGAATCGATTCCTCAGTCCTCCAACCCGCCAGCGCCGCGGCGCGTCAGCGCACGCCGAGCGTCTCCAGAATCCGCGACCAGTCCTCGGTCGCCGCCTCGTAGGAGTAGCGGTCCGCGACCGCGGCGGCGTTCTCGCCCAGTCGGGCCGCGAGGTCGTCGTCGCGCAGGAGGCGCTCCAGCGCGTCGGCGAGCGTCTCCGGGGTGAGGTCGTCGAGGACGAGCGCCGTCTCGCCGTCGCGGGCCACGTCGGGGACGTTCCCCACCGCGGGGACGACGCAGCCGAGGCCGGTCGCCATCGCCTCGACGAGCGTCAGCGGGAGCGCGTCGCGCTCGGAGGTGAGCACGAACGCCCGCGAGCGCCAGTAGTACGACAGCGGGTCGTCGACCCAGCCGGCGAGTTCGACGCTGTCCTCGAGGCCGTCAGCGCGAACCCGCGCTTCGACCGCCCGTTCGAGGGGGCCGTCGCCGAGCATCACCGCGTCGACCTCGTCCCCGCGTTCGCGCAGTTCCGCGAGCGCCGCGACGAACAGTTCGGGGTCCTTCTCCTCGTTGAACCGCCCCACCCAGACGAGGTCGTACTCGGGGTCGACCTCCGGGTTCGGGTAGTAGGCGTCGACGTCGATGGGGTTCGCGAGGACCTCGACGCGCTCGCGCGGGACGCCCATCCCGACGAGCCGGTCCTCGAACGTCGTCCCCGGGACGGAGACGGCGTCGAAGCGTCTGATGAGCCACCGTACGGCGGCGCCGTAGCGCGGCGCGCGCGCGTGGACGTCGAGGTCGATGCCGATGATGCCGAGGTGCGTCGGGAGGCCGAAGACGGTCCCGACGGCGAGCGCGATGCAGCCGTGGGGGAGCAGCGAGAAGGAGGCGACGGCGTCGTACTCGCCGCGCCACGCCTCGTAGAGGGCGGCGACGAGCATCAGCGCGAGGCCGAGCGGTCGCACGCCGAAGGAGGGGACCGTCCGGTAGTCGATGCCGGGGAGCGACTCGTCGCCCGTGATGCAGACGACCGTCACGTCGGCCGTCTCGGCCAGCGGCTGGACGTGGCGCTCGATCTTCGAGAGGTTTCGCGTGAAGTCGGTGACGACGAGGACGGACGGGGTGCGCTCGGACGCGGGGTGCACGTCGTCGCCCTCCTCGCCGGCGCACCCGGGTTCGCGGGCGTCGGCGCTGTCGGTGCGGTTCGGCACGGTTGCCCGACGTACCCCGTCTCGGGGCATTGTTAGCCGTGTGCTACCCGCTCAGCCGCTCGCTGACTCGGCCTCCTCGGCCGTCTCGCCCTCCTGGAGCCGGCGTTCGGCCTCGTCGCGGTCCTCGGGGTAGCCGACGTCGATGCGCCAGCCGTCGAGCGGGATGGCGTCGATGGTGCGCCCGCTCCGGATGAGGAGGTCGACGGCGTCGCTGAGTTCGTACTCGCCGCGGTCGGACGGCTGGACGAGGTGACAGGCGTGGAAGATGGCGGGCGAGAAGGTGTAGAAGCCCGTCATCACGAGGTTCGAGGGCGGGTCGTCGGGCTTCTCGACGACTTCGGTTATCTCGCCGTAGTCGTTCGTGATGCAGACGCCGAAGCGCGAGGCGTCCTCGTAGGGCACCTCCTCGACGAGGAAGGCGGCGTCGGTGCGCTCCTCGGTCTGTCTGCGCACGACGTCGGCGAGGTTGGCCTCGAAGACGTTGTCCCCGAGGATGAGCATGAAGTCGTCGTCGATGTACTCCTCGGTCGTCAGGAGGGCGTGCGCCAGTCCGTTCGCCTCGCGCTGGTGGCAGTAGGTGATGGGGACGTCCCCGTAGCTGTCGCCGTAGTAGTCGATGATGTCCTCCTTGCGGTAGCCGACGACGACGACGAACTCCGTCGCGCCGAGGTCGAGGAGGCGGTCGAAACAGTGCGTGAGTATCGGGTCGCCGTCCACCTCGACGAGGCCTTTCGGCTTCTCGTCGGTGAGCGGACGGAGCCGGGTTCCCTTCCCGGCGGCGAGTACGACTGCCTGCATTGTCACTGCCGACCCACGAGAGGGGCATTGTTATGGGCCGGCTATCCCGTCGTCATCGGAAGTGGCGACCGACGGCGCGTTTCGTGTACTGGGCGGCCGTGAACGCCGGGCGCCCGCCGAGCGACAGCGCGAACGTGAGGTACGGCTGTGCGGAGAGCGGCCACGCCCGGAGCGCGCGCAGCGCGAACCGCCGTGCGTCGCCGTAGCGGCCGACCTTCAGCGCCGAGGTGGCGACCACCGACGCCCGCGAGGCGACCATCTTCCGGACCGTCGTCCGGCCGTACTCGGCGGCCAGCGGGCGGAACGTCTCGACGAACAGGGGGTAGGCGACGTCGCGCTTCGCCTCCAGGTCGTCGGAGATCTGGTCGTGGTCGGCCATCCGGTGGTCGACGAGCGGGTCGTCGACCGCCTCGACGCGACAGGCCGTCGAGAGCCGGATGGGCCACTCGCGGTCCTGCCAGCAGGGGAAGCGTTCGTCGAGGAGGCCGACGTCGTCGACGACCGACGCCCGGACCATCAGCGTCGAGAAGGTACCGAAGGGCGCGCCGGTGAGCAGCGCCTCGGTGACGTCGCCGCGAACCGAGGGTCGGAGGACGTGGTTCACCCGGTCGCCGGTGACGTAGCGCTGGCCGGTGTAGACCAGCCCCACCTCGGGGTCCGCGAAGCGGTCGAGCTGGCGTTCGAGTTTCGTCTCGTGCCAGGTGTCGTCGTCGTCGATGAACGCGACGAACGCGCCGTCGGCGGCGCGAATCCCCGTGTTCCGGGCGCCGTTCGCCCCCGTGTTCTCCTCGTGGCGGATGCACGTCACCGACGCCGCGGGGCCGACGTCGAGGTCCGAGAGCAGCGGGCCGACCGGCTCCGGGGAGTGGTCGTCGACGATGATGAGTTCGACGCGGTCGTGTGTCTGGTCGAGGACGCTCTGGGCGGCGTCCGAGAGGTACTTGGGGCGGCCGTACGTCGGCACGACGACGCTGACGAGCGGCGACCGACCACGGTCGGGGGCCATCGTCCTCCGATAGCGACCCACGGCGCTTGGTTAGGCACCCCCTTTCCCGGCGTACGTTCTCGTCCCTAGAGAGGTCGTCACACGCGGCCGCGCCGATATAGTAAAGCCATAACAATAGCGCCCTGTAGTCGACGGTGACCAATGAGTAGCGAGTTCGCGTCGGGCGTCGAGCGACGGGCAACCGCGGCGGTCCCGGGCCGGTTCCGGTGGTTGCGGTGAGCGGCCCGGGAGGGCTGCTCGCGCGCATCAAGCGCCTCGTGATGCCGAGCGGCGACGGCGTCGGCGAACGCGTGGTGAAAGGGGGGATGTGGGTCGGCGCGCTGAACGTCAGCGACCGCCTGCTGCAGATCATCCTGCTCATCGTGATGGGGCGGCTCCTCGGCCCGGAGGCGCTCGGACTGATGGGCATCGCGCTGGTCGCCGTCAGCGGCCTCCGGCAGTTCTCGAACCTGGGGCTGAGCTCCTCGCTCATCTACAACCGGGAGGAGAACGTCGACGACATGCTCAACACGGCGTGGGCGCTCCAGATCGGTCGCGGGGCGCTGCTCGCGGGCGTCCTCTACCTCGCCGCGCCGTTCATCGGCAACGGCATCTTCAGCGAGCCGGAGGCGGTCCCGCTGTTGCGCGTCATCGGGTTCTCACAGCTCTTCCTCGGGCTGCGCAACCCCGCGACGGTGTACTTCCAGAAGGACCTGGAGTTCGAGAAACAGTTCGTCTACGTCCTCAGCGGCTCGGTCATCCAGTTCGTCTTCGCCATCTGGTACGCCTACACCTACGGGACGGTGTGGGCGCTCGTGCTCGGCTACGTCATCTCGGACTTCGTCCGGATGCTCGTCTCCTACCTCATGCACGACTTCCGCCCCGGCATTGAGTTCGACCTCGACCACGCGAAGGAGATCGTCAACTACGGCAAGTGGATAACCGCGACCTCCATCCTCTACTTCCTCTACAACGAGGGCGACGACATCGTCGTGGGGGCGCTCGTCTCGACGACGGCCCTCGGGCTCTACCGCTACGCCTACCAGCTCTCGAACGCCCCCGCGACGGAGGTGACGCACGTCATCTCGAGCGTGACGTTCCCCGCCTACTCGAAGATACAGGACAACGTCAGACAGCTCCGGAACGGCTACTTCCAGACCCTCCAGGTGACGACGTTCATCTCGTTTCCCATGTCGATGGGCATCATCGCCGTCTCGCCGGCGTTCATCGCCGCCTTCCTCGGGGAGGAGTGGCTCCCGATGGTGCTCTCGATGCAGATACTGGCCGTCTACGGCATGATGCGCTCGATGATGGCGACCATCGGGCCGGTGTTCAAGTCCATCGGGCGCCCGGACCTCGTCGCGAAGTTCTCGTTCATCCGCGTCGTCTTCCTCGCGGCGCTCGTCCCGACGGCCATCCTCTACGGGCCGGAACTCTCCGAGCGGTTCCTCGGCGTCGGCCTCAGCGGTATCGAGATGACGTCGCTGGTCATCGTCGCCGTCCAGTTCTTCCCGATGATGCCACTCGACCTCTACTTCCTCGTCCGCGAGATCGAGACGACGTGGTGGCGCATCATCCGCGAGGTCTCCTACCCGTTCGTGGCCAGCCTGCTGATGTTCGCGGCCGTCGTCGCCGCCGGCACCGCCGTCGACCCCGCGCTCCCCGCGCTGGGCGTCCTCGTCGTCCAGGTGCTCGTCGGCGTGGTCGCCTACGCCCTCGCGGCGCTCGTGCTCGACCGGGGCTTCGGCTGGGGGCTGGAGCAGAACCTGCGGAACGTCGTCTCGGCGGTCAACGGCTGACTACCCCGCCGCTCGTCGTCCGTCGCCGTCACCCCACGGCCCCCGCGCTCCCCCTCTAACTCTCCCGAACGAGACACTCGCTCGAAACGGAACGTTCGGCGTCGTCTGCCGGGGTGTAGGCGTGTTATTACAATGCCGGCGGGGAACGGTCCTCCCGTATGAGTCTCTCAGACGTCGGTACGAGCGGTCCGGGTCGCGGGTGGTCCCCGTGACGCGCCCGGCGATTCAACTGTACACGCTGCGCGACCTCGACGAGTCCGTGCCGGAACTCGTCCGGCGGGTCGCGGCCGCCGGGTTCGAGGGCGTCGAGTTCGCCACGCGCGTCGCCGATGCGGACCCGGCCGCGGTGGCCGACGCGCTCGACGACACGGGCGTCACCCCGGTCGGCGCGCACGTCGACCTGCGGACCATCGAGGCCGACCCGGCGGGCGTCGCCGAGCGCTATCGGGCACTCGGCGTCGACCGACTGGTCGTCCCGCACCTCCCGCCGACGCACTACCGGACGCCCGGACGCGTCGACGAACTCGCCGCGCGCCTCGACGCGGTCGGCGGCGCGCTCGCCGCTCGTGGTACCTCGCTCGTCTACCACAACCAGGTCCACGACTTCCTCCCGGTGCGGACGCCCTCGAGGCTCGAACGCGCCCTCACGGCGGTCCACCCGCACTCGCCGGGCGCGAGTCGCCCCCAGACCGCCCTCGGCCTGCTCGGCGACCGCCTCCTCCGCGAGCGTCCGCGACCGTCGCCCGCGTCGGCGGTCGAATCGACCGCCTTCGGCCGCCTCGTCGCCAGGACCGACCCGGCGGTCGTCTCCTTCGAGGTGGACGTCGGCGGCGTCACCGCGGCCGGCTACGACCCACGCGACGCCCTCGCGCTGGTCGACGGCCGGACCGCGCTCGTCCACCTGAAGGACGTCGTCGTCGACGGCGAGCCGTCGCCGTGGGCGTCCGCGCGCTCGGTCGACCCCGGGGACGGTCTCGTCGACGTCCCGTCGGCCGTCGGGGCGGCGAACGGCGCCGGTGCCGAGTGGCTCGTCTTCGAACACGACCACCCCGCCGACCCCATCCGGACGTTGCGAGCGGGGGCCGACGTGCTCGTCGACGCGACCGACGCGGCGCCGTCGAACGACTGAGCCGGCGGCCGATTCGCGCGCGAGCGGACCTGTCAGCCAGTCTCCGTGCCGTCGGCCGGTACCCATATTACGGGGCTCTGACTACCTCCGGCCATGTCCGAGGGGGTCGTTCGCGAGCGGGGGACGGAGCTAGCGCTCGCGCTGGTCGTACTGGTCGGGGCGGCGGTTCGCCTGTACGGGCTCGGGTCCGAGAGCATGTGGACGGACGAACTCATCACCCTCGAGTTCATCCTGGCGAACGGGCCCCTCGAACTGCTGTGGGTCATCCCGCTCAACCAGCCCCACCTGCCGGTCTACTACGTCCTCCTCGACGGCTGGGCGGCGCTGTTCGGCACGTCGCCGGTCGCGCTGCGGTCGCTGTCGGTGCTGTTCGGCATCGCCACCATCCCCCTGTTCTACGTCGTCGGTCGCCAGTTGTTCTCCGACCTCGCGGGGCTCGTCGCGGCGTTCATCTACGCCCTCGCACAGGTTCAGGTGTTCCACGCCCAGGAGGTGCGGATGTACACGCTCTTCGCGTTCCTCGCGCTCGCCTCGCTCTCGTTGCTCGTGCGCTACCTGCGAACCGAGTCCCGGGAGACGGCCGTCGCCTACGTCGTGGTGACCGTCCTCCTCATCTACACCCATCCCTTCGGCGTCTTCGCCGTCGCGGGCGAGGGACTGTTCGTCCTCGCGGAACTCGCCCGGGGGCGGGTCCGGAACGTCCGTCGGACGGTCGGGACGCAGGTCGCCGTCGGGTTCACCGTCCTCCCCCTGGTCGTCGGGTACTTCGTGCGCTTCGACGGCGTGAGCCTCAGCTACATCCCCCTGCCGACGCCGAGCCTCGTCGTGACGGTGTTCACGGGCTACTTCGCCCGGACGGGTATCGTCCCGGCGCTCGCGTACGTGCTCGTGCTCACGGGCGGCCTGTTGACGCTCGCGGTCACGGAGGGGTGTTTCTCGGCGTCGGTCGACCCCCGTCACCCCGGCCGAACGCTCCGTAACCTCGCCGAACGTATCCGGTTCACCGACGACCGGGGCGTCCAGTTGCTCGTCTGCTGGGTGTTCGGGACGTTCGTCCTCCCGCTGGTCGTCTCGTTCACGATGACCCCCGTCTTCTGGCCGCGCTACACGCTCGCCGCCTCGTTCGGGCTCTACCTCCTCGTCGGCTACGGCGTCACGCGGGCCAAGCGCCCGCCGGTCCGCGTCGCCATCATCGCGCTCCTGCTCGTCGCCGTCGTCCCGGCGACGGCCTTCGACGTCACCACCGACACCCGCGAGCAGTGGGACGAGGCGACCGCCGACGTCGAACAGCGCGCGGACGCGGAGGCGCTGGTGGTCGTCGCCGACTGGACGACGCTGCGCGGGTTCGAGTACTACCAGACCCGCGAGGACCTCGAGGTCGTGGGGGTCAAGACCGGCCCCCCGGAACGGCGGATGAGTACCCCGGAGTTACGGGCGACGATGGACGGCCACGACGAGGTGTGGGTGGTGTTCTCTCACGTCCGTGACGAGGGGAGAGCGCGCGTCGCGTCGGTCGCCGGTGACGGCCGCGAGGTGACGTGGCGCGAGCACTACGTCGGCATCGAGGTCCGTCGCTACGAGGCGTCGACGGGGGGCGACGACGCCTCGTAACCGGTCCCCGCGCCGCCGCCGCTCCGGCCTGCACGCTCCTCTTACGCGGACTGCAACCGTCCGAAACAATTCACGGACGTTGGGAGAATCAGTTACTACTAAACGCGTCTTCGGAGTACCACCGGCCAACTCGCGGGTCGCTCGACCCGCCGGGGTCGACCGGTCGCCCGACCGGTCTCAGAGGTTCGCACACATGACGGAACAAATCAGCAAACGTGACGGAGCGGCGACTGCCGCGGGGCGCACGACCGCGACGGAGACGGTGCCGTACGCATCGGTCATCGTCCCGGTGTACAACGACCCGGAGGGCCTCCGCGCGACGCTCGACACGCTCGTCGACCAGACGTATCCGGACGACAGCTACGAGGTGCTCGTCGTCGACAACCGCTCGACCGACGAGACGCGCGCGGTCGCCGGCCGCTACGCCGACGCCGACGAGCGCGTGACCGTCCTCGACGAACGCCGCCGACAGAGTTCGTACGCGGCCCGGACGCGCGCGCTTCACTGCGCGACGGGCGACGTCTTCGCGTTCATCGACGCCGACATGACGGTCGACCCGGACTGGCTCGAACGCGTCGTCGAGACGATGGAGGAGGACGACATCGACTACCTCGCCTGTAACGTCCAGCTCTACTCGCCGGGCGAGGAGTCGCTGGCGGCGAAGTTCAACCGCCTCAGCGGCTTCCCCATCGAGGACTACGTCTCGGACTTCCACTACGCGCCGACGTGCTGTCTGGCCGTCCGCCGCGAGGTGGTCGAGGACGTCGGCCCGTTCGACGTCCGGTTCACCTCAAGCGGCGACCGGGAGTTCGGCCACCGCGTCTACGAGGCGGGCTGGACGCTCGGCTACGCCGAGGACATCCACATGTACCACCCGACGCGGACGACGCTCTCGGCGCTCGTCAAGAAGTCCATCCGCATCGGTCGCGGCAAGAACCAGCTCCGGCGCATCTACCCGGAGCGCTACGGGAGTTCCGCGCGCCTCGTGTTCAACCCCGCCATCTACGTCCCGGCGACCCCCGGACAGGTCCGGGGGGCGCTGCGCGACTGGGACCGCCTCCCCGCCTCCGAGAAACTGCTGTTCTACCTGCTCACGTACGTGCTCAAGATCACCAACGCGTACGGCACGGTCCGGGACGCCGTCGAGCACCGCGGGTAGTTCGTGTATAACAAGATGGCGATGCCCACTCGTCTCACTCAATGACGCTGACGCCCGCGAGTCGCATCAGTCGCCGACACACCCGAGAGGTACTCGATGGCGCGTAGCCTCCGCCTCGGCCTCCTCGGAGTCGGACACATCGGGACCGTCCACCTCCAGTCCGCGAGCACGCTCGACGGCGTCGACGTCGTCGCGGCGGCCGACGCGGTGCCGGGCAACCGCCGCCGCGCCGAGCGCCTCGGGGTGACACGGACCTACGACGACTACACCGACCTGCTCGAGGAGGAGTCGCTCGACGCCGTCGTCGTCGCGCTCCCGCCGTTCCTCCACGCCGACGCGACGGTCGCCGCCTGCGAGGCGGGCTGTGCCGTCTTCGTCGAGAAGCCGTTCGCCCGCACGCCCGAGGAGGGCCGCCGGATGGTCGAGGCGGCCGACGCCGCCGGCGTCGCCCTCGGCGTCGACCACACCATCCGCTACCAGCCGGAGATGAAGCGGCTGAAGGAGCGCTTCGAGGACGGCCGTCTCGGGCACGTCCCCATCGCCTCCATCTCGCGCATCAACAACGGGCCGTTCGAGGCGCCGCCGGCGCGCGCCGCGGTCCCGACGTGGCAACTCGACCCCGAGGCCACCGGCGGCGGCGCGCTCATGGACCTCGGTATCCACCTGCTCGACGTCCTCGAGTGGTTCTTCGGCGACCTCACGGTCGAACACGCCACCACCGACCAGCAACTCGACCTCCCCTACGAGGACGCGGCGACGGTCGTCGTGAGCACCGACAGCGGCACGACGGCGACGCTCTCCTGTGGGTTCTTCCAGTGGGAGACGCCGCCGGAGGTGACCAGCTACCTCCGTCTCGACGGCATCGCCGGCTCCGCCGTCAGCACCGAGTACGTCCCGGGGCACTTCACCTCCTACGCCGCCCGCTCGGCGCTGGAGAACCTCGGGCGACGCCTGCGCGGGGACGACCCGGAGTACTTCAAGCCGACGTACTACTACCAGGCGCACTACTGGGCGCTCCGGGACTTCCTGGAGGCCGTCGCGGCCGGCGAGCGCCCGCCCGTCGACGGCGCCGCCGGCCTGCGGATGGTCGAACACGTCCACGAAGCCTACCGGCTGGCGGACGCCGACGCCGCGCTCGTGGAGGTGACCGAATGAGTTCGTCGCACGCCGTCGGCGAACGCCTCGCCCGCGAGTCGGGGTCGCTCGCGGCGGGCGTCGAGTCGGTGCTCGCCGACGCCCCCCTCGACGGGCGCGTCCTGCTCCTCCCCGACTGTCACTACCCCTACCACCCGAGCACCGGTCTGGTGACGAACCCCGACGTCGTCGCGGCGGCCGTCGAGGCGCTCGACGGGGAAGTCGTCCTCTGTCTGCCCGACTCGCCGTGGGTCGAGGGCGAGCGCTTCGCGACGTTCCTCGGCTACGACGACCTCGCGGACCGCCTCGGCGTGGACGTCCTCGACCTCTCGGCCGCGCCGACGGTCGAGCGGGTCGTCACCGTCGGTGACGAGCGTAGCCGTGTGACGGTGCCCGAACCGCTGGAGCGCGAGTCGCTCCTCGCCGTCCCGACGCTCCGGACCGACCCCGACCACGGGTTCGTCGCCGGCCTCGGGACGACGGCGTTCGGGGCCCTGGGTGCCGACGCGGCCGACGCCACGACGACCGACGTCGTCGGCGCGGCCGCCGTCTGCGACCCGGACTACGTCCTCCTCGACGCGACCTACACCTACACCGGCGGCCCGTACCGCGCCGACCTCCTGCTGGGGAGCGCCGACGCCCCGACGCTCGACGCGGCGGCGGCCCGCCTCGTCGGCGAGGACCCGGCCGAGGTCCCGTTCCTCGCACCTCACGGCGTCGAGGCACCGTCGGTCCCCGGCGTCGACCTCGACGCCGTCGCCGCGGCCCTCCCGTCGCGGGGGGAGACGGGCGGCGAGCCCTCGCCCGTCATGCAGACGGGCTACCGCATCTACTCGCGCGTGACCGGCGACCTGCTCCCGCCGCATTTCATGGGGGGCGCGGATGAGTGAGCGCGCGCTCGTCACCGGCGCGACCGGCTTCCTCGGTTCGCACCTCTGTGAGGCGCTCGTCGAGGAGGGGTGGGACGTCACCGGGACGCGCCGGCCCACCTCCGACGCGACGGCGCTCGCCGACGTCGACATGGCCTGGCGGACGATGGACGTCCTCGACCCCGACTCGGTCCGGGCGGCCGTCGAGGGCCACGACGTCGTCTTCCACCTCGCGGGCATCGGCCTGCAGGCGGGCGACGCGGCCACCGTCGAGCGGGTGAACCGCGACGGGACCGAGCACGTCCTCGCCGCAAGCGAGGCGGACGACGTCGAGCGCGTCGTCTTCACCAGCACCGCCGGGACGCGCCGGGCGGCCGGCGTCGCGAGCGAGGCGGACGTCGCCCGTCCCATCGGCGCCTACCAGCGCGGGAAGGCCGCCGCCGAGGAGCTGTGCGACGAGTACGGCGACCGGGGACTGGACGTCGTCACCGTCCACCCCACGTCCATCTTCGGCCCGCGCGACGACGACTTCACGGGGCGGCTGTTCACGCTCGTCGAGAACCCGCTCGCGGTCGTCCACCCCCCGGGCGGCGCGAGTTTCGTCGGCGTGAGCGACGTCGTCGACGGCACCGTCGCCGCAGCGGAGCGCGGCGAGGCGGGCGCCCACTACATCCTCGGCGGCGAGAACCTCACCTACGCCGAGGCGCTCACCGTCATCGCCACGCTGGTCGGGGGCCGGAAGCCGGCGATGGAACTCCCCCCCGCGCTCATCCGGGCGGCGGGACCGGTCGTCGGCGTCGTGAACGACCGCCTCGGGACGCGGATGTTCCCCTTCGACGGCGAGATGGCGCGGCTCTCGACGAAACGGCTGTTCTACAGCAGCGAGAAGGCGCGCGAGGACCTCGGCTACACCTACCAGCCGCTCAGGGACCTGGTTCCGGACGCCTGGGCGTGGTACAGAAACGCCGCGGGACGATAACCGGCTGGCACACGAAGGGGCCGGCCACGTCGCGGACGTCGAATAGCTTCCCAGGCCCGCAGCACGAATTGTTGGCACACGAACTGGCACGCGAACCGGGGAAGCTATCTGATATTTCAGTATGGCATATAATAAATCTTCGGCCGATTCGGAACGGTACCTCCCAGCGCCGTCCCTCGATAGTACGGATGTGGTGTGCCTACGCGTTCCGACACAGTACAGATTTCTTACGTTTTCGCGCGGGGGCTAGTCGGCGTCGTCCTCGAACTCCGAGACGTCGGGGAGCGCCTCGACGCCCTCGTGGAGACCGAGGTACCGGGCGTCGGCGACCGCCCGCTCGAAGGCCTCGACGCTCTCGTACTCGCGGACGACGAGGATACGGCCCTCCTCGACGGCGTAGACCACCTCCGTCGTCCCGTCCGGGTGGCGGTAGTGGTCGGCCGTGCGCGGTTCCTCTCCCTCCGGGGACTCGCCGTCCGGCGCCTCCGGGTCGTCGCTCATTCGGCGAGGTCCCCCATCGACCCGTGGTCGACGTCGTCGCGTTCGGCACGCCTGTTCAGTTCCGCCCACACCGAGAGGAACTCGCTGAAGAGGTGTTCGGGGAGCTTCAACTGGATGTCGACGACGCGTGTCCCGGTTTCGTCGCGCCCGTTCGGGTCGAAGACGGTGAACGTCGGGAGCGGTTCGTCGCCGCCCTCCGGGTCGTCGACCCGGACCGAGACGCCCTCGGCGTCGAGGTCGACGGCGACGTGTCGAACCGCGGTCCGGTACTCCTTCCCCCCCGAGACGGCCCCCTTGCCGATGCGGGTGCGCTCCTCCAGGAGACCAGCCTCGATGAGGCGGTTCAGCCGCCGGTAGATGGTCGCCTCGGAGACGTCACAGTGGCCGGCCAGTTCGCTGACGTTCCGGGTCCCGTCGGCGCAGGCCACGAGGACGTTCCGCGCCACCTCGTCGCCGAGGTAATCGAGGACGGTCAGGTCGTCGGGCCCCCCGTCGCTCATCTCACCACCCTCCGGTTCGCGACGTCGTGGGCCCCCCCATCGACTGTTCCGCACGAGACGTCACGGACATTACGAATACACATTGTTTTTCTTTAATGTAAATTTATCGGACTAGTCCTCCCGGTGTGAGGTCGCTCACCCGGTCGGTGGCGGTGTGAACCGATAAGTACTGTGGCCCGTCCGGAGCCGGCGCGAGAACGCGTCCGACGGACGGTCCGGTGACCTCCCGTCGACCGGACACGTCACGGACGCCGTCGGCGACGCGGAGCAGGGGCGGGTACATCACTCGACCGTGACACTTTTCGCGAGGTTGCGCGGTTTGTCGATGGGGCGGCCGAGGAGGTCGGCGGCGTGGTAGGCGACGAGCTGGAGCTGGACGTTCGCGAGGATGCCGGCGACCTCTGGGTGGGTCTCGGGTACCTCGAGGACGTAGTCCGCGAACGAGGCCGCCTCGGTGTGTCGTCCGCGTGCGACGAGGATGACGGGTGCGCCGCGGGCCTGGACCTCCATGAGGTTGTTGACGGCCTTCGTCTCGTCGTCGCCGGTCAGGACGCCGAAGACGGGCGTCTCGCTCGTGACGAGCGCGAGCGGGCCGTGTTTCAGCTCGGAGGCGGCGAACCCCTCCGCGTGCTCGTAGCTTATCTCCTTCATCTTCAGCGCCCCCTCCAGCGCGACCGAGTAGGCGGGGCCCCGCCCGATAAAGAAGTAGGCGTCACAGCCGTAGAGCGCCTCCGCGACGTCGCGGGCGTCGTCGCTGTCGAGGATACGCTGGACGTCGCCGGGGAGTTCCGAGAGCGCGTCGAGGAGGTCGCGCGCGCCGGCGCTCGCCACCCCGCTGACGTCGCTCGCGACGCGCTCGGCGAGCAGCGCCAGCGCGGCGACCTGCGAGGAGAACGTCTTCGTGGCGGCGACGCCGATCTCCGGGCCGGCCCGGATGAACAGCGCGTCGTCGCACTGGCGGGTGATGCTCGACCCGACCACGTTCGTGAGCGCGAGGGTGCGCGCGCCGCCGCTGCGGGCGCGCTTGACCGCGTTCAGCGTGTCCGCCGTCTCCCCGCTCTGGGTGACCGAGACGACCAGCGTCCGCCCGTCGACCGGCGGCGGGCAGTCGGCGTACTCGCCGGCCATGTAGGCGTGGGCGGGGACGCCGCGCTCGGTGAGCATCGACGCGGCGTACAGCCCCGCGTGGTAGGAGGTGCCCATGGCGACGAACTGGACCTGTCGGACGTCCTCGAACGTCCCGGGCGGGAAGTCCTCGAGTTCGACGGCGCCGGCCAGCGCGTCGACGCGCCCGTGGAGCGTTTGACGGAGGGACTCGGGCTGTTCGTGTATCTCCTTCAGCATGTAGTGGGGATACCCCGACTTCCCCGCCGCCTCCGGCTCCCAGTCGACGGTCTCGACCGGTCGCGTCACCGGGATGCCGGCCGGGTCGGTTATCTCGTAGCCGCCGGGGCGGACGACGACCACGTCGCCGTCCTCCAGGTAGACGACCTCGTCGGTGAACTCCCGGAACGCGGGGATGTCGCTCGCGAGGAAGTACCGGCCGTCCGCGCGCCCGAGCACCAGCGGCGAGCCCTTGCGCGTCGCGTAGACCACGTCCGCGCCGTCGACGAGGCAGGCGATGGCGTAGCTCCCGTCGAGGCGGGCGATGGCCGCCCGGAACGCCTCGTTCGGCGACTTCCCGGCGTCCAGTTCCGTCTCGATGAGGTGGGGGACGACCTCGGTGTCGGTGTCGCTCTCGAAGGTGTGGCCGGCCGCCGAGAGCTCCTCGCGCAGCTGCTGGTAGTTGTCGATGATGCCGTTGTGGACGACGGCGATGCGCCCCGAGCAGTCCTGGTGGGGGTGTGCGTTCGCGTCGGTGGGCGGGCCGTGCGTCGACCAGCGGGTGTGGCCGATGCCGATGGCCCCCGTCGGGCGGTCGCTACCGACGGCCTCGCGGAGGCGCGCCAGTTCGCCCTCGCGCTTGACGACCTCCAGTCCGCTCCCGTTCTTGATGGCGATGCCCGCGGAGTCGTACCCCCGGTACTCGAGGTTCGAGAGGCCGGTGAGGAGGCCGCCGACGGCGTCGTCCGTGCCGACGTACGCGGTGATGCCGCACATCTCACGTCCCCCGACCCGGCGTCACCGGGCGTGCGGCCGTCGGTAGCGACCGCCGGTCGTTCGCTCGTGCGCAGGTCATGTCTACATGTAGCACTGCGTGAACGACCTTTGTTAAACACGGGTTGTCACGCGGGATACGACTGCATACTTTCGGTTAGGAGCCTGCTACAGCTCTACAGAATTTCGTGAGTAACACGACCGAATACACACAAAACCGCGTTCAGCTCGTCGACCGCTCGGTACCGGGGTAGTCGAACCCGCCCGGCAGCGACGCCTCCTCGTCGCCGTCGCCGGTGCCCGCGCGGACCTGGTTCGCCGTCACCAGCAGGAGGGCGGCCGTGCTGACGAACGTCAGTACGAGCGGTGCGACGCCGACGCCGATACCCGCCGCGACGACGGTGGCGGTGCCGAGGGCGACGGCGAGGTTCCCCTTCGGCATCGGGTCGGTCGTGTCGGACTCCCCGTCGAGGTAGCGGGTCAACTGCGCCGCGCTGTCGCGCAGCGCGATGGTCCCGCGGTGCTTGTCGAAGTCGACGATGGCAGCGTCGTCCATCTTCGGGAGGTGACACTGGTACAGGCCGATGTAGACGCGCTTTCGCTGGGCCGACGACAGCGCGGCCACCTCGATGCCGTTCTCCGCCGCCGCGATGTGCTCCGCCAGTTCACCGATGTTGGCGACGCCGTCGTGTTCCCAGAGGTAGTTCAGGATGTCGCGGCGACGACGGTTCTTCAGGATTTCGAACACCGTGTCGAGCGCCAGTGTCGGTTCCCCCGCGTCAGCTGAGTCGGTCGCTGACGACGCTGCGTCGGTCGATTCGAGTTGTGTTTGGCTCATTGGATACCACCTGTGGCTAGTCACAGCGTCGATTGCACCTGCGGCTCTCGGCGCGGTCGAGTGAACCGCGACGGCCGTCAGTCGCGCCGCCGTATCCGGGTATGCGGTGCTCGGTGAACGGCGGCGTACGTGCATCCCCACGATGCTGTGTCAGCGCACGAGTGTAACCTGTGAATAGCTTAATAAGTAACTGATTTATGCAGCCACTGCAAATGCTCCCCGCCTCGTTGCAGAACGTGCAAAATCCCCTGCCTCGGCGTGAGCGGTCCAAATCCACCGTTGAGCAGTTGTTTTCGACACCGGAACCACTACACCGTGGGCACGAGCGCCGACCGTCCCTGTCTTGCGACCGTCAGACGCTAAGTATCCCCCTACCGGTGCGACGACGCGGGACGGTGTACCGTCCGGCGCGGTTAGGGTGGAATTTTTGCTGGGAGTCGGCGAAAAACCGTATGCGCCGACGGCTCAGACCGGCCGTCCACTCGTCGCTGACGGTCGCGCCGGCCCGTCGCCGACGACGAGCTGGGTGAGCCCCTCGCGGAGCGAGACCGAGGGCTCGTAGCCCAGTTCGGCCCGCGCCTTCGAGATGTCGGCCCGGCTGACGGTGATGTCCCCGGGGCGTGGGTCGACGCTGACGACGTCGCTTCGCGCCCCGGTCAGTTCGACGACCAGCGCGGCGAGCTCCGCGACGCTCACGCTGTCGCCCGTCCCGACGTTGTACGCCTCGCCGACACGGTCGGTGGTCGCGGCCAGCAGGTTCGCACTGACCACGTCGCGCACGTGGACGAAGTCCCGTCGCTGGTCGCCGTCGCCCTCGACGGTGATGGGCTGGCCGCTACAGGCCTGCTCGAGGAACGTCGTGATGACGCTGCTGTAGTCCGTACACGCCTGTCGCGGGCCGTAGACGTTGAAGTAACGCAGCGCGACGGTGTCGAGGCCGTACAGGTCGGCGTAGAGCCGCACGTAGTGGTCCGCGGCGAGTTTCTCCACGCCGTAGGGCGAGAGCGGCGTCGTCGGCTCCGACTCCGTCACGGGGACGGTCGTCGGGTCGCCGTAGATGGCCGTGCTCGAGGCGGCGACGACGCGCGCGTCCGCGCGACGGGCCGCCTCCAGGACCGCGAGCGTCCCGGTGGCGTTCGTCCGGTGGCTCGCGCGCGGGGCGGCCACCGAGCGGGCGACGCTCGCGTTCGCCGCCTCGTGAAAGACCACGTCGACGTCCTCCGTGGCCGCGTCGAGGACGCCCTCGTCGCAGAGGTCGCCCTCGAACAGCGTCGCCTCGGGGTGGACGTGGTCGCGCCGGCCCGTCGAGAGGTCGTCGAGGACGCGCACGTCACACCCTTCGCAGAGGGCGTCGACGAGGTGGCTCCCGATGAACCCCGCCCCGCCGGTCACCAGGACCGTCCGGCCGTCGAGTGTCGCCGGTTCCATGTCCCGAGTCCGCCCCCGACGCACATGGTTATTCACGGACTATCATCCCGGGACGGGGCGGCCCGTCCGGGCCGCCGCGAGCGGGTAGGGAAGCTATTACAACGGCCGGCGGAGGTGGAACTCCTACATGCGATTTCGTCACGAGCGCATCGACGCGCGTCCCCCCTGCGGTCGGCTGAGCTGGTGTCTGACGACCGACCTGACCGGCAACGGCCGGCCGGACGTCGTCGTCGGCGCGCAGGGTCGGTACCCCGTCGTCGACGCCGGCGGACGCGAGCTCAAACTGCGGCTGCTGCCGGGGGTCGACCGACTGCTCCCCCGCTTCGAGACGAACCTCTTCTGGTACGAGAACCCCGGCTGGGAGCGCCACACGCTCGCGACCGAGCGCGACCTCGAACTCGACGTGGGCGCCGCCCTCCACGACGTGGACGGCGACGGCCGCCTCGACCTCCTCGTCGGGCAGGGTCACGACCACACGGACGTCTACTGGTACCGCCAGCCCGAGGACCCCCGCGACCCGTGGGAACAGCACCTCCTCACGGACTCCTTCCGGAAGTACCACGACCTCGCGGTCGGCGACGTCGACGACGACGGCGAACCGGAGGTCGTCGGCCTCTCCCAGGAGGCCGAGGCGGTCTTCTACTACGACGTCCCCGACGACCCGACCGTCGAGCCGTGGCCCGACTCGCACTGCCACGTCGTCGACGAGGGGCACCGCGTCGAGGGCGTCCACGTCGGGGACGTCGACGGCGACGGCGAGACGGAACTCGTCGCCGGGACGAACATCTACCACCGGAACGGCGACGGCTGGAGGCGGGAAACCGTCGTCGAGGGCTGGGACGACGTCCGGGTGGCCGTCGCCGACCTCGACGGCGACGGCGAGGACGAGATCGTCCTCGCGGAGGGGGACTCGCCCATCTACGGCACCCACCCCGCGCAGCTGGCGTGGTTCGACGGCCCCGACTGGACGCCCCACCTCCTGCGCGACGACCTCTACTGCCCACACAGCCTCCAGATAGGGGACGTGACCGGGAACGGTCACCCCGACATCTACGTCGCCGAGATGGGCCTGCGCGAGAACGACGACCCCGTCCACCTGCTGTTCGAGAACCGGGGCGACGGCGAGTTCGAGGAGCACGTCGTCGCCCGCGGTATCCCGACCCACGAGGCGAAGCTCGTCGATATGGACGGCGACGGCCGCCTCGACGTCGTCGGGAAGTCCTACGGCCCCGCCCACCACGTCGACGTCTGGTACAACGAGGCGGACTGACGCCGGGACGACCCTCTCCGCGCGCGTAGTTCCCCGCCGTCAGAAACGTTAGGCCGGCGCTCGTCCTCCGTGAGGCATGCGTGTACCGCGCCCGGCGACGTCCGTGACCTCCCCGCGTCGGGCCCTCGCGACGGTCGTCCTCGTGGTCTTCGTCGACCTGCTCGGGTTCGGCATCGTCATCCCCATCCTCCCGTTCTACGTCCGGAGCTTCGGCGTGAGCGACGTGTTCATCGGGCTGCTCGCGGCCTCCTACTCGCTCATGCAGTTCGGCTTCGCGCCGCTGCTCGGGCGACTCTCCGACGAGCGGGGCCGCCGCCCCGTGCTCATGCTCTCGCTGGCGGGGAGCGCCGTCGCGTGGACGGTGTTCGGCCTCGCCGGGGAGGTCGGTGCCCTCCTCGGAGTGACGGGCGGCGTCGCCACGCTCTTCTTCTCGCGGATGGTCGCGGGCGCGATGGGCGGCAACATCGCGACGGCACAGGCGTACGTCGCGGACGTCACCCCACGCGAGCGGCGCGCGGGCGCGCTCGGTCTCGTCGGCGCGTCGTTCGCCCTCGGGTTCATCTTCGGGCCGGCGCTCGGCGGCGTCCTCGCGAGCGACGCGGTCGTCGCCGGTGCGCGACGGGTCTTCCCCGCGTTCGTCCCCGCGACGCGCTTCTCGCTGCCGAGTTTCGGCGCCGCGAGCCTCAGCCTGCTCAGCCTCCTGCTCGCCGCGCTCTTCCTCGCGGAACCGGAGCGCACCCGCCGGGCGGGCGGCGAGACGCTCCTCGGGCAGTTCCGGACGGCGCTGTCGGACCCCGACCTGCGGGGGCTGGTGGCCGCGTTCTTCCTCGTCTCGCTGGCCTTCTCCGGCGTGCAGGTGATGTTCATCCCGTTCGTCGCCGACGTCTACGGCTACGACGCCTCGCAGGCGGCCGCCCTGCTCACCTACGTCGGCGTCCTCGGCGTGCTCAACCAGGGGGTGCTCGTCGGGCGCCTCTCGCGGCGCTACGGCGACCGGCCGCTGGCGCTCGTCGGGGCCGGGGTGCTGGCCGTCGCGCTCGCGGGCCTCCCGCTGGCGCCCGCGCTCGGCCGGCGCGCGTTCGGCGCGCTCGCTGTCCCGCTCGCCCCTGAGGTGGTCGCGCTGCTGGTCGTCCTCGCGCTCCTCTCGTTCGGCAACAGCCTGCTGAACGTCTCGCTCGCGACGCTCGTCTCCGCGGGCGCGAGCGACGACGCCCAGGGGAGCGCCTTCGGCGTCACGCAGGGGGCGGGGAGCCTCGGCCGGACCGTCGGCCCGCCCGCGATGGCGCTGCTGTACGCCGCCGTCGCCGTCTGGGCGCCGTTCGCTCTCGGCGCGCTGCTGGTCGTCCCCATCCTCGCGCTGCTGGGGTGGGCCGCCGGCCGACCCGCGGCGACCCCGGTCGACTGAACCACTCTCCGCCCGACGAGTAGGTACGGTTATTAGGCGCCTCCGTCCATCGTCGGGCAAGGATGGCGCGACCGCGACGGCGGGACGGGCCCGAGGTGCAGGCGGTCCTCGCCGCTCTCGAGGACGCGACCAGCCAGCGTATCATCGCGGCACTGGACGACCCCATGACGGCAAGCGAACTCGCGGAGAGCTGTGACGTCCCGCTCTCGACGACCTACCGGAAGCTCGACGCCCTGAGCGACGCCTCGCTGGTCGCCGAGGAGACGGAACTGCGTCGCGACGGCCACCACACCACGCGCTACCGGCGCGACTTCGAGTCGGTCGTCGTCTCGCTCACGGACGACAACGACCTGTCGGTGGCCGTCGAACGGCCCGCCACGCCTGACGGCCGCCTCGAACGCATGTGGGACGAGGTACGGAGGGAGACGCGATGAGCGAGTTCACCCTCGCCGTCGTCGCGTTCAAGACGCTGACGCTCGCCCTCGGCGGCGTCATCACCTACTTCGCGTTCAAGGCCTACCGGCGGACACGGGCGCGTGCGCTGGGCGCCCTCTCGCTCGGCTTCGCCGTCGTCACGCTCGGGTCGTTGCTCGCCGGCGCCGCCCAGCAGGGCCTCGGCGTCGACGCCGACCTCGTGTTGCTCATCGAGAGCGCCCTCACCGCCCTCGGGTTCGCCATCATCACCTACTCGCTGTACACCGACTGACCGCGTCCCACCCGCCGACTGGACTACCCCCTGACATCTCAGATGTCCGATGGGTGGGGAGAGTTAACCGCGGCGAGTGACAGGTGGTACTCATGTACGAGACCATCCTCGTCCCGACCGACGGAAGTGCGGGTGCGGGTGCCGCGACCGACCTCGCCGTCGACCTCGCGCGACAGTACGACGCCGCGGTCCGGGCGCTGTTCGTCGTCGACACGACCGCCCTCCCCGCGGACGCCGCCGCGGCGTACGTCGACGACGCCCTGGAGGAGATCGGCGAGGAGGCGACCGCAGCGGTCCGTGACCGCGCCGAGGCCGCAGGCGTGACCGTCGCCGCGACCGACATCGGCTACGGTGCCCCCCACCGCCAGATACTGGAGTACGCCGAGGACAACGGCGTCGACCTCATCGTCATCGGGACGCACGGCCGGCGGGGCATCGACCGCCTGCTGATGGGGAGCGTCGCGGAGAAGGTGGTCCGGTTGTCGCCGGTGCCCGTGTTGACGACACGGGCGGCGGAGGAGCAAGCGGAGTAGGCGGGGTCAGACCGGCAGGACCGGCCGCTCGGACAGGCGCAGGACGCGGTCGGTGACGCTCCCGAGGTGGGGCGGTTCGACCCCCGACGCCCCGCGCTTGCCCATCACGACGAGGTCCACGTCGTTCGCGTCGGCGTAGTCGAGGATGGCCCGGTGGGGCACCCCCCGGACGCAGCGACACGTCGCCGTCAGGTCGCGCGCGGCCGCCTCCTCGCCGACCGCGTCGACGAGCGCGTGCCCCTGTTCCTCTATCTCCTCCAGCGCGAGTTCGAAACTCCCCAGCGCGGGGGTCTCGCCGTAGACCCGTTCGTCGACGACGAACAGGACGTCGACGGCCGCGCCGTGTTCCTCGGCGAGCGTCAGGCCGTAGTCGACGCCGCGGGCCGCCTCGTCGCTCCCGTCGGTCGGAATGAGTATCCGTCGGTACATGCCCGTGGACGTTGCACACTGGCGGGAAGAAGTGTTTCTACAGCTACACGACTGCGGAACAGTCACGGCGTCCGGTCCGAGGGTCGCCGGCCGCGCGGGAAGAACAGGGGGTGGGGATGCTCGGCAGGGTCGGCCACCGCTCGCGGGACGGCGGTCGACGAGAATGCCGGGGGAGGATGCTGGTCTTGGCGAGTGGATTGAAGCGATTCGTGCCCCGGCGATTCGCCGTTCGACTACAGAGGTTTAAAGTTAGCGCTGCCCGGGTGTGGGGATTCGGCTCAGTCCGACGGTGCGGCCTCGAAGGGGGTACCGCCGGCTCGGCCGTCGGAGACGGTGACGGTCCGGTCGGGGGTGACCGAGACGGTGAACCCCTGGTAGGTGAACTCGACGTGCGGGTCGGCGCGCTCCGAGCGAAGCAACTGGTCGAGTGCGTCGGCGTCGATGACCTCGTTCAGCGGCGGGTCGAGCGTCACCGGGTCTGCGTCCATCAGTTCGCCGACGAGCTCGACGACGATGGTCGCGAGCGACGCGTCGGCGACACGTCGAGAACGGCGCATACCCCCACTACTACGATTTACCGGATAAGGATGGCGGAACGGATATAAACTCGTAGGGTTCGAGGAGACTCTTTGAGTCGTGTGTACTCCGAAATTCGAATTGTCTGGACGAACGGACGGTCAGAGGAGGTAGCCCTCGGTCACGGCGAGGCCGATAGCGAGGGCGATGAACCCACCGTACAGCAGCAGGTTGGTGCGGATGAGGCCGAGTGCGGCGACGACGGTGCCGTCGTTCGCGACGGCGCGCGGCTGTGCGGTGGCGATGCGGCGGTGGAGCGCGACGTGTCCGACGACGTAGCCGAGGAAGGCCACGGCGAACAGACCGAGCGTCGCGAGCACGAGTATCGACGAGTCGAGTACGACGCCGGCGACGACGGCGACGAGCGCTACCACCAGCGCGACGTTCATACCGAGGGTGAGCCGTCTGGCGGTCGCGATGTCCGAGTCCATCGTTCGTGGGTGGTCGAACGCCGGCAATAACGGTTTACATTCGTCGCTCCCGCGACGGGACGAACCCTCGCCGCGCGCTACGCTCATCTCCACCCGTCGCCGAGGGAGGGACGATGGACACGGACCACCAGTCGGCCGCGGCGACGCTCGTCCTGTTCACGCTGTGGCTCGTCGTCTTCTCGTTCGCCAGCCAGGTGATGATCATCGCCCCCATCCTCCCGCGCATCGCCGAGGGACTCGACACGAGCGTCGAACTACTCGGGACGCTCATCACGGCCTACGCCCTCGCGGTCGGCGCGTTCGCGCTCGCCGTCGGCCCCGTCTCCGACCGCTTCGGTCGCCGCCGCGTCCTGCTGGCCGGGAGCGCGCTGATGGCCGTCGCGCTCGCGCTCCACGGTCTCGTCGGCTCGTTCGCCGAACTCTTCGTGGCGCGGGCGCTCGCGGGGTGCGCCGGCGGGGTGCTCAACGGGGCCGCCATCGCCTACGTCGGCGATTACTTCCCCCGCGAGCGGCGCGGGTGGGCCGCCGGGTGGGTGCTGAGCGGCGTCGCCGCCGGGCAGATCGCCGGCATCCCGCTCGGCGTCGTCCTCGCCGACGCCTTCGGCTTTCGCGCCCCCTTCCTCGCGTTCGCGGTCGTGATGGTCGTCGCGTCCGGCCTCGTCTGGCGGGTCCTCCCCGAACCGACCGTCGAACGCGCCCCCCGGGGACTGTCGTTCCGCGGGGCCGTCGACGGCTACCTCGGCCTGCTGCGGGAACCGGGAGTCGCGGCGGCCGCGCTGCTGTTCGGCCTGCTCTTCTTCAGTTTCCCCCTCTACTTCGCGTTCCTCCCGCTCCTGCTGGAGGCGCGGTTCGAGGCGACGGGCGCGGCCGTCGCGCTGCTGTTCTTCGTCGGCGGGGTGGCGAACGTCGTCGCCGGCCCGGAGGCCGGTCGGCTCTCGGACCGCCTCGGCCGGAAACCGGTCGTCGTCGCGGCGTCGGCGGCCGTCGGCGGACTGATGGCCCTCACGCCGGTCGCGCTGGTCGCACTCTGGCCCGTCTACGTCGTCTTCTTCGTCACGATGGCGCTGGTCGCCTCGCGGAGCAGTCCCTTCCAGGCGCTCGTGACCGAACTGGTCGGCGACGACCGGCGCGGGTCGCTGATGAGCCTCACGGCCGCCACCGGACAGGTGGGGTTCGCCCTCGGCGGCGCGCTCTCGGGCCCCGTCTTCGCCGGCGCAGGCTACGGCGCGAGCGCCGCGCTGGCGGGGGCGAGCGCCCTCGCGTTCGCAGTCGTCGCCCACCGCTACCTGCCGGAGCCGTTCGACCCGAAACCGGTCGTCGAGCGCACCGTGACGCGCTGTGCCGACGCGTTCTGTGGGCCACTGGACGAAGGGGGACACGGCGTCGGCGAGGCGGCGACCGACCACCCCGCCCGACGGTAGCGACCGGTCACGACCGGACGTCGCCCGCCGGTGCCGTGCCCGCGCGCAACAGCGGGAGCGTCGAGACGACGAGCGTGAGGCCGACGACGGCCGCACAGATGACGTACGTCGAGCGAAAACCGAACCAGACGTCGACCATCGGCACCGCCAGCAGCGGTCCGAGGCTGAGGCCGACGTCGCCCATCGCGTTGTAGACCCCGCCCATCCGGCCGATCTCGTCGCCGGGCGTGATGTCCCCGAGGATGGCCAGCAGCGCCGGTCCCGTCCCGCCCGTCCCGACGCCGATGAGCGCCGTCCCACCGACGAGGCCGGCGAGCGTCGGCGAGAACGCGAGCACGAGCAGACCGGCGGCCATCGCCAGCAGCGCGGGGACGGTGACGAGCGCGCGGTTCGAGAGGCGGTCGGAGAGCCGACCGCTCGCGACCGTCGTCGCACTGGCGGAGACGACGCCGATGCCGAGGACGACGCCGCTGACGCCCGTCGCCGTGAGGACGCCGAGGTCGATACTCCCCGCTTCGGCGTACTTCACCACCGTCGCCAGCAGGACGCCGCCGAACATGAAGCGAATCGCCATGTTGCCGAGGCCGACCGGGAGGACGCGCGGTTCGCGCCGGAGCATCCGGGGGACGTCGCGCACGCCCGAGCGCCCGCGCGTCTCCGGGCGCACGTCCGGGAGGACGAGCGCGGCGACCACGCCCGCCAGCAGCGCGAGGATACCCGCGAGCAGGAACGCCGTCTGGACGCTGAACAGGTCGGCGACGACCCCCCCGACGACCAGCCCCGTCGGGAAGCCGAGGCTCTGGCCGCCGCGCATGTAGCCGAGCCACGTCCCCCGGTTGTCGGCGCTCGTGACGTGGGTGATGGTGGCGAACGCGCCGAGGAAGACGAACGCGGAACCGAGGCCCCACATCACCCGCGAGGAGAGGAAGACGAGCGCCGCGTTCGACACGTCGCCCAGCCCCGGGACGACGACGGCCGTGCCGCGCGGGGCGTGGAGGCCGAGGACGTAGCCGAAGGGGGCGAGCCCCTGGACGAACAGCCCGAGGATCATGGGCCTGCGGGCGCCGACGCGGTCGATGACGCTCCCCGCCGGGGTGTTCATCACGAGGCGGGCGATGCGGTTCGCGCTCAGGATGAGCCCCAGCACGACGGCACCGATGCCCAGCAGGTCGTCGAGCAGGGGGAGCGTCGGGAAGGCGACGCCCGTCGCCACGCCGCCGAAGAAGACGCCCGCGATGATGGCGAGCGCGACGGTGCGTATCTCTCGGGGACCGTACGCGTCGGCAGTCACGCGGTGGTCCCTCGGGACGCGGATACCCTCGGTAGCGCGCACATACCGTTCGACTCGCCCTGTCCCGTCAATAACGCACCGAACTGACCGGCACGCAAAAGTACGGAACTCATACACGAAAAACTATGTAGGATACTTGATAGTGTGTGGCATGGACTTCAGCGAACCGTCCGAGGCGGTCCAGATAACGAAGGCCCTCGACGACTTCATCGAGCGCGAGGTCGCACCGCTGGAGGACGCCCACCCGGAGTTCCTCGGGGAGGACTACCAGCGCCACATCGTCGACGAGGACGGCTATCAGGTCCCCGCGTACCGCGAAATCGTCGAGACGATACGGGAGAGGAGCGCCGAGGCGGGTTTCTACGGGATGGGGATGCCCGAGGAGGTCGGTGGCGGGGGGCTCTCGGTCCTCACGAACGCCGTCGTCGTCGAACACCTCGCCGACCGGCCGCCGGGCTTCCACGGCGCCATCACCGGCGGCGCGGGCGGGCCGACGCCGGTGCTGCTCGCGTGCGACGAGGACCAGCGCGAGCGCTACCTCGACCCGCTGATGGCCGGGGAGGTGACGACGTGTTTCGCGCTCACCGAACCCGACCACGGGAGCGACCCCCACTACATGGACGCCACCGCCGAGCGGGACGGCGACGAGTGGGTCATCGACGCGAACAAGTACTGGATCACGAACGGCCCCTACGCCGACTTCGCGATGGTGTTCGCGCGCACCGCCGGTGAGAAGGGCGACTACGAGGGCATCACCTGTTTCCTCGTCGACAGCGAGGACTACGAGGTGGCGAAGGTCCACCGGACGATGGGGCTCACCCCGGGCGGGCAGTGCGAACTCCGCTTCGACGGCGTGCGCGTCGACGAGGGGCAGGTCCTCGGGGAGGTAGACAGAGGGTTCCAGACCGCGATGAACTGGATCGGCGGCGGGCGCATCAACATCGCGGCGAACGCCGTCGGGAACGCGCAGTTCCTCCTCGACCTCGCGGTGGAGTACGCCCGCGAGCGCGAGACGTTCGGCAAACCCATCGGTCACCGCCAGGGCGTCTCCTTCCAGCTCGCCGACCTCGCGACGGACGCCGAGACGACGCGACAGCTCTACCGCTACGCCGCCTGGAAGATAGACGAGGGCGAGCGCGCCCGCAAGGAGGAGTCGATGGCGAAGCTCCGGGGCGCACAGCTCAACAACCGCGCGGCGGACGTCGCCATGCAGGTGTACGGCGGCGCCGGCTTCATGAAGGACCAGCCCATCGAGCGCCAGTACCGGACCGCGCGCGTCCTGCGCATCTTCGAGGGGACCGACGAGATACAGAAGCGCACCATCGCCCGGGAGCTCATCTGACGTGACGCGCGACCCCCTGGAGTACTCGCTCGCCGCGCGCGTCCACCGCATCGAGACGCCCGTGCCCTGGCCGCCGGGGCACGCCGCCGCCTTCCTCGTCGAGGGGGAGGAACCGGTGCTCGTGGACGCGGGCCACGTCGACGAGCGCTCGGAGGACGTACTCGACGAGGGCCTCGCAGAGCGCGGGTACACCGTCGCCGATATCGAGCACGTCGTCCTCACCCACCCGCACTCCGACCACATCGGCCAGGTCCCGGCGTTCGTCGCGGCCGACGCGCGGCTGTACGCCCCCCGGGCCGTCTGCGAGCAGTTGCGACGGGACCCCGCCGACCTGGAGGCGCGCGTCCGCGAGACGGCCGCGAGCGTCGGCCTCCCGCCTCGCGAACTCGACGCACAGGTCGCGCGCGCCGTCGACTCGCTCGAACGCAACCGCCGTCTCCTCCCGCCCGACGCGGTGGCCGTCCCCTTCGAGTACGGCGAGGCGTTTCCCGTCGCCGACCTCTCGCTGGAACCGGTCCACACGCCCGGCCACCAGACCGGTCACGCCTGCCTCTTCGCGAGCGACGGGGCGGAGACGGTGCTGTTCTCCGGCGACGCGCTCGTCGAACCGTTCCGCGCCGCCGCCCTCGACGTCGGCCTCGACCGGGGGGCGTACGACGCCGTCGCGGCGTTCTACCGTGGGTACGGGAGGTTGGAAGCGGCACTCGACCGGCGGGAGCCGCGACGGGTGTACGCCGGCCACGGTCCGCCGTTCGAGGACGCGAAGGGCGTCCTCGAGCGGTCGCGGGCGTCGCTCGACCGTCTGGTCGCCGACGTACTCGCGACCGTCGAGCGCGTCGGCCCCGCCTCCCCCTACGCGGTGACGCTCGCCCGCCTCGGGGGCGACGAACTGCGCTACCCGGCCCCGCTGCTCGACACCGTCGGGGCGCTCGGGACGCTCGACGAGCGGGGAGCGGTCGTCTACCGGGTCGACGACGGCGTCAGGCGCTACGTCGCCGTGTAGGGGTCAGGCCTCGCCGTGGGTGGCGTCGTCGCGCGCCTCCAGTTTGAACTTCTGTACCTTCCCGCTCGCGGTCCGGGGGAGTTCCTCGAGGAAGCGGACCTCGCGGGGGTGTTTGTACTCCGCGATGGTCTCCAGACAGTGCTGTTTGAGTGCCTCGGCGGTGACGTCCGACCCCGCTTCGACGTCGGGGCGGGTGACGACGTAGGCGATGGGCACCTCGTTGCGTCGCTCGTCGGGAACGCCGACGACGGCGACGTCGGCGACCGCCTCGTGTTCGTGGAGCACCTCCTCGACCTCGCTCGGGTAGACGTTGTAGCCCGCCGAGACGATCATGTGCGTCTTGCGGTCGACGATCTCGTAGTAGTTCTCGCCGTCGCGACGGGCGATGTCGCCCGTGCGGAAGTAGCCCGCGTCGGTGAACGCGGCGGCCGTCACCTCGGGCATGTTGCGGTAGCCGCGCATCACCTGCGGGCCGCGCACGAGCAGTTCGCCCTCCTCGCCGACGCCGACCTCCTCGCCGGCGTCGTCGACGAGTTTACAGTCGGTCATCCGGAGGGGCTGGCCGACCGTCCCGTGGCGCAGGCCGTAGGTCGACCCCTGCTGGGAGTGGGTCGCGCCGTTGGTCTCGGTGAGCCCGTAGCCCTCGGACATCTCGACGCCCGCGACGGCCTCGAACTCCCGCTGGACGGCGACGGACATCTTCGCGCCCCCCTCCGCGGCCTGCACCAGACTGCCCAGGTCGTGCTCGCCGAAGGAGTCGGCGGTGACCATGTCGACGTACATCGCGGTGACGCCGACGAAGTGGGTGATGCCCGCGTCCTCGACGAGCGCCATCGCGTCGTCCGCGTCCCAGTCGGTCGGGTTGCGGAGGTAGAGCGTCCCCCCGCGGACCAGCGGCTGCCACGCCGTGTGCGTGAAGCCCGTGATGTGGTAGAGGGGGAGCCAGATGAGGCTCCGCACCTCGTCGCCGGGGAGGTCGTCGTAGCCGCTCGTGAGGGTGGCGACCGTCTGGGCGCGGACGTTGCGGTGGGTGAGTTCGACCCCCTTCGGCCGGCCGGTCGTCCCGCTCGTGTACGGCAACAGCGCCACGTCGTCGTCGTCGCGCTCGACGAGCGTCGCCTCGCCCCGCACCGCCTCGAAGGGGACGTCGCCCTCGGGGACCGACTCCCCGACCGTCACGACCACCGGCTCGCGGTCGGTCTCGGTCACCGTCTCCGCGACCGTCTCGCGCAGGGCGGCGTGGGTGACGATGGCCGAGGCGTCGGCGTCCTCGAGCTGGTAGCTCAGTTCACGGACCTTGTACTGGGGGTTGACCGGCGAGACGACCACTCCGGCGCGGAACGCCCCGAGCGCCGCGAGCAGGTACTGCGGGCAGTTCGGGAGGTAGAGCAGGAGCGAGTCCCCCGGTTCCAGCCCCAGGTCGTGGAGGCCGCCGGCGACGGCCGCCGTCGCCGCCTGGACCTCGCGGTGAGTCAGCTCCCGGCCGTGCATCTCGATGGCGAGGCCGTCGCCGTGGTGGGCGACGGTCTCGTCGTGGAGCTTCGCGACGTTCCCCCGGAACGCGTCGTCGGCGACGTCCTCGATACGCATGGCACGTGGTACCGAAACGCCCGTAGTAAGTGTTACTCCGCGGAGTTGTCAACCGGTGCGACAGAGCTATATACGCGTTTGACAGAATCTATCACGGATTATGACGCAGATTCGGGACACGAGCAGGGAGATGCGCCTGGACCCGGACTCCTTCGCCGGCGGCTACTTCCGGAACGCCGTCTACCGCCACTGGGACCCCTACGAGGACGTCCCCCAGGCGTTGCTCGACCAGGACCGGGAGCGCCTCATCGCCCGCGAGCAGACCGAACGGCAGTTCGACGGCCTCCGGCGGACGCTCGCGCTGTTCGGCGCCGGCGAGGAGGCCGTCACGGAGGACCTCGCCCCGCTGATGCTCGTCACGAACGACATCAACCGCCAGATGTTCCTCTCCTCACAGATATACGAGGAGGCCAAACACACCCAGTTCTTCGACCGCTACTGGCGCGAGGTGATAAACCCCGTCGCGGAGGCCTGTGGGTTCGAGGTGACCCTCCCCACCGACCAGCGCTACTTCAACGAGGACTACGTGGCGCTGTTCGACAAGACCGAGGCAGCGATGCAGCGCCTGCTCACCGACGACAGCCCCGAGAACCGCGCCCGGGCGTTCTGTCACTACCACCTCGTCGTCGAGTCGGTGCTGGCGCAGACGGGCTACTACGGCATCCAGTCGTCGTGGTCGCCGACGGGCGCCGACCTCGAGGTGGAGGGCGAACCCGTCCACCTGGAGGGTCTCATCGAGGGCGTCACCCGCATCCGGAGCGACGAGGGGCGCCACGTCGGCTTCGGCATGCACGAGGTCCGGCGACTCATCCAGGAGGAGGGCGTCGACCCCGCCGTCGTCCAGACCACGCTCCAGGACCTCATGCCCCACGTCGCGGGCACCGTCCAGTACGAGGACAGCCAGGTCGACTCGACGCCGCTGGTCGAGTACGCCAGCGACAAACTCACCCGACGCATCGAGATCATCACGAACGCCGAGGCCGACCTCCCGCCCGTCGAGGAACTCGTCCACGTCGAGGGGGGCGAGGACATCTCCGCGGCGGACTGACCGGCGACCGGCGCCGGCGTTCGACCCGGCACCGCGGACACGACGACCCGCTCCCCCCCGGCTGGCGACCGCCTCACGCCGCGTCCCGCAGTATTTGCCGTAAACTATATCTCCACGATTACTGTTGTGTGTTGACATGGCAATCGGTCGCTACCGGGACGTGCCCGACCGGATGGACGACGCGGAGTGTGCGGTGGCGGCCGCCCAGTACCCCGAGGGTGGGCTCGTCGTCGGGATGGGCCTCGGCATCGGCCTCGCGTTGCTGTTCGCGCCCGCGCTGGTGGCGGTCGGACCCCTCGTGGGGAGCGTCGCGGGGTTCGCCGCCGGCCGGTGGGTCGCGCGGCGGCGGCTCCGACAGCTCCGGGCGACGCGATGAGCGCCGAGGGGGCGGAGGCGCGCCTGCTCACCGACCGCGTCGGTCTGCTCGCCGTCCTGGCGCTGGTCGTCGGCAACGCCATCTCCGTCCCCATCTTCGTCCTCTCCGGCCCGCTGGCCGGGGCGGCCGGGCCGAGCGTCGTCCTCGCGGCGGTGCTCGCCGCGATTCCCGCCTCGTTCGTCGTCCTCTACAACGCGCTGCTGGGGTCGGCGATGCCCGTCGCCGGCGGCCTCTACGTCTACATCTCGCGGCTCACCGCACCGTTCTGGGGCTTCCTCGTCCCGTGGACGCTCCCGCTCGTCGTCTGGGCCACCCTGCTCGTGACGGCGACGGGCTTCGCCGAGTACGCCCGCTTCTTCGTCGACGTCCCCCCGCTCGTCCTGATGTACCTCCTGCTCGTGGGCGTGCTCGTCGTCAACCTCGTCGGCCTGAAACTCGTCGCGCGGGTCCAGCTCCTGCTCGTCGTCGGCCTCGTGGTGAGCCTCCTCGCGTTCATCGTCCCCGGCGCGACGGTGGTCGAGCCGGCGCACTTCACGCCGCTGTTCCCCGACCTCGGCGCGTTCGGTATCGCCGCCGTCGCGCTGTTCTACCCCTTCCTCGGCTTCGGACTCCTCGTGGAGCTGGGCGAGGAGATTTCCGACCCCGGCCGGACCATCCCGCTCGCGCTGTTCGGCGGTGTCGTCGTCGTCACGCTGTTCTACGTCGCCCTCGTCGCCGTGCTGGTGGGGGTCGTCCCGTGGACGGACCTCGGCGACCCCGCGGACCTCGCGTTCGCCGTACGGCGGTTCCTCCCGCCGTGGGGTGTCGGGCTCGTCGCCGCGGGCGCGCTGTTCGCCGTCGTCACCAGCGTCAACACCTCCCTGCTGGTCTCCTCGCGCACGCTCATGCGCGCCGGGCGCGACGGCATCCTCCCCCGGTCGCTCGCGCGCGTCCACCCCCGCTTCGGCACCCCCCACTACGCGCTGCTCGTCCTCGGCCTGCCGCCGTTCGTCCTCGTCCCCCTCTCGGACGACCTCATCGGCCTCTCGGCGTTCATCGGCCTCGCCAGCCTCACCGCGTACTTCTTCAGCGCCATCGGCCTGTGGAACCTCCCGCGGGAGTTCCCCGACCACTACGCGAACGCCGTCTTCCGCCTCCGGCGGGACCGCGGCCTCCCCCTCGCCGTCGTCGCCGGGGCGCTCGCCACGGGGGGCTTCTGGGTCGTCTCGCTGCTCCAGCTCCCCGCCGTCGGCGTCGTCCTCGTCGGCTGGTTCCTCCTCGGCTACGGCTACTACCGCCACCGCCTCGGGCGGACGGACCGCGTGGCGATGTACCGGCGGATGACCGCGCTCGACGACCACGAGGCGGCGTTCGCCCGGGAGGGACGGGACGGGCCGCGCGCCGACGGCGGGGAGTAGCCTACTGCTCGCCCTCGCGGCGCTTCACCAGCCCCAGGCCGACCCAGGAGATGACCTCGTCGCCGTCCTGGTTGTAGCCCGTCAACTTGCTCGTGACGTGCCCGCGGCTCGCGTCGCTCTCGGAGGGGCGTTTCTCCAGCACCTCCGAGGTGACGGAGATGGTGTCGCCGGGCTGGACCGGCCGGTACCACCGCAGTTCGTCGACGCCGAGCGCGCCCATCCCCGCCTGCTCGCCGAGGACGCCGTCGACGAGCTGGCGCATACAGAGCGCCGCCGTGTGCCACCCGCTGGCGATGAGCCCCCCGTAGGGGGAGTCGGCGGCCGCCTCCTCGTCGACGTGGAACGACTGGGGGTCGTACTGGGTGGCGAAGTCGATTATCTCCGCCTTCGTCACGGTCCGACTGCCACACTCGGTCACGTCGCCGACCTCGATGTCCTCGTAGTACTGCATCGAGGCGGGAGTCGGGTGAGGGGGACAAGAAGCTTCGGTACTCGGTACCGCAGACCACCGTCGGACGCGAGCGCCGGCGGGCGCGGTCCCCGGTCAGCGCCCCTCGAACGCGGGGTCGCGCCCCTCCGTGAACGACCGGACGCCCTCCTCGAAGTCGGCGGTGCGGGCGGTCCGGGCGATGGTGTCGGCCTCGGCGGCGAGGTGCGCCTCGAACCCCCGCTCGAAGCTCTCGGCGAGCAACTGCCGGGTCCGCCCGAGCGCGACGGTGGGCCCCGCCGCGAGGGCCTCGCTGACGGCGGTCAGTTCGTCGTCGAGGGCGTCGGCCGCGACGAGGTCGGTCGCGAGGCCCATCTCGACCGCCTCGGCGGCCGCCACGCGGCGGTTGCGCAGCGCGAAGTCGAGCGCCCCGCGCAGGCCGAGCAGGCGGGGGAGGAAGTACGTCGACCCCCCGTCGCCGGTCAGCCCGATGCGGGGGTAGCCGAACTGGAAGTACGACCCCTCGCCCGCGAGGACGACGTCGCCGAGGATGGCGAGGCTCAGGCCCGCGCCGACGGCCGGCCCGTTCACGCCCGTCACGACGGGCACCTCCGCCCGCCGGAGGTGGACGACGGCGTCGTGGAGGAGCGACGCGCCGCGGCGCATCTCCGTCGACGGGTCCGCGTCGGCGGCGAACCCGGCGACGTCGCCGCCGGCGCAGAAGACGCCGTCGGAGCCGGTGAGCGCGAGACAGCGCACGTCGTCGCCGTGCAGCGAGACGGCGAGGTCGAGCAGTTCGTCGGTCATCGTCCGGTTGAGCGCGTTCATCTTGCTCGTGCTGTCGATGGCGACGCGGAGGACGTCCCCCTCGCGCTCGACGCGGAAGTTCTCGTAGTCGTACGGCATACCCGCACCACAGCCAGCGCCGCCATAGTCCTTGCCGACCAGTAGTTTTTACTCGGCCGCTGTCGGAGTCGCGATGTATGTCATCACGACACAATGACGGAGGCGGGCAGCGGTGGTCGTAGTCGCCGGCTGCGGGGGGTACGTCCCCCTCTACCGCATCGAACGCGACACCATCGCGGCCCAGTTCGGCGAGTCCGGCCGCGGCGAGAGCGCCGTCCCCGCGCGCGACGAGAACCACGTCACGCTGGCGTGCGAGGCGGCCGAGACTGCGCTCGCGCGGGCGGCCCTCGCGGGCGACGACCTCGACGCCGTCCTCGCCGCGAGCGTCACCGACCCGTTCGCCGAACACGGCATCGCGGCCCACGTCGCCTACCGCCTCGGCGCGACCGGCGACGTCCGGACGGGCGACTTCCGGGCGACGCCGCGGGCGGCCACCGACGCGCTGTTCGCGGCGCGCGACGCCGTCGAGGCGACCGAGTCGACGGTGCTGGTCGTCGCGAGCGACGTCCTGCCCGCCGAGTCGGGCGACGACGACGAGCAGTACGCCGGCGCCGGGGCGGGTGCCGTCGTCCTCGCGCCCGACGCCGACGCGCCGGCGGCGTCGCTCACCGGGTGGGGCCAGGAGACGACGGGGTTCGTCGAGCGCCACCGCGAACACGGCGAACGTGCACGGAGCGGCGACGCGCGCTTCGAGCGCCGCCACGGCGTCGCGCCGGCGACCGAGGCGGCCGTCGAACGCGCCCTCGACGGTGGCGAGGCGCCCGCCCGCGCCGTCGCGAGCGCGCCGGACGCGCGACTGGCCCGGACCGCCCTCCGGAGCGTCGACGCCGAGCGGGTGAGCACGTTCGACGACGTGGGGTCGGCCGGCGTCGCCTCCTTCTTCCTCGACCTGGCGCACCTGCTGGAGACGACCGACGCGGGGACGCCCGCGCTCGCGGCCTGCTACGGCGCGGGCGGGGCGGACGCCGTCGCCCTCGAGGTCGGGTCGGGGTCGACCGAGGGACCGACCGTCTCGGCCCTCCTCGACGCGAAGGAGTACGTCACCTACGCGAAACACCTGGAGTATCGCCGGCCGGTCGAGTACCAGGGGGTGAACCGCGCGTGAGCGGCCCGCGCTACGAGCGGACGAAACGACAGGACCAGCGTCTCGTCGGCTTCGAGTGCCAGTCGTGCGGCTGGGTGTCGTTCCCGGAGGAGAAGCGGACGTGCAAGCGCTGCGGGGACGCGCCGGCCGATTTCGAGGCGGTGCAACTCGCCGAACGGGGGACCGTCGAGACGTTCGTCGTCCAGCAGTACCTCCCCGAGGACATCGAGACGCCACAGCCGGTCGCCGTCGTCTCGCTCCCGCAGGCGTCGGGGGCGGGCGAGGCGGCGCGCGCCTACGGCCTGCTGACCGAGACGCACCTGGCGGAACTCGACGTCGGCACCGAGGTCGAGGCGCGCTTTCGCGAACTGTTCAGCGACGGGCGTCGGCCCATCAACTCGCTGAAGTTCGCCGTGCCGCGCGCGTCGAAGGCCGGAGGTGAGGAATGACCCGCGACGCCTACGTCGTCGGCTCGGGCATCATCGAGTTCGGCGAGCGCTACGGGGACTCCTTCGACGACCTGCTGGAGGCGGCGTACCTCGACCTGCTCGGGAGCGTCGACGGTCTCGCTCCCGAGGACATCGACGCCGCCTGGTACGGCACCATCGACATCGCGGGCGAGGGCTCCTCGGGGTCGGCGCTCGCGCACGCGACGGGGCTCTTCGAGACGCCCATCACGCGCGTCGAGAACGCCTGCGCGACCGGGAGCGACGCCTTCCGTAACGCCTCGCTCGCCGTGCAGGCCGGCGCGGCCGACGTCGCGCTCGTCATCGGCGCGGAGAAGATGCTCGACGACACCGCCGGCCTCATCGGGAGCGCCGCGCTCGAACGCCTCTGGCGCGGGCGGGGCGTGACGATGCCCGCCTACTTCGGGATGCGCGCCACCCGCCACATGGCGGAGTACGGCACGACCCGCGACCAGATAGCCGAGGTGAGCGTGAAGAACCACGCCAACGGCGTGAAGTACCCCTACGCCCACCAGCAGTTCGAGTGCTCCGTCGAGGACGTCCGGAACTCCCCGACGGTGAGCTACCCGCTCAACCTCTACGACTGCTGTCCGGTGACCGACGGCGCCTGTGCCGTCCTGCTCGCGAGCGAGGAGCGCGCCCGCGAGTTCACCGACGCCCCCGTCCGCCACGCCGGGTGGGGCCTCTCGGCGGACTCCTTCCAGCGGGGGAGCGACCTCGCGCTGACGAACTTCCCCGCGACGCGACAGGCCGCGGAGCGAGCCTACGAGCGCGCCGGCATCACCGCCGCCGACGTCGACGTCGCCGAGGTCCACGACTGCTTCTCCATCACGGAGCTCATCACGTACGAGGACCTCGGCTTCTGCGCCGACGGCGAGGGCGGGGCGTTCGTCGAGCGTGCCACCCTCGACGGCGACACGCCCGTCAACCCCTCGGGGGGTCTGCTCTCGAAGGGCCACCCCATCGGCGCGACCGGCGTCGCCCAGGTGGCGGAGATATTCGAGCAGTTGCGCGGCGAGGCGGGCGACGTGCAGGTCGACGCGCCGGCGGTCGGCCTCCAGCACAACATCGGCATCGGGCGCAACGCGACCGGGGCCGTCAGCTGCGTCAACGTCCTCGAACGCACCTGAGCGGACTGGTCAGTCGGTGACGGGCATCGCGCCGTCGCTCCGCCACTGGAGGGCGCGGAGGCCGACCAGTACCGTGCCGCCGCCGGCCGCCCAGCCGAGAGCGGGGACCGCCGCCAGTCCCGGCAGGCCGAGGCAGGCGCCGGTGACGGCCGCGAGGCCGGCGAGGCCGGCGGCGACGTAACAGTCAGCCCACGGGAGCGGCTGGGGGTCGTCGAGACCCATGTACCGTTCGACCTCCACGGCGAGGTCGGTCAGCGTCACGACCTTGCGCTGGCGGTCGTACTCGACGACGCCGGCGGCGTCGAGTTTCGGGAGGTGCGACTGGTGGAGCGAGTTGTAGACGCTCTGGCGGACGTTCCGCGGCGGCGGCGACTCGCCCGTCTCGACCGTGGCGATGGCCTCCGCCAGCGTGGCCACCTCGGCGCGCTCGCCGTTCGCGCGTAACTGCTCGATGGCGTACCGCCGGCGGTCGTTCTGGAGGATGTTGTAGACGTCGCTCTCGGCGAGTGTCCGCTCCTCCCTGACTACGTTCGTGCTCATGGGTCCTCGGGCGCCCCGCGGTCGGGGCGATGCGCCGCTCCCCCGGATGGTCGACGACGTATCTGACAACTAGTACGAATGCACCGGAGAAAAAACTACCTGTTAATACAGAATTACCACGTTCAGTAAATATCTGTCGCGGCGCGACTCCGCTGCCCGGGAGGCCAACGAGCCGCGCGCTCCGGGGCGAACGGGGTCTGGCCGCCGTCGCGCGACGGCGACCGAATGAAGTCAATGACCTGCGGTTTCCGCGCGGTACGATGCTGTTCGCCTAGTCGAGGGACGTCCCGACGACGCACCCGCGGAGCTCGTCGGTGAGCGACTGGACGCGGGTGGAGAGGTCGGCGGCGTCGTCGTCGGTGACGACGCCCCGGGCCTGGAGGTCCTGGACGATACCGGCCAGTCCCTCCTCGGCGACGTTCAGTTCGATGATCTCGGCGGTCGTTACGTCGGTAGTTCGTGTGCCAGACATGCCGTCATCGGTGCTACGAGCGGGGGCCGGATACCCCTTACAGCTACGGGCGTGGGCGGACCGCGCCGACCGGGCTAGATGTGTAATGAGCGTGCAGTTTCCGAGACAGTGACACGAAAGGACCGGTCGGTCCGGCGACCGGCACGCGTGACGGACGGTCAGGGGACGGCGATTACTTCACGCGCGTCCGGAGGTCGTCCGCCCGGTCGAGCACGTCCGCGGCGAGCGCGCGCGCCCCCTCGGTGAACGCGTCCAGCGGGGCCTTGCGCTCGATGTTGTAGTACACCTCGGGTTCGGGGCCGAACTTGGCCTTGTACGTACAGAGGCGGGGCATGTTCGCGCCGACGAGGTCGTAGCGCGCGACGTCGCGGTCCATCGCCTCGCACATGATGTGCCAGTCGAGGAGGTCGGCGGCGGGGACGTCGCCGCCGTACTTCGCGCCCCCTTCCCAGCGGTAGATGGTGTCACCGTACTCCAGCGTGATCATCCCGCAGGCCAACTCGCCGCCGTGTTCGAGGACGTAGGGGCGCACCTGCCCCTCCGGGAGCGCCTCGTAGAGGTCGATGACGAACCCCGGGTAGACGCGGTACTCCTTCCCCTGTTCGTCGTGTCGGTCCTGTACCTGCTCGACGATGGCGCGTATCTCCTCGACGCCGCCCTCGTACACCTCGACGTCCTCGGTGTCGGTCTTCCGGATGTTGCTCCGGGCGTCGCGGCTGAACTCCGCCATCACCGCCTCCCGACCGGGCGTGAGGTCGACAACGTAGGTGTAGTACGGCGACGCCTCGTAGCCGTTCCAGAGGAACGGCCGGACGTCGGTGAAGCGCCCGCCGAGGCGGACGTGCGTCTCCGCGGGGGCGATGTCCTCCTCGACGTACTCGAGACAGCCCTCGACGAACTGGCGCTGGTGGCGCTCGGCGCGCCGGCGCTTCGTCCCCGCGAGGTTGAGCAGCGCCGGGCCGAGCGAGAAGCTCTCGAGGAGGTACGGCGGGCACTTCACGATACGGCGACGCCCGCGTTCGACCTCGAAGACGGGCATGATTCCCACGGGCTCCTGACCGTTGTAGCCGATCAGCGGGTGGAGGGTCGCCCCCGAGTGGGCGACGAGGAGCGAGAGCGCCTCGTACTGGTGAAAGAGGTTCGTCTGGTCCGACTGTTCGACACAGCGGTTCCAGACGTCGCGGTCCGACTCGTCGAGGGTGGTGACGTCGATGCTCATAGCGGTGTGTGCGTGTGGTCGTGTTCGTGACGTCCGTCTGCGGGGTCGGTCGGTCGGCGGTGCGTGGCGTCCGGACCGGCTCGCGCCGGCCCGATAGTTCGGTCGGTTCGGAGGGGTCGGGCGGTTCGGACGCTCATTCGAGGTAGCCGAGGTCCGCGAGGCGGTTCTCGACGCTGTACCCCGTGTCGCCCGTCCGGTCCTCGCGCGGCCCGGGACGGGGGTAGGTCGCCTCGCCGACGGGCGCCACCGGGTCGAGGACGCGCCCGTCCATCCGGTCGCTCGCCGGGACGCCGAGGCTCGCCAGCACCGTGGGCGCGACGTCGAGCAGGTGGGCGCCGTCGACGTCCGCGGCGGTGTCGACGCCCGCGCCGGCGGCGACGAGAATCCCGTCGCGCTTGTGGTTCCACGGTTCGTTGGGCGGCCCGAAGTGGTCGGCCCCGAGCCGGGCGGAGGGGAACTGGTCGTAGTTCGCGGGAATCGTCACGACGTCCACCGCGTCCTCGAGGTTCGGCCCCGAGAACACCTCCTCCCGGGGGACGACGCGCTCGAAGACGGGGTCGCCCGCGGGCGTCCGCACGCTCGAGAGCAGGTCGATGAGTTCCTCGCGCAGCGCCTCGTAGCGCTCGGGCGGGACGACCCCCTCGGGTTCGCGCCCCTCGAGGTTGATGCGGACGCCGAGTTCGACGGGCAGGCGCATGTACGCCCGCGAGGCGGCGAAGTCGACCTGCTCCTCGCCGGCGGCCGCCTGCACCAGCGACGCCGGGAGGAGGCGCGTCACGGCGTCGTCGAGGCCGACCCGCGAGAGCAGCGCCACCAGCCGGTCGGGGGTCACCCCGGCGCGGCCGGCGACGGCCATCCCCCGGTCGAGGGTGCGCGCGGCCAGCGGGCGGTCGTCGTCCCCCTCGTCGCCGCTCAACCGGTCGTGGAAGATGGGGACCCACGAGGGGCGCCCCTGGCCCGACCGGGTCGTCTCCAGGTAGCCCCGGTCGCGCAGGAAGGCGTTGACGCGGAACTCCTGGCCGGCGTACGGCCCGATGCCGTGGTCGCTCACGACGAAGACGGTGTCGGGGTCGCACTCCTCGAGGATGCGCCCGAGCTGCATGTCGATGGCCTGGTAGACCACGCGCAGTTCGTCCAGGTCGCCGGGCATGTCGTGGACGACGGTGTCCGACTGCTGGAACTGGACGAACCCGAAGTCGGGGTCGAAGCGCTCACAGAGGTAGCGAAACGCCTTCCCGCGCATCCTGACGAGCTTCATGTACTCGACGTGGCGGGTCGTCGGCGACGCCCGCGAGTTGAACTCCTCGCGCGAGTAGACGCGGTACTCACCGATGGCGTCCTCGACGTCGGCCAGGAGCCCGTCGGGGTGACACGGCGGCGCCTCGGGGGCGGTGAACCCCGGGACGATGGCCCCGTCGATGGCCGACGGCGGCGCCGTCACCGGGACGTTGACGACGACGCTCGACAGCCCACGGGCGTCGAGGATGTCCCACAGCGCGGGTTCCTCGACGTCCGTGGCGTCGAGGACGTCCCAGTCGTAGCCCTCGTACCGGAGGAAACTGTACGCGCCGTGCTTGCCGGGGTTCGTCCCCGTGAAGAGCGACGGCCAGGCGCTCGGCGTCCAGGGCGGGACCTGCGATTCGAGGGGCCCGGCGACGCCCGACTCGACGAGCGAGCGGAGGTTCGGCAGCAGGCCGCGCTCGAACATCGGGTCGAGCACCCCCTCGCAGGCCGCGTCGATGCCGACGACGAGCGTCCGGAGGTTCCGTCCGGTCATCGCGCGTCACCGGAGGTGAGGTCGATGTCCACGCCCCGCGAGGGGACGACGCCGGTGGACGTCGGTTCGATCCCCGCGAGCGCCCGCACCGCCGGCATCTCGAGGAAGCCGACGAGCATGAACAGCTCCCAGTAGAAGTTCTCCCCCTCGGCGTGCCGACGGTAGGTCTCGAGGACGCCGTCCCAGTCGAGGAACGGGAGCGCCTCGACGACGTCGCGGTTCGCCAGCAGGCTCTCGATGGCGAAGCGGTCGTGGCGGAGCAGTTCCGGCCCGTGGACCCACGGCCGGTGGCCGTAGTAGGGGACGTCGGGGGCGGTGTCCCGGCGCTGCCGGCGCATCGACGTCAGGTAGCGCCCGACGAAGTGGAGCGGGTAGGGCCGGTCGAGGCTGACGTCGGTGCTCGCGTGCGGGATGGCCGCGAGGTCGGGGGCCAGGCGCTCGATGGCCGTGTTGACGATGTCGCGACGGAGCTGGTACTTCACCGGGAGGCGCAGCGCGAGGTCTATCATGCGGTTGTCGAGGAACGGCGTCCAGTGGGGCATCGACTGGGTCAGCCCGTAGTAGAACAGGTCGGGGTCGTTCGACATGGGGTAGAACTCCCGCAGCGAGACGAGTTCGCGCATCGAGGGGTAGACGACGCCGTGGTGGTCGATACCGCGAACCGTCTCGCGGACGTTCGCCTCGAACGTCTCGCGCATCGTCATCGGGACGTCGAGGTACGGCGGGAGCGACTGGACCGCTCGGTCGACGTACGCCTCGACCGAGTCGACCGAGCGCTCGACGGGGAGCGTGAGCGTCCCGAGCGGCCCGAAGTCGGCCACCGCCGTCGGGAGCGTCGCGCCCTTGAACAGCACGTCGGCGTACAGTCCCGAGACCACGACGTCGACCTCCTCGCGGAGGCGGTCGTTGAACCCGGCGGTGTGAGCCTGGTCGAACCGACCGTAGAAGGGCATCATCGACGGGTTCTCCACGAGACACTCGCGGTGGTGGTCGGGGCCGCGCTTCAGCCAGACGAACGGGCAGTCGGCGGCGAGCGCGGAGCGCTCGGCGGTGCCGGCCTCGTCGCTCATCCAGTCGGAGAGGTGGTAGGCCGTGGTGTCGTGGTCGGCCGCCGCCGCGAGCACCAGCCGCGAGTCGCTCCCCCCGCTCAGCAGCACGCCGTACCGCCGGTCGTCGCGGAGGTAGTCCGCACAGACGGTCCGGAACGTCTCGACGAACTCGTCGACGAACGCCGAGAACGACCGGTCGACCGGTCGGTAGCGCGGCGTCCAGTAGCGACGCACCGCGGTGTCGCCCGTCTCGACGTCGACCGTGAGCACCGACGACGGCGGCACCTCGTCGATGCCGGCGAACGGCGTCCGACAGCCCGAGACGCGCCCCGTGGTGAAGAACTCCGGGAGGTACGTCTCCTCGAACTCGGCGTCGGTCGCCGCGGCGAGCGACTGGACGTGCGAGGAGACCGCGACCCCGCGCTCGCCCGCGACGTACAGCGGGTGGCTCCCCATCCGGTCGGTGACGAGGTGGACACACCCCGCGTCGGGGTCGGAGACGACGGCGGCGAACGTCCCGTTCAGGCGCTCGACGACGTCGAGGCCGTACCGGCCGTACAGGTCGGCCACCGTCCGCGCCGGCCGGTCGCGCTCCAGTCCGGAGAAGGCGGTGTACCCCGACGGCGACTCCACCCCGTAGACGTCCCCCCACAGCCACACCAGTTCGCCGTCGTCGGTCCGGGCCGGCTGGTCGCCGAACCCGTCGTTGACCGCGACGGAGACGGCCACGTCGCCCGCGGCGTGGTCGAACACCCGCTCTCGGCCCGACCACCGGAGCCCCTCTCGCAGTCGGTCGATATCGCACTCGGCGGCGCCGAGTGCCCCACACAACCCTGGCATTACCTCCCGATTCCGACGGAACATACTTCGTTAAGCAGCGACATCTGCTCTGATGTCCGCGTTTATACCTATCTTTTCTGAAAATACATACTTCGAGTGGTTCTCGGGTACTAAAACGTCGTGTTTCGATGATAGTGTGGTCGCGTCGTCCGGTATGGAGCGTCGCAACGGTCGGCTAAACGGTCCGGCGTCACGCGGCGGGACGGGGGACGAGGTCCGAGACGTACCCGAGGAGCAACGACCGCAACGGTGGGTAGAGGAGGACGACGACCGCGTACACCGCCGCGCCGACGGCCACCGTCGCGAGCAGGCGCGGGACCGTCGTCGTCGGCAGTTGCGTCCGGACGGCGACGACGACGGCCGCCATCACCCCGGAGGCGACGACGCACCACGCGAGGTTCGCGTAGGGGAGACGGAACGCGATGAACTCCCGGAGGTAGTGGACGCGCAGGACCATCCCGACGGTGAACGAGAACGTGGTGGCGACGGCGGCGCCGAGCAGGCCGAACTCCGTGATGAGCGCGACGTTGAGGACGACGTTGAGCGCCAGCGCGACGACGGTGGCCCGCGCGACGAGGTTCGGCTTGTCGAGCCCGAGCAGACACTTGCCGACGACGAGCTGGATGGCCTCGGGAATCTTCCCCGCGACCAGCACGACCAGCGCGAGCGAGGCGGCGCCGAAGTCCTCCCCGAAGACGAGGCCGAGCACGTCGGGCGCCAGCAGCGCCACGCCGAAGATAGAGGGGATGATGAGCAACAGCGAGGGGACGATACTGGAGGAGACGAGCCGTTCGATGCGGTCGGTCTCCGAGTTCGCGTCCCACGCGCTCGTCTGGGGGAGGACGGACATGCTGATGGCCGCCGCGAGCAGCGTCGTCACGCCCGCGACCCGCCAGGCCACCTCGTAGGCGCCGACGGCCGACTGGGTGAGGAACAGCCCGATGATGAGGACGTCCGTCCAGCTGTGGACCTCGATACCGATGCTCGGGATGAGGTTGTACTTCGCGTAGTGAAAGAGCGAGGTCGCGTCGTCGGTCCGGGGGCGCGACAGCGGCGGCCGGTTCCGGACGAGCGCCCACGCGGAGCTGAGCGCCGAGCCGACGAGCACCCCGAACACCAGCGCCAGCACGTCGACGCCGAGCAGGATGAGCGCCACCGACGTCCCCATCTGGAGGAGCGAACTCAGCAGCTGGATGTCGGCGGTGTCGCCGACGCGGAGGTCGCCGCGGTACCACGCCATCGTGAGGCGTTTCACCTGCGTCAGCGTGATGGCGAGGACGAGCCAGCCGGCGAGGTCGGCGCCGATGTAGGCGTTGAGCGGCCCGCGAAACAGCAGCACGCCGAAGGCGACGAGCGAGAGGAGGCCGACCATCAGCGCCGCCGCCGAGGAGACGACGCTGCCGGCGTCCTGGCCGCCGCTGATGCGTTTCTCCATCGCCGTCGCGAGGCCGAGGTCCGAGAGCATCACGAGGACGCTCGACGCCGCCTGGAACAGGAAGAACACGCCCATCTGCGCGCTCCCGAGCTGGCGGGCGAAGAACGCGAGCGCGACGAACGAGACGGCGTTCGTGGCGAGTTGCGCCCCGAACAGCTTCAGGCTCGACCGGGAGATGTTCATCGACATAGGTGGGTCACGGGAGGCGGGCGGCGAGCGCGTCGACGTCCGCCGGCGTCATGTCCTGGTTGACCGGGAGGACGACGAGACTGTCGGCCAGGTCGTGCTCGACCCGGAACGCGCGCGAGACGTCCGCAGGAAGCGTCGGCCACGTGAAGACGGTGACGAACTCGGAGAGCGCGTCGACGACGGCCCCGGGGTCGGCCGCGCGCACCGGGAAGTACCACGGGCAGACGCCCGCCGGGAGGCGCTCGAAGACCGGGGTGAAGCGGTCGTCGGGGGCGAGGTGGTGGAGCCACCGGGCGAAGACCGCCCGCCGGGTCGCGACCACGTCGACGGCGTCGATGCGCGTCAGCGCGAGCGCCGACAGCCGCGACAGCCGCCGTTTCACCCCCTGGTACTCGCCGACCGGGTCCGCCGAGGGCGGCGCGGCGGGGGCGCCCCCGTTCGACGCCGCCTTCGCCAGGCTGTCGACCGCCGCCCCCAGTCGGCCGGTCCGGGCCGCGAGGACGCCCGCGACGTGTCTGACGTCGGCGGCGGTGTAGCGCTCGCGGGTGCCCATCAGGGGGTACCGCGTCGCGGGGTCGACCCGCGGGCCGTTGAAGTAGAGGACCGCCCCGTCGGGGATAGGGAGCGTCTTGTGGAGGCTGGAGAACCCCACGTCGCCGCGCGTCCCGAGGAGGCGTCCCTCGTGGCGACTCAGCACGGAGTGGGAGGCGTTGTCGACGAGCGCGAGGTCGTGGCGCTCGGCGAGGTCGGCGAACGCCTCGAAGGAGGGCTGGGGGAACCCGAAGTAGTGGACGACCATCACCGCCGCCGTCTCGTCGTCGACGCGGGCCTCGGCGTCGGCCACGTCGAGCGTCAGGTCCGGGCCGATACCGTAGTACCGTGGCTCGAGGTCGAACTCGCGGAGCGGTTCGACGATACCCGGCGGGAGGTACGCCGGGAGCAGGACGTTCGACCCGGCGAGGTCGAGCGCCGCGAGCGCGGTGCGGAACGCGACCTTGCTGCTGGAACAGCGTCGATAGGGAACGCCGGCACGGTCGAGCGTCCGGCGGACGCTCCGGCGCGACGGTGACCGCAGCGGCCAGAGGTGCTCGCGGGGTTCGGAGGCGACGTCGGGGGCGGTCATCGCCGGACGGCCGACACGACGCTCGGGAACCGACGGTACTCGCGGGGACGGGCCATCTGTCGTGGGGGGACCCGTCGACCGGGCATTGTTATACGCGGCTTACGCCGCCGCTCAGTCGCCCGGGTCGGGGTGGGGCGTCCCGTGCGGCGACTGTCGCCCCGTGAGGAGGGTGGCGACGGCGAGCGCGAGCGTCCCCGCCGCCGCGACGGCCAGCAGGGGGCGGTAGCCGACGACGGCGCCGAGGCCGGTGAACAGCACCGGTCCCGCAGCGCGCCCGAGGAAGGTGGTGCTGTTGCGGATGCTGAGCGCGCCGGCGCGGTAGCGCTCGGCGACGAGGTCGCTCACGGCGGCGTCGACCGCCGGCATGCTCACCCCGAGGCCGGCGCCGAAGACGCCCACCGCGACCGCGACCGCCGCCGGCGTGGGGGCGACCCACATCGCGGCGAGGCCGACGCCGAAACAGCCGTAGCCGACGGCGACGAGCTGGCGGTTCGTGAAGCGCCGCGCGAGGCGACCGTTCTGCATCGAGACGACGATGGCGGCGCCCTCGGAGGCCAGCAGCGCCACCCCGATGAACAGCGGCGCGAGGGCGAACTCCGCCGACAGCAGGAACGGCAGCGCCGTCGCGATGGCGCCCAGCGTGAGCAGTTCGGTGACGAACGCCGCGCCGTAGTACGTCCCCGCGTCGCGCCCGACGAGCGCGGAGGCGGCCCCGCGCAGGTAGGCGAGGCTCCGCGTCTCGCGGTCGCTCGTCGGCTCCTCGAGGGCGACGGCCGCCACGAGCGCGAGGGGGACGCCGACGAAGTACACCAGGAAGGGCGCGCTCCAGGACACCGCGGCGAGCGCCCCGCCGAGGAGGGGGAACACCGCCGCGCCGAGCGACAGGGCGGCGATGTTCGCCCCGAAGACGGCGTTGCGCTGGACGCCCTCGTAGGCGTCGGCGATGATGGTGACCGTGGTGACGAAGACGCCCGCCGAGGCGACGCCCTGGACGAGGCGGAGCGCGAGCACGACGTCGAACGTCGGCGCGAACGCGATGGCGCCGCCCGTGACGCTGAACCCGAGCAGCGACCAGACGAGCACGCGCCGACGACCCACGCGGTCGACGACGAGGCCGATGAACGGCGAGAGGACGATGCCGACGGCGAAGTAGGCGCTGACGAGCAGGCTCGCCCGCGCGTCCGTCAGCGCGAAGGCGTCCCTGACGACGGGGAGCGCGGGACTGACGAGCGGGACGCCGAGGGGCGCGAGGAGCGTGCTCGCGAGCACGATCTGCACCGTCGGCGAGCGCCACGGGACCCGCGCCCGGTCCGAGTCGCTCCCGGTCATCGCTCCTCCACCTCGATGTCGGTCGCGCGCGCGTCACCCTCGTCCCCGCGCTCGACGGGCGGAATCAACCGGTAGAACCGGAAGAAGTAGTTCTCCACGGGGAGGGTTTCGACCGCCGCGAAGCCGGCGGCCTCGGCGTACGCCCCGAGCGTCGAGGGGCGCATGACCGTCCCCGTGGCCGCCGAGGGATGCTCGGCCCGGCCGACGGGGAGGCAGTGGAGGACGCTCCAGCCGTACATCATCCACTCGACGTCGGTGCCCTCGGCCGTGAACGTCTCGCCGACCCGCTCGTCGACGACGAGCACCGCCCCGTCGGGGCCGGCGAGGCGGCGCATCGTCCGCAGCGCCCCCTCCGGGTCCGACATGTCGTGGACGCACTCGAACGCCGTCACGAGGTCGTACTCGCCCGCGAGCGACGGGTCGCTCGCGTCGCGCTCGTGAATCGAGACGCGGTCGTCGAGGCCGGCGGCGGCGACGTTCTCGCGCGCCAGTGCCACGCTCGCCCGGTCGAGGTCGTAGCCGTCGACGCGCACCTCGGGGTAGTGCTCGGCGAGACCGATACAGGCCCACCCGCCGCCGCACCCGATGTCCGCGACGTGGGCGCCGCCGGCGTGCAGGCGCGCCTCGACGTCCGGCATGGCGGGGAACCACTCCTCGCTCAGGTCCGAACGGAACGCCGGACGGTTGACCCGCGACTGGCCCTCGCGCAGGTCGCGGCCGTACGCCTCGTAGGGGACGCCCGCGCCGGTTCGGTAGGCGTCGACGACGGCGTCGAGCGGCCGGACCGCCCCCGCGAACACCTGGAACAGCGGGACGACGTAGTTCGGGCTGTCGGGGTCGACGAGCGCCTCGACGTGCGCCGCCGGGAGGCGGAACGCCCGGTCCGCGGGCGCGGCGTCCTCCTCGCGCACCTCGAGGAACCCCGTCACGGTCTGCTGTTCGAGCCACTCGCGGACGTAGCGTTCGTCGCAGTCGGTCCGCGCCGCCAGGCCGGCGCTCGTGACCCACTCGCCGTCGGCCAGCGCCTCGTAGAACCCCAGTCGGTCGCCGAGGTAGACGGTGAAGACCTCGAAGGCCCCGCGCGTGGCGTCGAGCAGTCGGTCGACGAACGCCTCGGTCGCGTCGATGTCGGTCGTGGACATACCACATGGTTGCGCGCCGACGGCGTTATAGTTAATTTTCGAGAGAGGTTCGGGGAGGTGGAATCGCTCGCCGGGGTCGGACACCGTTCGCGGCGTGAGACGCGTCTCGTCGCCTGAGATAGGCTTATCCGCGACCACGGCATCCGGTCGCACGGGAGGGTCGAGCGAGACGCTCGGCGATTCGTATCATGACTTCGACAATCGCGGAGGAGCTTCGACAGGAGGCGGCGCGACTCGACATCCGGACCCGGCTGGACGAGGAGCGGCGCATCGACACCGACCGACTCTGCGAGTACGTCCGTCACGGCCCGCTGTTGGAGGCGCTGTTCGACGGTCCGCTCGACCGGCGCGACATCGAGGCGGCGCTCGGCGTCTCGCGGGCGACGAGCCACCGCTTCACGCGCTGGCTGGAGGACGAGGGGCTGGCGACGAAGGTCGACGGGGAGTTCGCGCTGACCGGGCAGGGGGAGGTCATCGCCGAGGAGATACTCCGCTTCGAACTCCACGTGGCGGCCGCCCAGCGCCTCGCACCCCTGTTGTCGAGCATCTGTGAGAACCACAAGGAGTTCGTCATCGAGCCGTTCGCCGACGCGACGGTGACCACCGCCGACCCGGCCGACCCCTACCGCCCGGTGCGGCGGTTCGTCTCGCTGGTCGAGGCGTCGGCGACCCTCCGCGGGTTCAACACCACCGCGATGGCACCGCTGACGATGGAGACGTTCTACGAGCGCCTCTTCGAGGAGATGGAGACGGAGTTCGTCTACCTGCCGAACGCCGTCGACGCGCTGCTCGCGACCTATCCCGAGCAGGCGGGGCGGGTCCTGGAGACGGGGCGACTCACGCTGTTCACCCGCGAGGCGCTCCCCTACGGCCTCGCGCTGTTCGACGACCGGGTCGGCATCGGCGGTTACGACGAGGAGACGGGACTCCTGCACGTCTTCGTCGACACCGACGCCTCGCGCGCGCGTGACTGGGCGGAGCAGGTGTACGACCTGTTCAAGGCGGACTCCGACCCGCTGGAGGGCGTGGCGGGCCTCGACGCGGAGCGGGAGTGAGTCGCGACCACCACGGACGCGGACGCGGACGCCAGGTACATACTCCTCTGTCACCTCTCTCGACCCATGACGGAGCGAGCCACGTTCGGCGGCGGGTGCTTCTGGTGTACCGAGGCGGCGATGAAGGAACTCGACGGCGTGGCGTCGGTCACGTCGGGCTACGCGGGCGGCCACACCGAGAACCCCACCTACCGCGAGGTCTGTAGCGGTACCACCGGCCACGCGGAGGTCGTCCAGGTCGAGTACGACCCCGACGTCATCGGGTACGACGAGCTACTGGAGGTGTTCTTCGCCACGCACGACCCCACCCAGTTGAACCGCCAGGGGCCGGACGTCGGGACCCAGTACCGCTCCATCGTCCTCGCCCACGACGAGGACCAGCGACGACAGGTCGAGGCCTACGTCGAGGCGCTCGACGAGGAGTACGCCGACGAGGTCGTCACGGAAATCACTGAACTGGAGACGTTCTACCCGGCCGAGGAGAAACACCAGGACTACTTCGAGAAGAACCCCCGCGACGCCTACTGTCGGATGCACGCGGCGCCGAAGGTCGAGAAGGTCCGCGAGACGTTCACGGCGAAGCTGAAGCAGGCGTAGGCGGTCTCGCCATCACCCGGTTCGAGGGGGCACGGGTGGGGGTCCCCTGCCGGTCCGAACCCGCGGCGTCGACGGTTTCGACCGACTGCGCTTCGGGAGCGCGCTCGTAGAGGTAGAGGTCGATACCGACGAACGAGCGCTCCCAGGTGCGCGTGTGGTCTCGCTCGACGTGGTCGAGGACGCGCTCGCGGTCGTCCTCGGTGATGTGCGAGAACACGACCCACACCCGGTCGCGCCCCTCGACCATCTCGCGTATCGTCTCGTTGGGCGTCGGGGCGTACCCAGTCCCCGAATCGACGGCGATGACGTCGCGGACGACCAGGTCCTCGCCCGCGCGCGCGGAGTAGTGGTCGACGCCGCGGCGCGTGATGCGGTCGGCCACGAGGACGAAGTCCCCGGCCTCGGCGCGCTCGTCGAGCGTCGCGCCCACCTCGTCCCACTCCTCTTTCTGCGTGGTGGTGTGGTACTGGACGACGCCGGGCAGGAGGCTACAGACGAGCAGGAGCGCGACGACGGCCCGGAGCGGCGGGCGGGGGATGTCCCGGACGCCCTTCGCCATCAGCACGAAGAGGGCGGGGGAGGCCGCGATGGTGTAGCGCGGCCAGAACACCGGCGTCACGAGGTAGGAGACGACCACCGGGACCAGCAACGGTCCGAGGAACCAGAGGAGGACGAGCGCGGTGTTCTCGCTCTCGCCGTCGCGCGGGAGGAGGCGGCGGACGGTCGCCGCGAGCGTCGTGGCGGACCCGCGCGCGCCCCGCCAGCGGCCGAACGCGCCGCGGGCGTCGACCAGACCGACGGCGACGACGGCTCCCGAGAGCGCGAGACCGGCGAACAGCACCCAGCGCGGCGCGCCGGCGTAGCCGACGTGTTCGGCGATGGCGCCCACGACCTGCCGGGGCGTCGGCGGCGGGATGTAGGAGTACGTCGCCGAGCGTCCCCGGAGGAGGGCACCCACGAGCAGCGGCGCGACGGCGAGCGTCACGCCCAGCGCCGGCAGTCGCCAGCGCGGCGGCACCGTCGGCGGCCACCCCTCGCGGTGGAGCCACCGGCCGAGGAGGTACGTCCCCTGGGCGGCGACGACGAACAGGGCGAAGGGGTGGGTGTAGAGGAGCGCGAGCGTGACGAACAGGTACCCCACCCGGTCGCGCCGGTCGTCACCGTCGCGGACGCGGACGAGCAGCAGGTAGGAGACGACCGTCAGCAGCGTCAGCAGGCTGTACATCCGCACCTCCTGGGAGTGATAGACGTGGAAGCGCGAGAGCGCGAGCACCGTCGCCGCCAGCAGGCCGACCCGGCGGTCGAACAGGGTCGTCCCGAGCGCGTAGAGCGCGGCGACGGCCGCGACCCCGAACACCGCCGACGGGAAGCGCAGGGCCGCCTCCGAGGTGCCGGCGAGCGCCGTCCACAGGTCGAGGAGGACGTAGTAGACCGGCAGGTGGGGCTGGTTGAGCGGGATGACCCACAGGAGTTCCAGGGGACCGTTCGCGGTGACGAAATCGAGGGTGATGAGTTCGTCCGTCCAGAGGCTCTCCGCCCCGAGGGTCGCGAACCGCACCACAGCGGCCAGCGCCACGACGAGGAGCCAGCCGTGGGCGAGGAGGGCCCGTCGGAGGCGGGCGGTCGGGGTCGTGGGGCGGTCCTCGCTCGCGTCGGCCACGCGAGTCACCGTCCCTGGGGGACGACCGCCGTGGACGCGCGGTCAGTCATACGCCTCGCGGAGTTCGGCGTCGGGTTCCCACAGTCCGTCGGTGCTCGTCAGCGGCAGCCTGACGGCCGCGCTGAGCAGCGACACCTGCGCGTCGAACAGCGCGTAGAACGGCTGGAACGGTCCGAGGACGTCGCGCGACCCGGCGGCGACGAAGGCGAGGAGCGCGGCGGGCAGGGCGAGGCCGGCGACCCCCGCCGTCGTCACCGCGCCGAGGACGAGCGCCGCGAGGCCCGTCGCGAGCAGCCACGGCGAGACGAGCATGAACAGCCAGTTGAACGGGAGGACGACCCGACCGTAGCGGCCGTGGCGACCGAGCGCGTCGCGCTGCTGGACCAGCAGGCGGACGAGGCCCATCGCCCGGCGGTCCTTCTGTTTGCGGCGCTTCGCGAACGCCGAGTGGGCCGCCTCCATGTACGCGACGGCGGGGTCGAAGACGACCCGGCCGCCGTTACGCCGGATCCGCAGCGCGAGTTCGGAGTCGTCGGCCAGCGACCCGGGGTCGATGGGGACGACCGCCTCGCGGCGAAACGCCGAGAACGGCCCGTGGAAGATGAACGTCGAGTCGAGGTGCGACTCGAGCGTCTGGATGTGCGACTGGATGCCGCGGTAGTCGGTCTCGACCTCGCTCCCGCCGAGGACCTCCGCGTTGCGGCCGGTGACGCCGTCGACGGCGGGGTCGGCGAAGTTCGCCATCGCCTCGCGGAGCGCGTCGGGCGCGAGGCGGGCGTCGCAGTCGGTCTTGACGATGATTTCGTTCTCGGCGGCGGCGTAGCCGTCGTTGAGCGCGCGCGCGAGGCCGCGGCGGTCGCCCTCACGGATGAGCGTGGAGGCGGGCGCGTCGCGGTCGGCGAAGAACGACTCGACGAGGTCGGGCGTCTCGTCCGTGCTCGAATCGACGACCACGATCTCGACCTTCTCCATCGGGTAGTCGAGCGCGACGAGGTCGCGGAGCTTGTTCTCGACGATGCGCGCCTCGTTGTACGTGGGGAGGACGACGCTCACGGTCGGTTCGGACGGTCGCTTCGCGGCCGGCGACCCCGACGGCCTGACCCACGCGTACAGCGCGAGGAAGCCGACGTAGGGGAGTGCCGTGGCCGCGAGGAGCGCGACGCCGAGGGCGACCAGCGCTAGCACGACCCGCCGCGTTCCCTGTTACGCCGACTCCCCCCACGACACATCACTCCCGGTTCCATACATTCGGAGAACAGTGACAGTCGGATTACTATACGGTACGTACTGAGGAGTAGGAGCCCCATACTGCGCGCGAGCGGCCCCGTGGCCGTCTGACGCCGCTCGCGCCGACGGTACCGGCTCCATAGTTATGCCCCTGGTCCCGCTACGCCCGCCAATGAGCGAGCCAGCGGCCGGCGACGCGTCGATGCGCATCGGGATGGTGTTGCGGGGGTTCTTCCCGCACGACGTCCGCGTCGAGAAGGAGGCGCGGGCGCTGTCGGCGGCCGGCCACGACGTCCACCTCCTCTGTCTGGGCCGGGAGGAGGGACGAGAGCCGACCTACGACCGCGTCGGTCCGATAGCGGTCCGGCGCATCCACCGCCGCGAGCGCTACACCACCGTCCAGCGGACCGCCAAGACCGTCCGCTACCTCCTGACGCTCACCGACGTCATCTGGCGCCGCGAGATGGCGCGCTTCGTCGAGGAGGAGCGCCTCGACGCCCTCCACGTCCACGACCTCCCGCTCGTCCGGACCGGCCTCGCCGTCGCCGAGGCGTACGACTGCCCGCTCGTCGCCGACCTCCACGAGAACTACCCCGAGGCGGCCCGCCAGTGGCGCACCGGGATGGCGCTCCCGCGCCGGACGGTACAGACGCTGTTCACGCCCGTTCCCCGCCTCAAGCGCCTCGAACGCGACGGCGTCCGACGGGCCGACCGCGTCCTCGCCGTCACCGAGGAGGGGAAGGCCCACTACGTCGCCGACTGCGGCGTCTCCCCCTCCTCGGTGGCCGTCGTCTCGAACACCGTCGACCTCGACACGTTCGACGCCGAGACGCCACCCGTCGACGGCTACGAGGAGGAGTTCGTCCTCGGCTACGTGGGCAGTTTCGGCCCTCACCGGGGGCTGGAGACGGCCATCGAGGCGATGCCGGCCGTCGTCGAGCGCGTCCCGAACGCCCGCCTGCTCGTCGTCGGGTCGGCCGGCGAGGCCGCCTACGACCGCCACCTGCGCGAGGTGGCCGAGGAGACGGGCGTCGGCGAGCGCATCACCTTCACCGGCTGGGTGGACTTCGAGGCCGTCCCCGCTCACATCGCCGCCATCGACCTCCCGTTCGTCCTCCACCGCGACAACCCCCACACCGCGACGACCGTCCCCCACAAGCTCTTCCAGTACATGGCGATGCGAAAGCCCGTCCTCGTCACGGACGTCGGCACGCTCGGTCGGGTCGTCCGCGAGGCCGACTGCGGCCGGGTCGTCGCCGACGGCGACAGCGCGGCGGTCGCGGACGCGACGGTCGAACTGGCCGAGGACCCCGCGCTCCGTGAGCAGTTAGGGGAGCACGCCCGCGGGGCGGTCGAGCGGACGTACAACTGGGAGCGCGAGACGGCGACCCTCAGAGGGGTGTACCGCGACCTCGCGACCTCAGCGCGCTAGGAGCGACCGGACGCGGCGGGCGACGGCGAGGCCCCGGGGGCCGAGCGGCGCGAGGGCGGCGAGCGCGAGGTGGTCGGGGGTCGGGGCCGCCCGAAACGCGGCCGCGAACCGCCGGGTCGCCTCCCATCGCTCCCCGCGGTCGAGCGCGAGCAGTCCCCGCTCGCGCGCGCTCGCGGCGGCGAACGCACGTGCGACGCCGGTTTCCTCGATTGCTCCCTCGAACTTCTCGGCGACGAGCGCCCGCGCCCGGACGTCGTAGCCCGGGTCGCCGGTGACGTTGTCCCCACCGTGGGTGCGCTCGACGAGCACCTCGGGGAGCAGCGCGACCTTCCACCGGCGACAGAGGCGAACCGTGAGGTCCCAGTCGCAGGCGACGTCGAACCCGTCGTCGTAGCCGCCGACCGCCTCCAGACACGTCGCGCGGGCCATGTGCCCCGAGTGGGGGAGTATCGACATCTCGACGAGCACGTCCGGGTAGACGTCGCCGGCGGCGTCGGACTCGACGCGCGCCTCCAGGCGGCCCTCGCGGTCGACGATGCGGCCGTGGGTGTAGACGCCCCAGTAGTCGTCGTCGAGCGAGTCGAGCGCCGCGACCTGGCGCTCGACCTTCGCCGGGTGCCAGCGGTCGTCGTCGTCGAGCGGGCAGACGTACTCGCCGCGGGCGGCCGCGAGGCCGCGGTTGCGCGCCGCGGGGATGCCCTCGTTCGTCGCGCTGTGGACGACGCGGACGCGCTCGCGGTCGGCGGCGTAGTCGTCGAGGACCGCCCGGGTGTCGTCGGTGCTCCCGTCGTCGACCACCACGACCTCCAGGTTCGAGTACGTCTGGTCGAGGGCGCTCTCGACGGCCCCGGTGACCGCGCCCGAGCGGTTGTACGTGGGGACGACGACGCTGACGAGCGGCCCGTCGGTGCGAGGACTCACGGCGAGCGGTCGGTCGCGTCCGGCGCGCGACGCCGCCCGACGCGGGGCGTCCCGCCGCGGGCGCGCGCGCGTTCGTGTTCGACGAGGTCGGTCAGCGCCATGACGTACGCGCCGACCTCGTAGGCGCCCTTGAACTGCTGGTCGGCCACGTCGAGGCGGCCGTCGGTCGTGAGGAACCGAACCGGGACGCCGAGGCCGCTCACCTCGGTCAGGTCGGCGCCGAGGTCGTTGCGGCCGTAGATCCAGCGCATGGCCTCGCCGAGGGCGTCGTCGTAGTCGCGCTCGCCGCCCGCGGCGTAGTAGTGCGCCACCGCGACGACGAAGAACGTCTGGTGACACGGGTAGAGGAACTCCCAGTGGGGGGGTCGCGAGAAGCCGGTGCCGAGGCGGCGGCGCAGTTCCGCCCCCGCGTACGTCCGCCGGGAGGGGTCCTCCCAGATGAACGCGCCGTCGTCGCGCATGCGCTCCTCGATGGTGTAGTCGAGGACCGCCTCGACGTTCTCCAGGTAGCCGGTGCAGCCGGTCACCTCGACCGCCCGCGAGAGCGCCCAGAGGGTGTACATCTGGTTCTGGTGGCGGCGGGTGGTCGGGTTGTCGAAGTAGAAGAGCGTCTTCCAGGCGTTCTGTCGCTCGACGAGTTCGTAGAGCGCACCGTCGATGGAGCGCCGGAGGTCGGCACCCGGGTCGACCTCGTAGAGGTAGGTCCAGCCGTAGAGCAGGAGCGAGTCCTCGCTGTCGTCGAAGTCGAAGCGCTCGTCGGCGTGCTCGTAGAGGTCGCGCGCGACCGTCGCGTACTCGGTCCCGTAGACGGTCGCCGCGCGCGCGAAGGCGTAGGTGAGCGCGCCGATGCCGTAGCTCGGCATCTCGCGAAGGGTGTCGGGGTCGGCGACGCGCTCGCGGAAGTACGCCAGTTCGCGCTCTATCTTCGCGTCGCGGCTCCCGTCGCCGAGCGACGAGCACCGCCAGCGCAGCGACCCCATCAGCGCGAACGGGGCGTAGCGCCACACCACGTCGTCGGTCGGCGTCCACCCCGCGATGGTGCCGTCGGCGACGTCGTACTCCAGCGCCCGGACGATGTGGCCGCCCTCGGCGTCCCAGAAGCCGTTCTCGTCGGTCGGGCGATAGAGGCAGTCGAGCGCCCGTTCGACGTGGCGCTCGTAGTCGAGGGGCCGCGCGCCGAGGACGAGGTAGGAGGCGTCGTCCCAGTCGTCGCGCGCGTCGAGGCGGTCGTCGAGGCGCTTCGCGGCCGTGACGAACGGCCGCTGGAGCGCCGGCGGCGCCATCGCGAGCTTCGAGTGCAGCCAGTAGGGGTGCTGGTAGACGAGGTCGTAGTCCGCCAGTTCCCACCCGGGGGCGAGCAGCGAGCGGGCCGCCCCGGGCGTGTAGTAGCGCAGGCTGAACCGACCGCCGGTGTGGTACGGCGAGCGGGGCGTCGGCACGGAGAAGACGAACAGGCCGTCGCCGCGCGTCACGCGGCGCACCTCGGCGGTCAGGGCCGTCACGTCGAGGAACTTCCAGTCGTAGGGCCCGATGGAGACGCCGCCGTCGAAGTGGTCGTCGGGGAAGGGCAGCCGGGGGGTCTCCGGGTCGACCCACTCGTAGCGGTCGACCTCGTCGCCGAGCACCTCGCGGGCGTAGTCGATGGCCGTCGACGAGAAGTCGACGCGGGCGACGTACGCCGCGTCGAGCCCCCGGGTGACGTTCGCCTCGGAGGCGATGTCGAGGACCCGCTCCCGCGCCCCGAGCACCTCCCACGCCGACTCCTTCTCCGCGTCGCGGAGGTACTGGTAGACGGGGTCGGCGGGCGGCTGGTTCACCCAGCGGGTGAGCACCTCGTCACGCATCCGGGTCCCTCGCGGTCGGCGCGTCGCTCGGGTAGGCGATAGGTCGCATCGTGAGGGGATAGACGCGAGAGGGTTATTATAAGTCACGAGCTACCGGGGCGGGGAAGGACCGCGAGGAGGCGCGTCCGCATCCCGCCGTGGCCGAGGACGCACAGTCCGTAGACGGCGACGCCGAGGCCGATGAGGCCGAACAGCCGGGGGACGGTCGTCGGCGGGACGGCCCGCGAGGCGAGGACGACCGCCGCGCCCATCGCCAGCGCGGCCCCGACCTGCCAGGCGACCGCCCGGCGGTCGACCCCGAACGCCATCGAGCGCCGGAGGACGGCGACCTGGAGGACCGCGGCGGTGCCGGCGGTGGCGAACGTGGCGACCGCCGCCCCGAGCATCCCGAAGACGGGGACCAGGAGGAGGTTGAGCGCGACGTTCGCCGCGACGGTGACGGCGTTGGTCCAGAAGACCACCCGCTCGCGCTCGGTACCGAGCAGCGTGCTCTGGGCGACGTCCTTCACCGCCTGCAGGAGTTTCTCGGCGACGAGGACGACCAGCACCAGCCCCCCGGTCTCGAAGCGGTAGACCACCTCCATGAACGCCTCGCCGAGGACGGCGACGCCGACGACGGCGGGAACCACGAGCAACAGGGCGTAGGTGACGGCCTCGCTGACGGCGCTCTCGATGCGGTCCCACTCCTCGCTGGCGTGCCAGCTGCTCACCGAGGGGGCGAGCGCCACGCCGATGGAGGAACTCGCGAGCATGACGACGAGGCTGACGCGCCAGGCCGACTCGTAGACGCCGACGGCGGCCTTCGACGCCAGCAGCGCGAGCACCAGCGTGTCGAACCAGCTGTAGGCGAGGTGACTGACGTTCATTCCGGCGGCGTACTTCGAGAACGAGAGGAGGCTCCGGACGGTCTCGCGGGTGGGACGGCGCAGCCGCGTCCGGATGAGGCCGGCGGCGGCGACGGCGCGGAGGAACTGTCCGAGCATGAGGCCGTAGACGAGGCCGACGGCGCCGAAGCCGGCGAGGACGAGGCCGACGCTCACGCCGATGCGGGCGAGTTCGCCGAGCAGTTCCAGGCCGGCGGTGGTCGCGATGCGCTGCTCGCCGCGGAGCGCCGAGATGAGCACCCACTGGGCCGTCTCGACGGCGAGGACGACCACCAGGAGCGGGACGAGCGCGAGTTCGAACAGCGCGTCGAGCGGCCCGCGCGCGAGGAGGACGACCAGCGAGACGCAGACGAACGGGACGGTGACGACGGCGAGCGCGCCGGTGAGGTACCGTCCCCGCTCGGCGTCGGTGTCGGCCGCGCTCATGCGCTTGATGACGGCGTTGTCGACGCCGAAGCGCGAGAACACCGCGAGGACGTTCACGACCGTCTCGAACGTGAAGTAGAGGCCCAGCCCCGAGGAGCCCAGTTCCCGCGCGAAGTAGACCGTGCTGATGAAACCGACGAGGCTGATGACGATACGGGCGCCGTACAGCGCGACGCTGGAGCGGTCGAGGTCCACGGGTTACGCCCGCCCTCCCGTGGTCACGCCTCCCCCCGCGAACACCCGAACGGTCATCGGTAGCCGAGGTCCGCCAGTCGCCGGTGCACGTCGGCGTCGAGCGGGTCGGCGTCGCGCTCGTCCGCACGGGCGCGGGCGCGCTCGCGGAACGCCGCGAGGTCCGGTTCGGTCGTGAAGAACTCGCTCGCCCAGTCGGGCACCGTCGCGTCCCCCTCGACGGGCGTCTGCTCGCACGGGCGCGCCGGGTCGAGGTCGTAGGCGCGAACCGTCCCCGCGTCGTCCCAGACCCACTTCCGGTCGTCCTCGTAGACGCAGCGCCGGGCGCGGTCCCAGCGCTCGCCGGTCAGGGCGTCGTTGCTCGGCGTCCGTCCGACGAGTTCCGCCGCCGCCCGGTCGCGGACGACGTCGGGAGTCTCCCCGCGCGCGAGGCCGACGAGGAGCCGACCGAGGTCGAGGTGCGAGACGGACCCCTCGACGGTGCCGAGGTTCTCGGGGGCGTTCAGGACGCACAGCGGGACGTGCAGGAGGCCCTCCGAGAGGCTCCCGATGTGGCCGAACAGGCGCTCGTCGTCGGTGTACGCGAGGTTCTCGCCGTGGTCGGCCGTGACGACGACGGTCGTCTCGCGGTCGGTCGCGTCCTGCAGACGGTCGACGAAGTCGACGGTCCAGCGGTCGAGGTAGTCTATCGACGCGCCGTACAGCGCCCGGTAGCGGCGCACGTCCGTCATCCGGCCCGGCACGTCGCCGACGACGTCCGCCGGGTCGAGGGACTCGGAACTCCACCCCCGGGGGACGCCGCCGGGGCCGTCGTACCCTCGAACGCGACGGTGGGGTTCGTGGGCGTCCATGACGTTCACGAAGAGGAAGAACGGTTCGCTGTCGAGGCGAGAACGGGCCGCGCGCCCGGCGACGCGCGCGCCGTCGTCGAACAGTTCGGGGAGCGCGCCGAGCGGCCCGTGGCGCACGAGGTCGTTCGCGCGGTGGGCCGCGACGTTGGCGAGGCTTCGAGCGGGGTGGTCGTGGGCGGCGACGGCGCGCGCGAGGGCGCGGTAGGTGGCGAGCCCCTCGCCCGCGTGCTCGTCGACGAAGGCGACCGGGTCGAGCGCGTCGGGGTAGCGCCGGTAGCGCGTGACGTCCGCGAAGTCGTCGAACAGGCCGTCGAAGCCGTAGGCCGACCCGGCGTAGACGTTGGCGCTGACGCCGACCGCACGGTGGTCCGGCAGGTCGCCGAGGAGCGTCGCGGAACGGTCGAGGCCGGTGAACGACGGGGCGTAGGTGTGGACGCCGTGGTCGTGGGGGAGCCGTCCCGAGAACATGCTCGCGTGGCTGGGCGTGCTCCAGGCGCTCGCGGCGCGACAGCCCGCGTACTGCACGTCGGCGCGCTCGCGGATGCGGGGGGCGAAGGCGTCGAAGTAGTCCTTCCTGACCGTGTCGAGACAGAGGAGGACGACGTTCCGCGCCTCGTCCTCCGGCGGGGGGTCGCTCGCGGCGTGGGCCATCGTCTCGGCGGTGGGCCTGCCCCCGTATAAACAGGCACGGACTATCCCGACCGGTAGTCGGTAGCGTTTACCCCCGGTCGGCCGACCGGGCGGTATGCGCCGACCCGGCCGCCGGAGTGCGAGAGACGACCCGCGCGTGGCGATGCTCTGTACCGACCCCCACCCCGCCCACCGCGGGTTCGCCGAGGCGGTCGGCGCCGACCTCGTCGACTTCCGGCGTCTCGACGCCGGCCCGCTGTCGGGGACGCTCCTCGAGGACGCCCTCAACGGCCTGTCGTATCCACGATACGACGTCTACCTCGTCGAGGGGTCACAGCCGCTGTACGCGGCGCTTCTCGCGCGCGCCCGGACCGGCGCGCGCGTCGTCTACCTCTGTGCCGACCACGGCCTCTACGAACTCGGCCGCGGCGACTTCGCGGGGCAGTCGGCGGCGAAGTCGCTGGTCGGGCGGTTCGGCCGCCCCGCCGCCGAACGCGTCGGCCGGTGGGGTATCGACGGCTGCGTCGCCGTCTCGTCGTTCGCCGCCGACTTCGTCCGACCGTTCGTCGGCCCCGACGCACCCGTCCGCGTCGCGCATCCGTACGTCCAACCGGAGCGCTTCGACGCGCTCGGACGGGTCGACCCGGCGCTCGCGTCGACCCGGGCGGTCGTCGTCGGACGGAACGCCCGCTACAAGGGCGTCGACCTGCTCGTCGAGGCGTGGCCGCGGGTGCGCGAGCGCCACCCCGGGGCGACGCTGTCGGTCGTCGGGCGCGGCCACCCCGAGGCGTACGGGCACGTCCCGGGCGTCGAGGTTCGGGGGTTCGTCGAGGACCTCCCGGCGGCGCTCGGGGAGGCGGCGCTCGCGGTCCAGCCCTCGCGGATGGACACCTTCCCGGTGAGTACGCTGGAGGCGCTGCGCGCCGGCGTGCCGCCGCTGGTCACGGCGACGACGGGGACCCGCTCGGAGGCGTACGCGCTCGACCCGGCACTGGTCGTGCCGCCGACGGTCGAGGGGCTCGCCCGCGGGGTGTGTGACTACTTCGACCGGTCGGTCGCGGCGCGCGAGACGCTATCGGCGCTCGCCCGCGACCGGGGGCGGACGTTCGACGCGACGACCCGACGGGCGGCGTTCCGTCGGGCGTTTCACGCCGTGTGCGACGCCCGCTCGTAGACCGAGAGGACGCCGTCGACGGTGTCCTCCCAGTCGGGGAGGGGGGCGCTCGGTGCCGACAGGTCGGCCGCCGCCCGGACCGCTCGGGCGACCGACGGCGGGTCGGTGTGGTCGACGCCGACGCAGTCGGCGCGCTCCGCCCACTCGGAGAGCGCCGTCGTGTCGCTGACGACGCAGGGCGTCCCGCTGGCGAGCGCCTCGGCCACGGTGACGCCGTACGCCTCCAGTTCCGACAGCGAGACGAAGACCGACGCGCCGGCGTACAGCGCCGGCAGGGCCGCGTCGTCGACGTAGCCGAGGAACGTCGTCCGGTCGCGGACGCCGGCCAGTTCCGCACACCCCTCCAGCGTCGAGCGGTACGGTCCGGTGCCGGCGACCAGCAGGTCGTACTCGGGGAGACCCTGGAGCGCGTGGACGAGGTTCCGGACCCCCTTGTAGTCGACCAGACGGCCGACCGCGAGGAGGTAGGGACGGTCGGTCTCGAGGGGCGTCACCCCCGCGAAGCGCGCAAGGTCGAGGCCGTTCGGAACCACCGTGGCGTCGACGTCGAACCGGTCGGCGAGGCGGTCGCGCTCCCACTGGCTGACCGCGACGACCGCGTCCGCGCGCGCGAGGAGGCGCCGGCCGACCGGTCGATAGAGGGCGAGCAGTCGGTCGCGGAGTCGGGACGCGCTCCGGCCGTGGTAGTGGGGGGTGACGACGAGCGTCGCGTCGCCGGCCGCGGCGGCGGCGAACGCCGCCGGCAGGGAGTGGTAGTTGTGGGCGTGGACGACGTCGGCGTCGCTCGACAGGACCGACCGAAGGACGCCCGGTGCGACGTGGAACGCGCCGCCGGGCGCACAGCCGCGGTGACGAGCGACGGGGACGCCGCCCCCGTCGGTCTCGTGGACGTCGCCCTCGCCCTCGCCCTCGACGGGGGCGTCTGCGGCCACCACCGAGACGTCGTGTCCGCGAGCCGAGAGCCGTTCGGCCAGCTCGTGGACGTGCGTCTCGACGCCACCGACGTTCGGCGGGTAGCGATGTGTGACCTGCAGAACTCGCATCGTTTATCAGGACTTTCCTCGACCGGATTAATCGTTCGGTCCGGTCGACGCGTGCGAACCGAGGACGTGACCGGGTCAGCCAAGCGAGACGTCCAGGTAGAGCATGACGACGACGCCGAGGAGCGTCCCGAGCGTGGCGACGCGCTCGTGACCCCTGACGTGCGTCTCGGGGACGATCTCGTCGCTGATGACGAACAGCATCGCGCCGGCGGCGAAGCCCATCGCGTAGGGCAGGAGCGCCGACACCGTCCCGACGGCGTACGCGCCGAGGACGGCCAGCGGAACCTCGACGAGCCCCGAGCGGACGCCGGCGACCGCGGCGTAGAACCGCCGGTCCAGCCCGGCGTTGACCGCGGCCACCGACACCGCCAGCCCCTCGGGGACGTTCTGGAGGCCGATGGCGAGCATCAGCGGGATGGCGGTGTCGAGGTCGCCGCTGCCGAAGCCCACGCCGACCGCGAGTCCCTCGGGCATGTTGTGGAGCGTGATGGCGAGGACGAACAGCACGACGCCCGCGAGGCGCTCGTCGCTCACGGGGATGTCCTCGCCCGGGTTCGCCGCGTCGGCGCGCTGCCGGCCCGAGAGGAGGTAGTGCGCGTGGGGCACGAGCACGTCGGCGCGGTCGAGGAAGAGCGCGCCGAGGGCGACGCCGACCAGTACCGGGACCGGGTCGCCACCCGAGTACGTCTCGATGCCGGGGAGGATGAGGCTCGTGAAGCTCGCGGCGAGCATCACGCCCGCGGCGAACCCGAGCGCGCCGTCCAGCGCCCGCTCGGAGGGGTCGCGCCAGACGAGGACCAGCGACGCCCCGAGGAGGTTGAGCGACGCGATGACGAGGCCGCCGACCAGCCCCTGCACGACCGGATTCGACCCGACCACCTGGACGAACTGGTCGCCTACCACCCCCACCACCTGTCGAGTGAACTCATCGTCGTCGTCAGGGGAGTGTACGCCCGACCGTATAGGTCTACGAGTCGCCGCGGGGCTGTCGGTAGCACGTCATTTTCGGGGAGAATCGTATAGCCACATGCAGTATACATCACGTCGGAACGCCGTATCCACGACTCTCGGATGCTGTATCGCGATAATCCTGAATCGGTGATTCACTTCGTTGTAGTCCAGTACAACGAAGTAGACTTACGTGGGGCCGCGCCGTCGGTCGAGCCGAATGGGACTCGACGAGCGCGACGGCGGTGACGGGCGTGAGGACACGGGCCCTGCCCCACTCGGACGGGACGAGGAGAACCTCGAGACGCTCGTCGCGCGCTACCTCGATTCCAAGAGCCGAGGGGCGCGCGGGGACGGGACGCCGACGGGGACCTACCGGGCGAGCGCGGCGTCGGAACTCCGCCGGTGGCGCGCGTGGATGGACGCGCGGGACTACGGGCTCGTCGACCTCGACGACGACGGCCGACGGGTGATGCGCCGGTACGCCGCCCACCTCGCCCGGCGAACCCGGGGGGACGACGGCATCGCACCGACGACGGCCCACACCTACTTCGCGTACGTCTCCGGCTGTCTCTCCTACGCGGTGCGCGACGGCGTCCTCTCGCGGAATCCAGCGCTCGCCGACCGTGCGCGCGAGGAACTCCCCGACGCCGAGCGCGACCGGACCGACCAGCAGTTCTGGTCGCCCGAGCAGCGCCGGCGGCTGGTCGCGTTCGTCGACCGGCGCGCGGCGACCGCCGTCGAGACCGACGGCCTCGACGCGGGGACGCCGGTGCGCGACCGGGCGCTGGTGCGCGTCTTGGCGTACGCCGCCGTCCGGGGCGCGGAGGTCCTCAGACACCCGAAGGACGACCGGCCGGGGCGTCAGGGGCTCCGCTGGCGCGACGTGGACCTCGACCGGGGGACGATGCGCGTCCTCGGGAAGGACCAGCGCCGGGAGGCCGCGCTGTTGCCACGCGTCGCCGCACGGGGACTGGAGCGCTGGCGAGCGGTCCAGCGCCCCCCGAGCGACGACTGGCCGGTGTTCCCCACCGCCCACGCGCCGAGCAAGTACCGCGCCGTCCGCGAGGCGCTCGGCTCGGACGCCGACGAAATATTGGAGGCGAAGGACGTCGAGTGCGTCCTCCGCGAGCACGACGTCGCTCCGCCGGCGCTCACGACGGCGGGCGCGCGCTCGCTGCTGCGCCGACTGACCGACGAAGCCGGCGTCGACGTCGACGAGGACGGTCCGGGCTACCTCCAACTCCACGGTGCGCGCCGCGGGATGCTCGAGGCGGTCTACCGGCGCGACCGGGGGGACGCCCAGGACCTCGCGCGCCACAAGTCCCTCTCGACGACCCGGGAGGCCTACCAGCACATCGACGCCGAGGAGCGGACCGAACGCATCGACGCCCACCTCGACGAACTCGAGTGAGCGACGGCCGCGAAGCAACGCTCACCGGACCTCGTTCGACCGCGAACTGTCGTCGAACTCGTCCGAATGGGACAAACGATACTAACTGTACAAACTGTACAAATAATACGAACGGGACGAGACAGCCCATAGAGTTTGGCTGTCAGACCTGTTCGGGTCGTGGCTCCTCCAGTGGGACCCGGGCGCACGTTCGTGTGTCGCCGGAGCACACACCCGGGAGGACCGCACGACGAGTTGTCCGAGATATCCCAATCGTCCAAACTCGCCGAACCGTCAGAACCACCCGAGAGAACCGAATGGGTCGGACGAGGCCGTGAGCCGTCCTGTGGTGAGTAGGGGAACGGAGAGGAGAGGAGAGGAGAGGAGAGGAGAGGAGAGGAGAGGAGAGGAGAGGAGAGGAGAGGAGAGGGGGGTCGGGACGTCAGCCGAGCGCGTCGAGTTTGTACGAACTAGTACGTACGTCAGAGATAGCAAGTTCGTCCAAACTGTACGAGAGGTACGAACGTAAAGAGAGAGCCGAAACGTCCGACCGGCGTCTGACGTACGATTAAGGTCGCAGGTCCGAACGATAGAGTATGACCGTCCCGAAGTCCGGAACGACAGACCGAGCGAAGCGACGACCGGTGGGGTGCCGGTCGCGGAGGGGCCGGTGATGCCCGCTCGACTGGCCGTCTCGAACCAGAAAGGTGGCGTCGGGAAGACGACCGTCGCCATCAACGTCGCCGGCGCGCTCAACGCTCGCGGGCGCGACGTCCTGTTCGTCGACCTCGACCCGCAGGGGAACGCGAGCGAGGGCCTCGGCCTCCGCGAGGCGTACGACGCCGCGCCGCCGAGCCTCTTCGACGTCCTGACCGACGCGGAGTCCCGGGGCGCCATCGCCGACCTCGTCCACGAGCACCCCGCGATGGACGTGATCCCGAGCAACATCGACATGACCGCGGCGGAGCCGGAGCTGACGCTGTCGCGTCGCGGCGGCGAACAGTTGGCGCTGGCGCTCGACCACGTCGAGGACGACTACGACTACGTCATCGTCGACTGCCCGCCGCACCTCGGCTACCTGACCGACAACGCGCTGCACGCGACGGGGAACGTGCTGATTCCCGCGCTCGCGGAGTCGACGAGCAAGCGGGCGCTCGAACTCCTCTTCGACCACGTCGAGGCGCTGGAACTCGACTACGACATCACGGTCCGCGAGCGCGGTCTGGTCGCCAACCGCGTCGAGACGACCAACGAGGCCCGCGAGATGATGGCCTGGTTCGAGGACGCCTTCCCCGACATCCCCGTCTGGGAGGTCAGGAAGCGCGTCGCACTCCAGCGGGCGTTCAGCGACGGCGTCTCGCTGTTCGAGTACGAGGAACCCGTCGACATGGCCGAGGAGTTCCTCGCCATCGCCGCCGACCTGGACGAACAGTTCGGGTTCGGTTCGGCGGCGGCGACCACCGCGTCCGGCGTGGAGGCGTCGCGATGAGCGGCGAGGAAAGCCGCGCGGACCGGCTTCGAAACCGCCGAGGGCGTGCCCGCCAGCGCGCTGAACGGTCCGGCGAGGACGTGTCCCCCGAGATGGACGAGACGGACCAGACCGACGCATCGACGGACCAGACCGACGCATCGACGGACGCGTCGATAGAGACGGTGGACGAACCGGACGGTTCGACGAGCGGTGGTGCGACGAGCGATGGTGCGACGAGCGGTGTCGAGTCGGACGGCGACGGTGGTGACGGTACACTGGAACAGGAACGGGAACGGGGACGTGGTGGCGACGGTACTGACGACGGCGACGCAGGGACGGATTCGACGTCGCGGACGGGGCCCCCGAACGGAGAGACCGGGACGACCAGCGGGGGCGTCAAGAGCGAGCGGGTGGGGACCTACATGTACCTCCCCGACGCACAGAAGCGCGAACTGGACCGGGTCTACGGGACGCTCAAGGTCGCATACGAGTACGAGTACGACCGGGAGTTCGAGAAGAACCGCCACTTCTTCCCACTGGTCGTCAAACACGGCTTCGAGACACTCGACGGGGCGGACGCGAACCGTATCGCGTCCCTTCTGGACGACCTGTAGGGCGCGACCCGGTCGTCCCTCCGGTGTTCCTCCAGTGTCCCTCCAGTGTCCCCCCAGTGTCCCTCCGAAGGGACACCTCGCTTCCGGTGAAACCACCCGGGGACGAAGCGTCGCACTCGAGTAACGGCGAGGACGGCATCGAGGGCGAGGGGACGGGAGTGCGAGTCGCCGAGGGGACTGGGAAACGAGAGGAGGGAGAACGAACGAGAAAGGTGCGGACACACCGTGTTTCCGGTGGAAGTCGATAAATTCTTTAAATAGATAGTGTATTCAAAAAGAGAGTGTGTCGCCGATTCACCGGAAATTCGGTGTCCTCGCTCTCTCCCGTTCCGCTACTCATCCGTAGTGGTGTTCGGTCCCGGCCGGAATCGTCACGCTCGCGGACACCACGTTTCCGGTGAAATATCGACGGAGAGGCAATCGGCAGCGAACCGGCGTTCATCGTCGGACGGATTCGATCGAACCCTCGGCCGTCGACGCTCGGTTCCAGTCGTTCCACTGGAACCGATCCCTCAAGTCGGTCGGAAACGTCGAGACACACACACCGCGTTTCCGGTGAAACGGGGAGAGAGGCCCCTCCCCCCCAGGCCAGAAGAGGCACTATTTGCCGAGGACGGGGAGGAATCATCGTGACAGATACCGATCTGAACAGAAAAGTCAGATATAGCACGAGGAGTTGAGCTAGCTCCTCCGACGACGCCGATACTAGATACCAAAACAAATAAGCAGTAGCTAGTGCAACAGTCCATTAACTTACCGTTGGAGAGTAAGAGGAGAACGGTTACCGTTCTCAGGTCGTTCTCTCGGACCTGAAGGAGTGGACGAACAGGAACGAGGTGAGTGGCGCTCCGTGTATGGGGAGGCGAAGCTCCGTCGAGGGCTACGTGAACGAGGTCGCGCGGATGCGTCTACAAGCGGAGTCCCGCGGGGAGCGTCGAGGACGGAACGACGTGTAGAGCCCCCTCCGTGCGTCCCCCGAAGGTCCGTGACGGCCGCTCAGGCCGTCTTCGGCTCGTTTCGTGTCTCGTCTCGAAGCCGTGTTCCGGTCTCTCGACCCCTCGTTCGTCTCCCGTCGGGTGGCCCCACGGTTCTCGTTCGTCCGTGTCGTTTCTCCCTCGTCCACGTCGCTCGTTCCGTTTCGTCTCCCCCGCCGACCTCCCCTTCAACTGCACCCCACCCCCTCTCGCACCCCGTTTCACCGGAAACGCGGTGTGTGTGTCTCGCTTTTACGAACAACTCGTAATAAAATCACCTCCTCGACATAACACTACTAAACACCAGATTTCACAGAAGAACAGAAGTTTTCACTTCCACCCGGCTGTATGGGAAACAGTCAAGCAGTTTCACCGGAAACGTGGTGTCCAACGAATGACCGACACGGACGACCTATTCATCCGAGAAGACCCTATCTTCGTGAACAAGGAACTTCTCGAGATCAACCACCTCCCCGACGAGGGACGCATCGTCGGGCGCGACGAGGAGATCGGTCAGTTGGCGAACGCGGTCAACCCGGCTATCTTCGGCCAGAGCCCGAGCAACGTCCTCATCTACGGGAAGACGGGGACGGGGAAGTCGCTGTGTGCGAAGTACGTCTCCGGTCGCCTCATCAGGACCGCCGAGGAGGAAGGCGTGACGACGGCGTACGCCTACGTCGACTGCGCGCAGGACTCGACGGAGACGCAGGCGGTCCAGACCATCGCGAGTAGCCTCAACGACGCCGCAGCGACCGGTATCAACATCCCCGACAAGGGTATCAGCACGGCGACGTACTACAAGCGCCTCTGGACCATCCTCGACACCCGGTACGACGTCGTCCTCGTCATCCTCGACGAGATCGACAAACTCGACGGTGACGACATCCTCATGCAACTCTCGCGCGCGGGCGAGGCCGGGAAGCTCACGTCGTGCAAGATCGGCGTCATCGGCATCAGTAACAAGATCAAGTACAAAGACCGGATGGACGAGCGGGTGAAGTCGAGCCTCTGCGAGCGCGAGTTCGTCTTCCCACCCTACGACGCCCAGCAACTCGGCGACATCATGCAGGCACGCAGCGACGCCTTCCACGAGGGCGTCCTCGACGATTCGGTGGTCCCCCGGGCCGCCGCGCTCGCGGCGCGGGAACACGGGGACGCGCGCAAGGCCATCGACATCCTGCGCTACGCCGGCGAGATCGCCCAGTCCACCGGCGCGGACGTCGTCCGCGAGGAGTTCGTCGTCCAGGCGCGCCAGCGCGCGGAGACCGACCGGTTCAGGGAACTCATCCGCGGGTCGACCCCCCACTCGCGGTACGTCCTCCAGGCCCTCACGGTCCTCTCGCTCAACGAGCACGACGACGAGGCGTTCCGCACGACGCGCATCTACGAACTCTACGAGCAGGTCTGTCGCCAGGAGGGCTCGGAGTCGCTCTCGCTGCGGCGCGTCCGCGACCTCCTGAAGGAACACGCCTTCCTCGACGTCATCGAGCAGTCGCGCTACAGCGGCGGGAGCGCGGAGGGGAGCTACACCGAACACCGCCTGCTCGAGGACCCGACCGTCGTCCAGAGCGTCCTCGCCGACACCATCGACTGAGTCGCGGCGCTCCGGGTCCCCGTGCCCGCGCCGGTTCACTGGAAACGCGGTGTCAGCCTCGCCGATTCACCGGAAACGTGGTGTTCGCTCCGCCGATTCACCGGAAACGCGGTGTCTCACCCGTACCGGACCGTGGTCCCGCCTGACCCGTCGGTAGCCGAGGCTCTTTTAACCCCGGCCCTCGCACTCCGAAGCGACATGGTGCAGCACGTTGCCGGGTACGGCCGTCGCACCATCGACGCCGGGGACACGATGGGAGGGTCAGCGGACCCCGTCCTCGGAGCGACGTCGGTGGGCACCACGACCGCGCGCGCGGTCGGTCGGACCCCGGTACCACCCCTGGCACACGACGTCGTGCACCGTGACTCCCCTCCGACCGCGACGGTCGCGGGGACGGCGCACGACAGTGGTATGGCACGAACGCTCGGCCTCGACGGCCCCCCACGAGTCGAGCGATGAGACGGCGTCCCCCCGCCTCTCCGGTCGACGAGCGGTTCGCGACTCCTCGCCGCGTGCGACGGACGAGCGGCCGCGCCGGCCCGTCGCTGCGCCACGTGGCGTCGACGTGCACTTCGACCGGGGGCGAGCGACGAGAACACGACACGAACCTAACTGTTTGGGGGACAGGTTCAATACCCTTCACAGTCTCGAATAGTGTGAAGGTCTGGGTGATCTAGATATGGATGCAACGGCAGTCACGACTGGCGATGGCACGGCGGCGGTTGAGAGCGAGCAGGACGGGACGACCGAGGAGGTCGCCCCTATCCCGAAAGACGACCTCTTTCACCTCCTGCAGAACCAGCGACGGCGGCGGGTACTCAGCTACCTGCGCGACGCGGACGACCAGGTGGACATGCGCGACGTGGCGGAGCACATCGCGGCACTGGAGAACGACGTCGAGGTGACGGCGCTCTCCTCGGCCCAGCGCAAGCGGGTGTACGTGGGCCTCTACCAGTGTCACCTCCCGAAGCTCGACGAGGCGGGCGTGATACACTACGACCAGAGCCGCGGCACCGTCGAGCGGACGGGTATCACCGACCAGCTCTTCCCCTACCTCGAGGTCCCCGGCGAGACCGAGAGCCCCGTCGAGGACGTCAGGCAGCTCGTCCTGCGCTATCACGGCGTCGCGACGGTGCTCGGCGTCGTCCTCACGGCGGCGGCGTGGGCGAGCGTCCTCCCGGTCGCCGGCCTCTGGCTGGCCACGGTCGTGACGGTCCTGTTCGCCGCGGCGACGTTCGCCGTCGTCTACCGGTAACCGCCCCCGTTTCTTCACGGCTCGCACCCCCCGAGCGACGCGTCCCCCTCGGTAGCGAGCGTCTGTAGCTGTACCGGGTCCGTCGTGGTGTTCCGGCCGGCGCGCGCGGACATCCAGTCGCGATGATAAGTAGCTCATAACCCGGGTTATGTTGGGGATAGCAAAGCACCCCGATGCGAATGGGTGAACCGGTGTCGAGCAATGGATTGGGTCCACACCGTACAGTCGGCCGACGCACAACGCCGATGCAGCGCATGCGGAGCGTTCGTCACGCACCAGTTCGTGCGCGTCTTCGGGGACAACCACGACGAGGTCCACGGCTGCCTGAGCTGTCTCACGGCCCGGGACCTCCGTGACGGGAAACACATCCAGGACCCACGGTCGACACCGTAGTGGACTCCCACCGGGAGCCCGCACGTGTTCCTACCCTTGTGTCACGTGGCCGGCCGTCACACCCCGGCCACCTGACGTCCCACGCCGCCGAGCGACGCGTCCGACGGCCCCGGAACCGGGTGACCGGACGGCTATCGGTCGCACGCGTGCGTCGAGCATCCCACCGACCGGCCCGTGTCGGTCGCCGTTCCCTGACTCTCCTGCTCGCTGACTCGTGTCTGACGTTTCACGGGTTCTGACCGACCGTTCACGGCGTGATTACGTCCGAAAAACCGCCCGATGGCGACCTGATGGTCCGAGGGGTGTGAATCGACGTGAACCGTTCACGGCCCGACTGGTACTCGGCCTATAATAATGTACCGTACGAGAGTATCCCCGCCGATGAGGTGAGAGTCGGCCCACTGCGGCGGGTCGACGGACGCGAACCGAGACCACCCCTCAGACAACACTAATGTGTGGAATAATCGCATGCATCGGCACGGATGACGCGGTCGGCGAGCTCGTGACGGGGCTCGAGAACCTCGAGTATCGAGGGTACGACTCCGCGGGCATCGCGGTACAGAACGGCAGCGGCCTCGCGGTCCGCAAGCGGGCCGGCAAGATCAGCGAGCTGAAGGACCACATCGCGAGCGACGTCGGCGACGGCAGCGTCGGCATCGGCCACACTCGCTGGTCGACGCACGGCCCGCCCACCGACGCGAACGCCCACCCCCACGTCAGCCAGTCGGGCGGCATCGCCGTCGTCCACAACGGCATCATCGACAACTACGAGCAGTTGCGTCGGACGCTGCAGGAGGAGGGCTACGTCTTCACCAGCGACACGGACTCCGAGGTCGTCCCGCACCTCATCGAGTACCACGTCGACCAGGGTGCGGACATCGAGACGGCGTTCGCGCGTACGGTCGAGGAACTGGAGGGCAGTTACGCGCTCGTCGTCCTCGTCGAGGGGAGCGAGACGGTGTACGCGACCCGCCAGGACTCGCCGCTGGTCCTCGGCGTCGGCGACGCCGGCTACTACCTCGCGAGCGACGTCCCCGCCTTCCTCGAGTTCACCGACGAGGTCGTCTACCTGGAGGACGGCGACGTGGCGGTCGTCTCGCCGACCGGCGCCGACATCCGCGACCACACCGGTACGACCGTGAGCCGCGACAGCGAGCGCATCGAGTGGAGCGCCGAGGAGACCGGCAAGGGCCGGTTCGAGCACTACATGCTCAAGGAGATCCACACCCAGCCCGAGGCGCTCCGCGGGACGCTCTCGGGACGCATCGACGACGGGGCGGTCGACCTGGAGACGTTCTCCGAGGGGAGCTTCGAGGACGTCGAGCAGGTCCACCTCGTCGCCTGCGGCACCTCCTACCACGCGGCGCTCTGCGGCGAGCGCCAGCTCGTCCGCGCGGGCATCCCCGCCACGACGAGCCGTGCAAGCGAGTACTTCGACCTCCAGACGGTCGACGAGAACACCCTCGTCGTCGCGGTGACCCAGAGCGGCGAGACGGCGGACACGCTGAGCGCGCTTCGCCGGGCGTCGAGCGCCGGCGCGCGCACCCTCGCGCTCACGAACGTGGTCGGCTCGACCGTCTCGCGGGAGGCCGACGACGTGCTCTACATCCGCGCCGGTCCGGAGATCGGCGTCGCCGCGACCAAGACGTTCACCTCGCAGGTGGCGACGCTCACGATGCTCACCCACCGAATCGCCCAGGACTCGGCGCGGGGGACGCCCCGCGAGGACGCGGCGGCGTTCTTCCGCGAACTCGACGCCCTCCCCGAGCGCATCGAGGACCTCATCGACGCGACGACCGCCCAGCGCGTGAGCGAACAGCACATCGGCCGGCAGTCGTACTTCTTCATCGGCCGGGACTTCGAGTACCCGGTCGCGCTGGAGGGGGCGCTGAAGTTCAAGGAGATAACGTACGAGCACGCCGAGGGCTTCGCCTCCGGCGAACTGAAACACGGCCCGCTCGCGCTCGTCACGAGCGACACGACGCTGTTCGCGCTCCTGACCGGCGCGCGCGGCGACGAGACGCGTCGGAACGCGGAGGAGGCGCGCACCCGTGGCGCGACCGTCGTCGCCATCGCGCCCGAGGGGATGGCCGTCGGCGACGTCGCCGACGAGGTCCTCCGGGTCCCCGACACCCACCCGGACCTCGCCGGTCTGCTGGCGAACGTCCAGCTCCAGCTCATCTCGTACCACACCGCCTACGGCCTCGGCCGCGAGATCGACAAGCCGCGCAACCTCGCCAAGAGCGTCACCGTCGAGTAGCCCCCGTCGTTCGCGTCCACACATCACCTTTCTCGCTCGTACTCTCGCGCTCTCGTCGGTCCCTTCCCCCGCCGTAGCAGACGACTAACTATGACTATCTCGCGTGGATGTATTCTAACTGAACGTGAGTGTAGTCGCAACGAACAGGAGACGGCGGACGGTGAGCGCGGCGTGACGACCGACCGGGTCGTCTCGGCCGCCGTCGCGCTCATCTGCATCGTCGCGATGGGCGTCTCGGCGACGACGCTCGACTCCTCGCTCTCCTCGGACCCGGACGAGATCGTCGACCTCGACTACGACAGCCTCCCGCTGGCGCAGGACCAGGCCCGCGAGGTGAAAGACGAGGTCGAGCGCAACGAACGGAGCCAGCAGTCGGCGGGCGGCGGCGGTGGCGGCGGCGAGGACGGCCCCTCCGAACCGCCGTGGTGGACGTGGCTGCTCGCGCTGCTCGAACGGCTGTTGCCGTACCTCGTCGGCGCGCTCTGTCTCGTCGTGGCGCTGGCGCTCGGCCGCCGGTACGCAGCCCGTCTGCTCGCGCTGCTCGCCGCGTTCGTCCCCGCCGGAGACGAGTCGCCGTCCGACCCCGACGCCGAGTGGGTCGCCCGGCCCGCCAACGAGGTCGAGCGGGCCTGGCTCTCGCTCGTCGAGCGCGCGGGCGTCGACGCGCCGCGAACGAAGACGACCGCCGAGTGCGCCCGGGCGGCGGTCGACGCCGGCTTCGACGCCGCCGCCGTCCGCGACCTGCGCGACGCCTACGACCGGGTACGCTACGGGGGCGCCGACCCCGCCGAGGTCGACCTCGGGCGCCTCCGGCGGGACCTCGACCGGGTCGACGGCGCCGCCCCGTCCGGTGGCGTCGGCCGTCCCGGCGTCCCGACCCGGGCCGACGGGGGTGACTCGGCGTGACCGGGCGTCTCGCGCGCGCCCTCCGGTACGCCGTCGTGGCGGTCGGCGCGCTCGGGTTCGTCGGCGCGCTCGCCGTCCTCGCCGTCCCCTCCCTCGCCGGGGCGCTGCCCGTCGAGGCGGCCATCGAGGCGGCCGGCAGCGACTATCAGCTCCTCGCCGTTTTCGGCGGCCTCGCGGCCGTCGCGCTGCTGGGGATGCTCGTCGTCCGCGCGGTCGGCCGCGTCGAGCAGGCCGACCCGCCGACCCCCGAGACGGTCGAGGGCGTCCCCGTCGTCGGGAGCGAACTCGACGCGGTCGTGGCCGACGGCCTCGGCCTGCGCGCGACGCTCTTCTCCGACGAACCGGACCGCCTGCGCGAGCGACTGCGCGAGGAGGCGGTCCGCACGCTGATGCGCGTCGAGAACTGCCCGCGCGCGCAGGCCGAGCGCCGCGTCGACGAGGGGTCCTGGACCGACGACGCCGCGGCCGCGGCGTTCCTCGCCGGCGGGCGAGCGCCGGTCCGGAGCCGCCTCGCGGCGGCGCTCCGGGGCCGGTCGTGGCTCCAGCACGGCACGGCCGCCGCCGCGACGGCCATCGCGACCCGCGCCGAGGGGAATCCGGCCGGAGGTGCGCGATGACCGGGTCGGTCGAGACCGTCGCCGTCAGGCGGACCGGCCGGTGGCGCGGTATCGTCGCGGTGGCGCTGCTCGCGGGCGCCGTCGGCGTCCTCACGGCGCGCTCGCAGGTGCTGTTGCTGGCCGTCGTCGGCGTCGCCTACGCCGCGTTCCCCCGCGTCACCGGCCGACCGACGCCGTCGCTGCGCGTCGAGCGGACGCTCGCCGACGGGACGCCTCGCCGCGGCGACGAGGTCGAGGTGACCGTCACCGTCACGAACACGGGTCGCTGGCCGCTGTTCGACGTCCGCCTGGTCGACGGCGTGCCGGCGATGCTCGCCGTCCGTTCGGGGACGCCGCGCCACGCCGCCGTGCTCCTCCCGGGGCGGTCGACGACGTTCGCCTACGCCGTCGGCGCGGAGTACGGCCGCCACCAGTTCGACCCGGCGACGGTGTTCCTGCGCGACGCGAGCGGCGGTCTCGAAGTGGAGGCGCGCGTCCCGGCCGACCCGCCGACGGTGCTCACCTGCACCGACGCCGTCCCCGAGGTGCCGCTCCGTCGCCAGACCCGCCTCGACGCGGGGCGCCTCGTCACGGACGACGGCGGCAGCGGCATCGAGTTCCACCGCACGCGCGAGTACCGCCGGGGTGACCCGATGAGCCGCATCGACTGGAAGCGCCTCGCGCGCTCGGGCGACCTCACGACCGTCGAGTTCAGGGAGGAGCGCGCCGCCTCGGTCGTCCTGCTGGTCGACGCGCGCGCGGCCGCGTACCGCGCGAGCGAGGCGGGCGCCCCCCACGGGGTGGCCTACGCGCTCGCCGGCGCGGAGCAACTGCTGACGGCGCTCTCGGACACGCGCGACTACGTGGGGCTCGCGGCGCTCGGCCGGGAGTTCTGCTGGCTGCCGGCCGGGACGGGCGCCGAGCACGAGCGGACGGCCCGCGACCTGCTGGCGACGCACCCGACGCTCTCGCCCCGACCGCCGGAGACCGACGAGGGGGTCGACGGCCAGCTCGAGGAACTCGAGAAGCGACTGCCGCGGGACGCACAGGTCGTCTTCCTCTCGCCGCTGGTCGACGAGTTCGCCGCCAGCGCCGCCCTCTCGCTCGAGGCGACCGGCCACGCCGTCACCGTCGTCAGCCCCGAGGTCGCCTCCTCGTCGACGGTGGGTGGTCGCCTCGCGCGCGTCGCGCGCGCGAACCGTATCCACTCGCTGCGCGAGGCCGAGATACCCGTCGTCGACTGGGACCCCGAGGAACCGCTCGGGACGGCCGTCGTCCGCATCCAGGAGGTGACGGCGTGACGCGCGTGGTCCGTCGTCCCCGACCGGTCAGCGGCGCGCTCGCGGTCGGCGGCGCGCTCGCCGCCGTCGCGAGCGTCGCGAACGCGCCGGCACAGCTCGCGGCCGTCGGCGTCTCGCTGGCCGGCGTCGCCCTGCTCGCGCTCGGCGTCGCCGTCTTCCGCCGCGGCGCCCGCGTCGTCGGCGCGAGCGTCGGCCTCCTCGGCGTCCTCGCCTCGTTCGGCGCGCTCGGCGTCGGCCTCGCGCTCACGACCGCCGTCACCCAGCGGGCCGAACTCGTCGGCCTCCTCGGCGTTCCGGTACTCGCGCTCGGCGTGGTCCCGCTCCGGCGACGGGTCGCGCGTCGGCTCGTCTCGACGGGCGTCGCCTTCGTCGTCGTCGGGACGGTCCTCAGCGCGGCGACCAGCGCCGCGTCGGTGCCCGCCTCGCTCGCCAGCCTCGTCTGCGCCGTCGTCGCGTGGGACGCCGGCGAGCGGGCGGTGAACCTCGGCGACCAGCTCGGCGCCGACGCGCGCACCTGGCCGGTCGAACTGGCGCACTCCGGCTGGTCGGCCGCCGTCGGCGGCGCGAGCGTCGGCCTCGCGCTCGCGCTGTTCGAGATGGACGTCACCGGCGTCCCCATCGCCGGCCTCGTCCTGCTGCTCGCGGCGGCGGTGACGCTGATGGTCGTCCTCTACCGGTAGCGCGCTCCTCCCCTCCTCTCCCCCGGACCCCCTCTCCTCCCCTCCTCTCCCGTTCCCGCCGAGCGTTCCCGGTCGACGCCGTCGCTCGGCGGGCGTCGGTCGGAGAACGAGCGGACGGCGCGGCGCTTACTGGACGGACGTCCGTCGGGTGTACGACACCGTCGGCACCTCCACGGAGTCGAGGAGGTCTGCGACCACGCCGCGCTTCTCGACGTTCCCCACCCGGGCGTCGGCGGTGAGCACGAGGCGGTGGGCGAGGACGGCCGGCGCGACGGTCTTCACCTCTTCGGGGGTGACGTACTCGCGGCCGGTGGCGGCGGCGAGCGCGCGGCTCACCTCGAACAGCCGCTGGGTGGCGCGCGGCGAGACGCCCGTCTTCACGCGGGCGTCCTCGCGCGTGGCGCGACAGAGCCGCGTGACGTACCGGCGGACGTCGGGGTCGACGTGGACCGACTCGACGGCCTCGCGCATCGCCGTCGCCTCCTCGCCGGTACAGGCCGCCTCGACGCTCGGTATCTGGTCCGTCCGCTCGGCTCGCCGGTTCAGTATCTCCAGTTCGCCCTCCTCGTCCGGGTAGCCGAGGCTCGTCTTCAGGATGAAGCGGTCCTTCTGGGCCTCGGGGAGGGGGAAGGTCCCCTCCTGCTCGACGGGGTTCTGCGTCGCGATGACGAAGAAGGGGTCGGGCAGCGCGTAGGTCGTCCCGTCGACGGTGACCTGTCCCTCCTCCATCGCCTCGAGGAGGGCGGACTGGGTCTTCGGCGACGCACGATTTATCTCGTCGGCCAGCACGATGTTGGCGAAGACGGGCCCCTCCTGGAACTCGAACGCCCGTTCGCGCTCGTTGAAGACGTGCGTGCCGGTCACGTCCGAGGGGAGGAGGTCGGGGGTGAACTGTACGCGCGAGAACGAGAGGTCGAGGGCGGTGGCGACCGACCGCGCGGTCAGCGTCTTGCCCGTCCCCGGCACGTCCTCCAGCAGGACGTGCCCGCGCGCGAGAAACGCCGTCAGGACCGACCGCAGGACCGTCCGGTCCGCGATGACCGCCCGGGCGACCTCGTCGAGGATGGCGTCGCTCCGGGCGTGAACTGTCTGTACGTCCATACTCTCATCTCGAAGTGATAGTACTTCGTTATCGGTTACATACGCCTGAAAACTCCCCCGTTCGGGGCGCGCCCCCCGGTCGCACCGGGGGGCCGACGCCGGACCGTCCTCGCGCCCGTCGCGTCCCCCGCTGGGGTCGTGGCGCCGACGCGTCGGGGGACACCGCGCGACGCATCCCGCCACGATACTGTGATATAAAAGTGATAGTAATGACTCCGATACACTCGTAAAGCCGACGTTATTCACTTCCCGAGTGTGTAGAAGCTTGATAACTAAGCCGGTAGCTGTGTGAGTCCTGACTGCGCCCCTCCCCATCGGGGGGTGTCGAGTCGCATGGGCCACAACGGTCTCGGGGGCCCCACGTGCCATCGTCACTGCCAGCCATACCCCCGCTGCCCGTTCCCACGCGCCTTCGTTCTACGTGCGTCACACCCACAGCGTCGGCCCCCCGTGACTCGTTTCGATAGGTAGTAGTACCTCGACTCGCAGAACTGCACACCATGGTGAGTGTCACGTGAGTCTCCTCCGCGCTGTCGTCACCCGGTTCGACGCCCCGTCCGACCGCGTCTACGAGTGCCGGCGCTGCGGGACGACCCTCGACGCGGACGCGGAGGCGTGTCCGCGCTGCGACAGTACGTCCATCGCCTGTTACGAGTTCTGACCCCGACAGGGGGCCCGTCCGCGACGTCACCGGAAACAATCGGCACAGTTAAGCGTGGTGTGTTCGAGCATACCTCGAATGGGTTGGAGTCAGGCCGGCGGGGAGCGCGACGTCCCGATGAGCACCGCGGTCGTCGAGGCCATCGCGGCCGCCGAGCGGGTCGACCCCGTCTACCTCGACCCGCCGCTGCACGAGGTCATCGACGCCGACGCCCTCGACGCCATGTTCGAGGGGACGCTCTCGGCGGGCGTCGTCGCGTTCGAGTACGGGGCGTACCGGGTCCGCGCTCACGACGACGGCCGCGTCGAGCTCCGCCGACCGGCCGAGCCACCCCTCGAGTGAGGCGGTCCCGTGGGAGTTGGGCCGTCCCTACGGCGGCGGTGTGAGCGATTGAGTCCACGGCGCCGCGGCGTAACTCGTGGGTAACTATACTGTTCTCAGGCTTCTGTACCGGTACCCCTCGGGGAACACCCATGAGAGAGAACATCGACACGTCGCAGACGCGCGAACTCGAACCCGCAGAGGGCTCGCTCTTCGCGTGGCCGCAGTTCGACCTCGAGTACACCGTCGAGCCGCACGAGGACGCGGCGGATCTCTACACGTTCTACACGCGCGGGGCGACGGACGAGGACATCATCACGGGGTGGGTCTCCGCGACCGAGGACTCCGTCGTCGACATCACGGCCATCCGATAGGGCGACGGACGGTTCTCGGCGCTCCCCTCCGCTTCTACGGCGTTTCCCGATTCGTTCCACGAGCGTTACCCTACATTCGTTCTACGAACGCTACCCTACAAACCACATACGCGCGCGCGGCGACGGCTCTCACGGTCGGTGTCGTCTCTCACGCGTCGGTGTCGTCGGTCCCGCGCTCAATCCAGGTTCTCGAGCTCGAGGAGGTTGTCGTCGGCGCTCCGGTTCGTCAGCACGTACTGGTAGGCGACCAGCGCCACCAGGGCGACGGCGAAGACGGCGGCCACCAGCGCGCCCGGGACGACCGTGAACGGCGGGATGCCGAGCGCGACGCCGAGCAGCGCGAGGACGGCCGCGCCGGCGAGCGCGACGTAGTAGCGGGTGAACGCCGGGGTGTCGCGGCGCTCGACGGGGAGGTACCGGACGATCTCCTCGGCCTTCTCGGTCAGTTCGACGGTCCCCTCGTCGCGGTCGTAGACGGCGATACCGAAGTCGTCGAGTTTCGGCAGGTGGGTCTGGTAGAGCGAGACGTAGACGCGCCGGCGCGCGGTGTCGTCGAGGTCGTCGACCGGGATGTCGTTCTCCCAGGCGGCGATCTGACTCGCCAGCTCCTCGATGGTCGCCGACTCCCCGCGGGTGTGGAGGTAGTAGATGATGTACCGGCGACGCGAGTTGCTCAGGATGTTGAACGCGTCGTCGAGCTCCAGTTCGGTCGATTCCTCAGACATCAACGGGTCCTGGTGTGGTTCCGGGGTGACGCGTATCGCCGTGCCCGCGACTCTGCGCAGTGGTCGGACCCGTGGCGCGCTCGACACGGGGCGCCCGCGACGATACCAACATCAACATGAACATTACTGCGGCATACGCTCTCTTTGTTACCGAGTGGCTATCCGGGCCTAACGACCCCTGTGACGGGGCGTCGGCGGCGGTTCGGTACGCGCTAGACCCTGACTAGCGGTGGGGCGGCTCGGGAGACGACGCGTCGACGCGGCGGCGCCCCCGGCGGGTTTCAGGATACTGACTAGTTACACGGTAACTAACAAAATCGGTTATCCGATTATTTCACATGACATGCAGATATTCGACCTCACCGGGTTCCAACGCGATCTGCTGTACGTCATCGCGGGGCTGGATCGCGCATCGGGGCAGTCGGTCAAGGAGGAGCTGGAGGCCCACACGGGTCGCGAGATCACCCACGGACGGCTCTACCCGAACCTCGACGTGCTGGTCAACCGCGACCTCGTCGAGAAGGGGCAGATCGACCGCCGGACGAACTACTACGTCGTCTCGGACGAGGGGGTGGACGCGCTCCAGCAGCGACGCGACTGGGAGGACCAGTACGTCGACCTCTGACCGACGGACGTTTGACCCCGCGAGCCCTGTTTCGGGTAACACCCCTATAACAATGGCCGCGTATCGCCTCCCTCTCGCTACGAGCATGCAGCTTACCGCCACCAGCCACGTCCCCGCCGTCGACTGGGGGGACGGGCAATGAGCCGCCGCGGCGTGCGGTCGGTCGGTGCGATACCGTTCGACCTCGTCCTGGCGCTCGTCTACCTCGGCGCCGTCGACCTCCTCCTCCTCCTCAACGCGCTCGGCGGACCGGGGAGTTCCCTCCGGGTCGTCCTCACCCTCCCGGCCATCCTCTTCGTCCCGGGCTACGCCCTCGCGGCCGCCGCGTTCCCCCGTCGGGCGCCGGACTACGACGCCGAGCGCTCGACGGCGCGCTCGCGCGCCTCGCTGCTCGGTCGGCTGTCGGCGAACGCCGAGACCGGTATCGACAGCGTCGAGCGCGCCGCCCTCGGGTTCGGGTTGAGCGTCGCGCTGTTGCCCATCCTCGGGCTCGTCGTCGCGGCCGACCCCGGGCCGGTGACCGCCACGACGGCGGCCATCGTCGTCACCGTGCTGACGGCGGCGCTCGCGCTGGTCGCGACGCTGCGCCGCCTCCGCGTCCCGTCCGAGGACCGGTACGCCCTCCCCGTCGGTACCTGGGTCGCGGGCGTGAACGACGCGACCGACGACACCGCCCTCGACACGGCGCTGTCGGTGGCGCTCGCCGTCAGCGTCGTCCTCGCGGCCGGCGCGTTCGCCGTCGGGCTCGCCGCGCCGAAGGACGGCACGCAGTACGAGGACTTCACCGTCGGCGTCGAGACGGAAGACGGCTACCTCGTCCAGGCGGGCTACCCGACCGACATGAACGCCGGTGACTCCGCCGAGCTCTCGTTCCTCCTCGAGAACAACCAGGACCGGGCGACCGAGTACACGGTCGTCATCCAGCAACACCGCCTCGACGCGAGCGGGGAGGTGACCCAGGCGACCGAACTCGACCGCTACCGCAACACCGTCGAGCAGGGGGACTCCTGGCAACAGGAGCACATCGTCACCTCGCAGCTCGACGGCGAGCGCGTCCGCCTCGTCTACCTCCTGTACGTCGACGACGTGCCGGAGAACCCCTCGCCGGACAACGCCGACGGACAGACGTACATCGAGGTCCAGACCCCCGAGTCGGAGACCGACCCCGGCGACGAGAGCGAGGCGCCGCCCGAGTCACCCGCCCTCGTCGCGCCGGGGACGGGGGCCGCCTGATGTGGCCCTGGGAGCACCTCGCCATCGGCTACATCGCGGCGTCGCTGCTCGTCCACGTCCTCTGGCGTCGCGCGCCCGACGCGGCGACGGTCATCGCCATCGGCCTCGGTTCGCAGTTTCCCGACCTCGTCGACAAGCCGCTGGCGTGGGAGTTCGGCGTCCTCCCGAGCGGCATCTCGCTCGCGCACTCGGTGTTCACTATCGTGACCCTCTCGGCGCTCGTCGTGGCGCTCGCGTGGTGGCGCGGCTACGCACCCGTGGGCGTCGGCTTCGCCGTCGCGTACGCGCTCCACCCGCCGATGGACGCCGTCCACCCGGTCATCTACGGTCAGCCGGTGAACTTCGACGTGCTGCTGTGGCCGCTGGTCTCGACGGTCAACGACTCCGGGACGGGGTTCTTCGAGAACCTCACGTTCTTCCTCTCGCGGACGTACGACCTCGCCGCCAGCCCGGAGGGGCAGGCGTACGTCGCCTTCGAAGTCGCGCTCCTCGGCGTCGCGTTCCTCCTCTGGGTGTACGACGGGACGCCGGGGCTCCCGCGCCCCCGGGGACGGACCACGCCGCTCGAGGACCACTGAGCCGAGCGACGCGCCGAGGCCGTCGTCCTCGCTCGGCGACCGGTCGACGTCTCTTGACAATACGTTGCCACAACGGTGACTCTACGTGGCGTGGGACTCCCACTCACCCGAGAACGCCGTCTGCCGTGCGTCTGACGCCTGTGCGCGGTTTGTCACAGCCTGAACGCTTCGGTTTTCGGGAGCCTCGAGCCGAAGGAACAGCATAACAAAGCACGACAGACTACATTTCTTTCATAACTGAGTGCCACTGGCAAACGCCGGGGCATCGACCCCAGATGAAATGTACGTACTGACACAACCGACGGACGTTCCTGCGAGTCGTGATTGCGTGACCCGGTCGGACAGGTCGCGCTCGGTACCTTCCGGTCCGGCGAGACGGGCGCCGACCGGGGGGCGCTGAGATGTACCGCAACCACTCCGTCGGCGTCGTCGTCCCCGCCTACAACGAGGAGGGGCTCATCGGCCGGGTCATCGACACGATGCCCGGCTTCGTCGACCGCGTCTACGTCATCGACGACGGGAGCACCGACGGCACCTGGGAGGAGATACAGGAGCACGCGAGCGCGGTCAACGAACGCCGCGAGGTCGTCCTCGCGGACGGCGGCCACCAGCCGACGGTGCTCCCGTTCCGCAACGACCGGAACCTGGGGCGCGGCGGGAGCGTGAAGTTCGGCTACCGCGAGGCGCTCGACGACGAGATGGACCTCGTCGCGGTGATGGACGGCGACGGCCAGATGGACCCCGCCATCCTCGACCGGATGCTCGACCCCATCGTCGAGGGGCGCGCGGACTACGTCAAGGGGAACCGCCTCTCCGGGCGGCGCTCCTGGCAGGGCATGTCGCGCTTCCGGCTGTTCGGCAACGTCATGCTGACGTTCCTCACCAAGGTATCGAGTGGCTACTGGTCGGTCTCCGACTCACAGAACGGCTACAGCGCCATCTCGCGGCAGGCTCTGGAGCGCATCCCGGTCGACGAGCTCTACGACGACTACGGGTTCCTCAACGACATCCTCGCGAAGTGTAACCTCCAGGACCTCCGCGTCGCGGACGTCCCTCACTCGGCGATCTACGGCGAGGAACAGAGCACCATCGAGTACGGCTCGTTCATCCCGCGGGTGTCGCTCCTGCTCTTTCGCAACTTCCGCCGGCGCATCAAGCTGAAGTACCTCCTGCTCGACTTCCACCCCGTCGCGCTCTGCTACGGCCTCTCGGTCGTCGCCATGCTCGTGGGGCTTGTCGGCTGGCTCTACACCGGCGTCACGTGGGCACAGGGCGTGTTCGTCCGGGGGATGCTCTCGTCGCTCGTGTTCTTCGTGGGGTCGCTCTTTCTCGTCCTCGCGTTCGCCTACGACGTCGAACTCAACGACCACCTGATGGCGGACGCCGAGCGCAACTGAGCAACCGACCCGCGACGTCGGACGCAACCGACGGAAACTAACGCACTCGAACGGTAATACCCCCGTAACAAAGGACGAGTGGACACGTATGAGTGACCAACTAATGTCAGAGGGAGTGCCGGGTCGTTCCTCCCGGAGGGACGATGCTCGTTGACGACGGCCCCGGCCGTCGTGGCGCCAAAGCGGCGCTGACCGTCGGTTTTCTCGCGCTCGCGTTCGCCATCCTGGTGGCCCGCGAGTCCCCCGCGAGTAACTACGAACTCTCCATCTACGGCGCGACGCCCCTCCTCACCTGGCTGGGTCTCGCCGTCGCGTTCGTCGTCGCCGTCGCCGTCGCGGCGTGGGGGTCCGACGCCGACCGGGGCTGGCTGGTGCCGGCCGCGCTCGGCCTCCTCGTGATGGGGATGTCGACCATCATCTCGCTCCCGCTCATCAGGAGCTACCACGGCTACGGCGTGGCCGACGCGCTGACCCACCTCGGGTGGGCGCGCGGCGTCGCCAGCGGCTCACAGAGCGTCCTCGGTCTCGTCTACCCCGGCGGCCACGCCTTCGCCGCCACGCTGAGCGCGTTCACCGGGATGACCGTCTCGCGGTCGATGATACTCATCATCGCCCTCACCGCCACCGTCTACCTGCTGTTCGTGCCGCTCTCGGTGCGCGCGCTCGTCGGCGACCGCATGGCGACGGTCATCGGCGCCTTCTCCGGCGCCTTCCTGCTGCCCGTCACGAACATCTCGACGTTCATCGACTTCCACCCCTACTCGCTGACGACGTTCCTCTTCCCGCTCGTGCTGTTCCTGCTGTTCAAGTACCTCTCGGACGCCCAGCGCGGGTCGGCGCTCCGCAACATGACGTCGGCGACGGGGCTGTTGCTCGCCGTCGTGCTCCTCGCGAACATCCTCTTCCACCCGCAGGTGGCGCTGAACGTCCTCATCTTCTTCGCCACCATCGTCGCCGTCCAGCGGGTCTACCGGTGGCTCCCGAGCGGGGCCGCCATCGGCGAGGCGCGCTCGTTGCTCGCGCCGACGCTCGCCGGGTTCGGCCTCTTCGCGCTGTGGATCCTCCGCCAGCCGAAGGTGTTCAAGTTCCTCGGGAACCTCTCGGAGTCGGTCACCGGGTTCATCGGCATCGGCGGGGGCGAGAGCAGCGGTGGCGTCGGCGCGAACGTCGCCCAGCAGGGCGACTCCATCACCTCCATCGGCGCGAGCATGCCCGAACTGTTCGCGAAGCTGTTCCTCGTCCACGCGGTGTTCGCCGCGCTCGCGGCCGTGCTCGTCCTGGTCGCGTTCTCCGGGCGTCTCGGCGACCGGAACCCCGAGCGCAACGCCGCGGTCACCTACTTCGCCTACAGCGGCCTGACGCTCACGCCGTTCTTCCTGCTCCAGTTCATCGGGAACATCTCGGGGTACTTCTTCCGGCACTTCGGGTTCGGGATGGTCATCGTCACCATCCTCGGCGCCATCACGCTCCACGCCATCTACACCGCGACGCGCGGCACGCGCAGTTCGAACGTGCTGAAGACGCTCGCGGTCGCCGGCGTGCTGGTCGCGCTGCTGCTCTCGACGCTGGTGATGTTCCCCTCCCCGTACATCTACAAGCCGACCCACCACGTCTCCGACCAGATGGCGACGGGCCACGAGATGACCTTCGACCACCGCGCCGATGAGATTCAGTACACCGGCATCCGCAAGGGGCCGGGTCGCTTCGCGGAGGCACAGGAGGTCGACATCGGTCCGACGATCACGGCCCCCAGCAACGAGCGGTTACGGGCCGGGAACCTCACCGCCTACCACGACGAGCCGTACTACCTGGTGGTCAGTGACTACAACAGGCAGCTGGAGATGGGGGCGTACAAGGGCTTACGCTACAACCAGTCGGGCTTCGACGGCCTCGACGACGCCCCCGGCGTGAGCCGCATCCAGTCGAGCAACGGGATGCAGGTGTACTACGTCACCGGCTCCGGGTCCAACGCGGCGCCCGCCGAACTGAACGGCACCGGCGGCGGCGACGGGACGTTCGTCGGCGAGACGCCGAGCCCCACCGAGAGCGAACCCCCCTCCAGCGGGAACTTCGGCGGCGGTGGCGGCGACGACGGTGGCGACGCGGGCGGTGCCAACGACAGCGGTGGCGACGGCGACGGCTTGTCCGGCGGGAACTTCGGCGGCGGTGGTGGCGACGACGGCGACGCGGCCGACGATACGGACGGTGGTGACGGTGACGACGCGGGCGCGGGCGGTGACGACGGCGGCGACGCGACCAACGACACGACCGGCGGTGGCGGCGGTGACACGGACGACGGCGGCGACACCAACGACACCGACGGCGGTGGTGGCGGCGGCGAGAACTCGTCCGACGACGACGGCGGGTTCTTCTTCGGCTGACCGCCGCCTTTCGGCTCGTCTCCTCCCTTTCTTTGACGGGCGTACGCTCGCGTCGCGAGCGTGAGCGGTGCCGTCATCGCATCGGTCAGGACCGTTCGATATCGCATCCGAGCGTCGGAGAATCCCGCGTGCTCGACGGCGGGGACGGCTAGAACGGGGCGTGTACCCGGCGCGTCACTTGTAGCCGAGCTGTTCGAGGCGGTCGGTGACGACCGCGTAGTCGATGTCCTCTTCGACCTCCGCGGGGGGGTCGCTCGTGATGACGCGCCGGTCGCCGTTGTCGTGGACGAGCCACGGGACGCGGACGAGTTCGTCCATGTAGATGCCGAGCGGGTGGCCGTACTCGCGGACGGGGATGGGGTAACAGCGCTCGCCGATGACCTGCCCGTGGTCGGCGGTGACGACGCTGCGCCCCTCGAGCGTCTCCAGGAGGTCCTCGACGTAGGGGAGGACGACGTCGAGGTTCTCGCGGAACGCCCGCCACAGTATCTCGTCGGGGACGTCGAGCGTCCCCGCCTTCACCTCGTGCCAGATGGCGAGGCTGTCGAGCGGGAAGTGCTCCTGTCCGGTCGGTCCGAGGAACGGGTAGTGGGGCTGGAGGTAGTGGACGAGGATGCGCTTGTTCGGGTACTCCTCGGCCGCGCGGACGGCGTACTCCGTCGTGGTCTCCGGGAGGACGGTCCGGTACGTCTCGTCCCACCCCTCCTCCTGCCAGACGTTGACGATGGCGTGGAGGCGAGTGTCGAGTTCGTCCTCGTTGCGGTGGAGCATCGGACTCGCCGTCACGTACACGACGTCCTCGAGGCTGCGTCCGGCGAAGTTCCCCTGGAGGAACTCCCACGTCCCCGACCCCCGCGAGACACGCGATTCGAGCCGTCCGGGGAGATAGTGCTGCTCGGCGAAGATGTCGTAGCGACAGGCGTCGAGGACGACGAGGTTGTCCCAGTCCTCGGCGAACACGTCGACACCCCGTTCGTTGTACGACCATCGGTTCAGCCGCCGGTGGGCGATTCGATTCGTCTCCTCGATGAACAACGTTGGATTGTCGACCGCGCGTTTCAACTGCCGCAGTGAGTACATACTCCGCCGGACGCGTGGCGGACGTATTGTTACGTATCACGTATCCCCGATGTTCATTCCGGTCGATAGGTACATGAACTTGCTACTTTTCGAAGTAAATTGATATGAAATTTATGAAAATTACGTTTCAGTCACATTTCGAGGAGGGTTAACGTCACGATAATCGGTCGAACTCGCGCAGGACACGCTAACCGATATCCGGGGTGTGTCACCGCCCGCCGTACACCACTCTGTACGCCACAGTTTTCCATTTATATGACAGTCTCCGCCCACTAACTCACATTCGACCGCTCGTGTTCCTGTCGAGATTATCTACGCTGTGTATCATGAACTCGTATCACTCTCGAAGCACGTCGTCGGAAATGCTCCGTAGAAGGGGTAGTACACCTATTTAGCGGCGTTAATTGACTCGTTACCGGACCATTTTAGAACGATGAGTGTCCGACAGTTTCTGGTCTTATTCGTAGATAGTCATGCGTCCGAACTTATGTAAGACACGCAACACTTATTATCGTAAAGCGGAAGCTACGAAACGCATGGCACACGATTCGGCACGCGAACCGGAGACGCATCCGGAGGCGTCGACGGAGACGACGTCCGACGACGGGCGTAAATCTCTGCTTAACCGGCGTCAATACCTCAAGATGGGTGCTGCCGCCGCGGCGACCGTCGCAGTTGGCACAGCGACGGCCTCCGCCGCGACGGAGCACCGCGGTATCAGTTTCGACCGCGTCGTCAATGCGGTCGAGGACCTCGGGATGGACCCGAACGGGAACGAACCGATAGACGACGCGCTCTACGGGGCGATGGAGGACGGCACACTCATCGAGTTCCCCGCGGGCGAGTACGTCTTCCGGGACTACAGCATCCAGCAGGGGGTCAGCCGCTTCGGCATCCGCGGCCTCGGCGACGACAAGAGCGACGTCCAGTTCCGGACGGCCGACGGCAGTTCGCGCTGGTTCCTCTACCTGAAGGGCGGGAGCGACATCCTCCTCGAGAACGTCACCCTCCAGCAGGGGATGGACAAGGGGGCCGGCGACATCGGCCTCGGCTTCGTCATCGAGGACAACCTCCAGATCCACGACGTCGAGATGGCCGGGTTCAACACCTCGGGCGACACGGACCGCTGGGGGCTCATGCCGAAGCTCACCGACCCCGACGGCGAGGGCCTCGTCACGGGCTTCGTCCAGAAGGGCCCCTCCGACCACCAGCCCCACGCCGTCAACGACGGCGCGGGCGGCGTCTTCTCCGGGCACATGGGGACGCTCGTCTTCCGCGACTGTCACATCGAGAACGCGGCCGGCGACGGCGGCCTCTACACGGGCAAGCACAAGGGGTCGACGAACTTCGAGAACTGCTTCTTCAAGAACAACGACATGGCGGTCATGCGCATGGGCGCCGGGTCGTACATCCGCGACTCCACTATCGTCGCGGACTTCGACAACTGGCACCCCGAGAACACGGGCGACCCCGGCGGCGTCAACGGACTCTACTTCGCCAGCGGGCAGCACGGCAAGTCCGGCGGCGGCGTCTACAACTGCGACGTCATCGTGAAGTCGGTCCCCGAACCGGGGCAGGGCGCCATCGCCATCAACTCCTCGGACGGGAACCTGACCATCAAGAACACCCGCGTCCGCTGTGACGTCGACGGGATGGCACCCATCCGGGCGCTGGCCCCCGGCGAGCGCTTCTCGAACCGCGGGCACAAGACCCCGGAGAAGCCCTGGGGCATCACCATCGAGAACGTCTCGGTCACGGGGTCGGCGAACACCCGCGACGGCGCCATCAACCTCGACACCCGTCCCGGGTCGGTCGTCAAGGACGCCTGCGTCTACATGACCGGCAACAGCGACGGCGTGACGATGTCGAACTCCGGCGGGAGCGAGGTCGTCAACACGAACATCAAGGTGCCGGGCAAGGCGACGGTGTTCAACGGCTCGCAGGTCGCGACGAACAACATCACGAGCCGTGACTCCTGTCCCGCGCCGAACGCCGACTGGCGCAAGAGCGGCGGCGACGAGGAGCAGCCATCAACGGAGCCATCAGGACCCGAGCCCGAGGACGCGGATGCGGCGGAGGACGCGCTCCCGAACCGCATCGCCATCTCCGGCCCCGGCCCCGACGTCGACGCGCCGACGACCTACCAGTTGACCGTCGACGGCGCCCTCGAGGCCGGCGACGACCTGGAGGACGACGACGGTATCTCCGGGTCGAGCGCCGAGGGTACCGTCGCGGGCGGGACTGACACCTACCGCTTCGACGGCGAGGTCACCGCCTTCGAGTTCGACGGGGACCCCCCCGTCGTTGAGGTCGACGGCGAGAACGTCCCGCCGGCGTCGCTCGGCGAGGCGAAGCGCGGCACGAACATCCTCACGGTCCGCGGGACGGGCGACTACGCCGAGTACGAGTTCGCCGTCTCCGGGTCGCTCGAGGCCAACGACGGCGACGGGACGGTCGACGACGAGGACAACGTCACCAAGCAGGTCGCGGCCGGTGCGGTCACCGGCGGCGTCGACAGCTACCGGTTCACCGGCGGGCTGGTGAGCTTCGTCCTCGACGGCGACGCCGAGGTCGTCCACAACGGCGAGGTCGTCTCGCCCGAGGACCTCCTCCCCGAGAACGTCGTCGAGTTCGTCGGCGGCGAGGGCGTCACCTCCTACGGCGTCACCGTCGACGGCGTCATCGCGCCCGACCCCGAGGGGACGCTCGACAGCGAGGACAACATCTCCGGCGGCAGCGCCGAGGGTGCGGTCTCCGACGGCGTCGACGCCTACCGCTTCGACGGCGACATCACGAGCGTCACGCTCGACGGCGACGCCACCGTGCGCGTCAACGGCACCGAGGTCGCGCCCGAGCAGTTCGGCGACGACTCCCTCCCGAACCTCATCGTCGTCGAGGGCGACGGCGAGGAGAGCAGTTACCGCTTCGAGGTCGACGGCGAGGTCGAGAAGTACGCCGACATCGGCACCGTCAGCGCCGAGGACCGCATCGACGGCGGCACCGTCACCGGGTCGGTCTCCGGCGGCGTCGACGCCTACCGCTTCGACGGCGACCTGACGGCGTTCGACGTCGACGGCACCGCGACCGTCGGCTTCGACGAGCGCGACGACTGAGCGTCGCCCTCACCCACGTTTTCTGACAGGCA
>NZ_JARRAH010000005.1 GCF_030553305.1 Halomarina ordinaria | reverse complement strand
GAGTTCGTCGCTGACGGGTGCGACCCGCGCGAGGCGAACGTCGCGGTACAGTCGCTCGACGTGGTACTCGTTCGCGAATCCCATCCCACCGAGTGTCTGGACGGCTTGGTCGCAGGCATTGAACCCGGCACGGGCGGCCATGAATTTCGCTGCGTTCGCCTCCATTGCACACTCCTCGCCGGCATCGTACAGTGAAGCGGCCTTGTAAATCATCAGCTTCGATGTTTCCAGTTCGATTTTGTTCTCGGCCAGTGGGAACTGCACGCCTTGATTCTGCCCGATTTGCCGTTCGAACGACTCACGTTCGCTAGCGTAATCAACCGCGAGGTCCAGCGCGAGTTCACCCGCCGACAGCGGAATCGCCGACCAGATGATGCGTTCGGTGTTGAGCGTCCCAAGGACGTGGTAGAACCCCCGGTCTTCCTCGCCGAGGAGATTCTCTTCAGAAACACGAACATCATCGAAGACGACCTCACAGGAACCGAGACAGCGCATGCTCAGTTTATCGATCTTGTTCGTCGTCACACCGTCACTGTCTGTCGGGACGACGAACAGCGAGATACCCTCGTGGCGCGAGCCCTCACCCATCGGTGAGGTCCGGGCCAGCGTCACGATGTAGTCAGAAACATGTGCGCCAGTGGTCCATACCTTCGTCCCATTCAGTACGTATTCGTCGCCGTCCTTCTCAGCGGTTGATTTGATACCGGCTGTGTCCAGTCCCGCATCGGGTTCGGTCAACCCAAGGGCAACGACCGCCCCATTGGCTACCTCGGGGAGGAGACGTTCGCGCTGTTCGTTGTTGCCGTGTTCGTTGATGGAGACGCCACCAAACACCGGTCCGAGCGTGAGGAGGTTCGGTCCACTAACACCTCCCCCGTTGCGACCCAGTGCGAGGCCGACCGTCGCGACTTCTTCCATCCCGAGCCCCTCGCCACCGTACTCGGTCGGAACAGTCAGCCCCATGAACCCGGCATCGGTCAGGTCGTCCCAGATCTCGTGGGGAAACTCCTCAGCTTCGTCCTTTTCGCGCCAGTACTCGAGATCATAATTCGAACAGATATCCCGCGTGAGACGCTGCATCATCTGCTGCTCCTCGGACAGCGTAAAGTCCATGCCCCGAACTAACACGCTCGGGTCTTAGTACTTATGATAAATAATTTACTGGTGGGCAGGGTGCTCAGCTGACGGTGACGTCGGGGTCTCTGAGACCAGTAATGGCGTCGGAGTACTGCGATTCCCGACAGGCCGCGTAGATGAGTCGCTTCGCGTTCGCCGCCGAGAGATCTCCCCCCCGTTCCACCGCGATGGTCGGGACACCTTCGATCAACTCGACATCGAGGGTCGGTACCGGCCAGCTGTGGGCAGCGGCGACCTCGGTAGCATGCTCATGGATGTCGCGCTCGAGCAACTCAGCGACAGATATCTCGTCGAGTGACGTCCCAGTATTGCTCACTGGGCTCCCGCCGGTATCCTCGGTGTGAGTACTCATATCCTCGGTCGAGGCAGCAACGAGTCGTGACGGCGCCTCGACGAACGCCGTAAGTGTCTGGAGGAACCGAGCGGCATCGGCACCATCGACCGCTCGATGGTCGAACGAAAGCGAGAGGGTACAGGTTCGTTCCTTTTCGCCGTGGATGCACCCGACGCCGAGAATCGCTACCTGTGGGGGGTTGATAATCGGGTCGAACGAGTCGATACCGAACATTCCGAGGTTCGTGATGGTAAACGTCCCTCCCTGGAGGGTGTCCATCGAAAACGATTCATCGAGAACAGCGTCGGTCACCTCTCGGCGCTCGCTGGCGATACTCACTAGCGAGCGTCGGCCCACCTCGCGAATGACTGGCGTGACGAGCCCTGCGTCGGTGTCGACGGCTACGGCGACGTTTCGCTCGGCGATCAACCGCAGGTTGTCGTTCTCGAACCACGCGTTAAATTCAGGGTGGGTCGCCAGTGCTCGGCCCGCGGCCGCAACGAGTACGTCCGTGAACCCTACGGTAGTGTCTCCATCTTCTGTGAGTTCTGTCGCCGTCTGGAACCCCCGGTCAACGCTCACCGAGCGATTGAGTGTGACATGGGGGGCCTGCCTCGCCGACTGCGTCATCCGACCGGCGATGGTTTGGCGCATGCGTGAGAGTGGCTGCTCCTCCACGACAGTGACACCATGGGCAGCCGCGTCCGTCGGCGAGCGGCCATCCATGGACGCTCTGGGGGGTTCAGCATTTTCAGACGGCCTCGGTACGGTTTCCTGTCCTGCGGCGGCCCGCACGTCCGATTCCGTCACCCGGCCGTTCACGCCCGTTCCTCGGAGATCACTCATCGAGATCCCCTGTTCTCGAGCGAGTCGACGTGTCCTCGGAGTAGCGAACGACCGTCTCTCTCCAGCGACGTCGGGGTCGGCGGCTGTGTCATCTGTCTCCCTCGTGACGACTGCTTGCTCCAGAACGTCCTCAACGTCGGCTCTGAGGACGGCACCTTCCGGACCAGACCCCTGGATGGTCGAAAGGTCCACGTCTTCAGACGCTGCCAGCTTCCGCGCCCCTGGAGCGGCTCGAATCGTCAACTCATTCTCTGTACTAGCTTCTGTGCTGGCGTCGATGTGAGCGTCAGTACTGGCGCTGGTACTATTTTCGTCGGAAGACGTGTCATCGACGTCTGTCTGGCCACTGTTCCCGGAACCGTCATCACTGTCACTTTCGGGCTCGATTCGACTTCCAGGAGCTGGGGCGTCCTCGATGTGTTCGTCGTCGGCAAGGACGACCCCGATAAGCGTCCCCGGCGGCACTTCCTCACCTGCGTCGACATCGATGCGAGCGAGTTCTCCAGACTGCGTCGCGACGACGTCGGCGGCTGCTTTCTCGGACTCGACGATTGCAAGCACGTCGTCTTCCTCGACGGAGGTGCCAGCCTCGACAACCCACTCAGCGAGCAGGCCAGTCTCCATCGTATTCCCCATCATCGGCATGCGAACTGCCTGAACCATTGGAAACCTATGGAAACCCGAACAGTAAAACAGTACCGTCGGTCGGACGTTCCGATACGCTCACCAGGCTGCGTCGAGAACGTCGCGGATATCCGCTTCGGTCACTGGCCGTGGATTGCTCGCCATCGCCGAGTCCGTCGCGGCCACGGCCGCGAGTTCGTCGAAGTCGTCTCGATCGACATCGACATCCCGCAGTCGATACGGGACGTCGATCTCTGTCTGGAGGTCACGAACAGACTCGATAACGCGTCTGACGACCCATTGATCGTCCCGGCCCTCGGTATCGATGTCCATCGCAGCAGCGATACGACGGACGCGCTCGGGGACTGCAGGCATATTGAACGCGATGCCGTGAGGCAGCAGTATGCTGTTACCGTCCCCATGGGAGACAGGGTGGCGTGCACAGAGTGCGTGATTGATTCCATGGTTGATACAGATGCCACCGATGAGGCCCAGCGCGCTGAGTGCCGCTCCCACCTGTGCACCTTCGAGGGCGGTCTGGTCATCAGGATCCGCAACGGCGTCGGAAAGGTGAGCCATCAGCAACTCAATCGCCCGAGCGGCCGTCGCTTGGTAGAACGGGTTCTCACCCCGAGGGTCTGAGTAGAGGATTTCGACGGCATGGTCGAGCGCGTTCATCCCGGTGCTCGCGATGATACTCGGCGGTGTCGTCGCCGTCAACTCGGGGTCGTAGAAACTGGCGACCGGACGTACCTTCTCGTCCACGAGAACACCTTTCTCACCGCGTTCGAGGTCGGTCACGCCGAACGCGTTGCTCACCTCTGCCGCCGAAAGCGTGGTCGCGATGGCGAACACCGCAGCCTTCTCAGCCGGCAGTGCGGGAACGTACGCCTCACCGTCATCGGTCGTCTGCGCTTTCATCTCGTCCATCGACCGCCCTTCTTCGGCGTCGAACGTCGCGATCGCTTTCGCCGTGTCGCTGGCACTCCCGCCACCGACACTCACGAGAACGTCGGCTCGACAATCGCGTTTGACGCGAACCCCTTCCATGACGGTTTCGAGCGGGACGTCGCTTCGTGCTCCGGTGAATCTTGTAGTCGAGTGGTCGCCGAGAGCTCGTTCGACCGCTTCGAACAGGTCGTCGTTCGCGCCGACGTGTTCGCCACAGACGACCAACACGTGGGTCGCTCCCACTTCATCGAGGCGTGTCGAGAGTTCGTCGATACAGCCGGCACCCCAGACGAACGTGTTTGCCTCGTACGCATGCACTGGCATACCATGCCTCTCGTTGGGAGCCAACCATAACCGTTCTGGTGAATTGTCGGTAGACCGCCAGTGTGACCCACAGTTTCATACCCCGTGGGCATTACTCTCGCTCGTTATGGACGTAGTCAGTATCGACCGCATCGTCATCGCCACCGACAATCTCGATAGAACCGCAGGCACACTCACCGACCGCCTCGACCTCAACTTTGGCGAGTTGCTGACGCTGACGACGGAGACCGCTGGTGGGACGAATGACCTGCAGAGCGTGATCGATACCGCCGGCATTGGTATCGACGTCGTCGAGCCGTCGGACAACGACTCGGAGAACGCCGTTGCACGATTCATCGAGAAGTACGATACTGGGCTGTACGCCATCGCGTTTCGGGTGGCAGATCTCGAGGCCGCCGCAGGGGAACTGGCCGACGATGGGGTTGAGCCGGTCGGAGAGATCTCCGCGGGTGAGTTCACCGAGTACCTGTACCATCCCCGGGACTTCGATGGGCTGTTTATCTTCCTCGCGGAGTTTCCACATGCCTTCGAGGCAGGAACGCGATTAGCTGCGCTCGAAGACAGGCTGTAGACACGGTCTCTGGCGTGTTCCTCGGTACACTGCAATCGTGATTATACGGGAGGTATGCATATTACACTGGAGCCACACCCCGGAGGTATGCGCCAAGCGAACTTCGGGTACATCCTTCGCAAGAAGTCGTACTACCACCCTGACTCAGTCGCTATTGTCGAACAGACGACCCGCGATGAACACACATACGGCAAACTCGAACGGCGCTCGAACAGCATCGCCCGCGCGCTGGCCGACCGCGGTATCGGTCAGGGCGACCGAGTGTGTGGGCTGTTCCGCAACTCAATCGAGTTCTTCGAGCTGTTCTTCGCCACCTGCAAACTCGGAGCCGTCATCGCGCCGTTCAACTACCGCCTGTCTCCGGACGAACTCGACTACCTGACCGGCGACGTCGAACCGGACCTCTACGTCTTCGAAAGCGTGTTCGAGGAGACGGTCAAGCACCTATCGCTCGACGGTGTCCAGACGGTCAGAATCGGTTCGCCCAGTGAGGAACGCGTTGACGCCGACCCCTGGGATGGGTTCTACGAGTTCGATAGCGCGGAACTATCCATCGCAGACGGGTTCGACGACCCCGCGGTACTGCTCTACACCAGTGGGTCGACCGGCCGACCGAAAGGGGTCCCCCTCTCCCACAAGAACCTGTTTTTCTCTTCGGTCAGCTACGTCGTCGACGCGCAACTCTCTGCCGACGACGTTACGGTTACCTCTAGCCCCATCTTCCACGTCGGGGGACTCAACATCTTCACACTCCCGCTGCTTCACGTCGGGGGGACCGTCGTCCTTCAACAGGAATTCGACCCCGAAGAGGCGTGGGAAATCCTGGAAGCATACGACGTCACCAAGACGTTCGCGATTCCTACGATGCTCAATGCGATGGTCGACGTGGAGGGATGGCGTGAACACGACCTTTCCGCGCTCGAACTCGTCGTCGGTGGTGGCGAACCGGTTCCGAGCGAGCTGAAACGCCAGTTCGATTCGATTGATGTTCAGTGTGTCGCGGCCTACGGCCTCACCGAGACGACCGATGGGTCATTGATGTTACGCCCCGAGCATGCAATGGAGAAACCTCCGAAGTGCAATGGGCAGACGTTCACCCACGTCGATGCCAAGGTCGTCGATGAGTCCGGAGCGGAGTGTGGCCCCGGCGAGAGCGGTGAGTTGCTCCACCGTGGACCGACAGTCGCCGATGGATACCTCGGGTTACCGGAGAAGACAGCCGAAGTGTGGGACGACGATGGCTGGTTCCATACAGGGGACATCGCGGAGGTAGATGAGGACGGCTTCTATCACATTCACGGCCGTCTGGACGACATGATAATCTCGGGTGGGGAGAATATCTACCCCAGTGAGGTCGAAGAGGCGCTCTATTCCCACCCGGACGTGACTGGTGCGGTCGTCTTCGGTGTTCCCGACAGCGAGTGGGGAGAAGTCGTTACTGCAGTCGTCGCTACGACCGATGGGAAGGAGATTTCCGAAGAAGCGCTTCGCTCGTTCCTCGAGAGCCGGCTTGCTCGGTTCAAACACCCGAAGCGTGTCGAGTTCGTCGAGGACCTCCCGACCAGCGGCACCGGGAAGATAGAACGCCAAGCCGTCGTCGAGCGTCATACGTAACCAGAATCCTGTCCCGAGGGCAACGCTCTTCGAACCAAAGATGTCACGCAGCCATCTCATAACGCATAAACCGATTATTGGAAAGACGAAAAAATGGAAAACAGATATATACTTGCACTTACTCATCTGACCACTGCATGCCACGCAATGACAGGACACCCCGGAGTATGTCGAGACGTAGCTACCTCAAAGCAACGGCGGGTGGCGTCGCCCTGACTGCTACCGCTGGGTGTATTGGTGAGGGACTTGGCGGGGGCAGCGATACGATTACCATCGGGGCAACGATTCCCACGAGCGGACCCTACGGGACTATCGGACAGAACCAAAAGGAAGGCGTTGAACTGGCTGTGCAACACGCCAACGAGGACGACGATGCCGGCCGAGAAGTCGAAGTGGTGTTCAAAGACACCCAGACCGACACCCAGCGGGCAACTCAGGTCGCTCGCGACCTGCTCAACGAGGAGGGTGCAGATTTCCTGGCAGGGAACTTCTCTAGCAGTGTCGCACTCGCTATCGGTGAGCTCGCCCAGCGTGAGAACGTCATCTATACCTGTGTTGGGGGGAGTAACGCCATCACCGGCGAACAGTGCCGGGCGAACGTGTTCAACGCAGGGAACAGCGCCGTTCAACAGACCAGTGGCGGATTACGTTACGCCCTCGAAGAGGGCCTCGGCGAGAGCGTCTATGAGATATCGGCGGACTACTCTTGGGGCCAATCCATCCAAGAGTGGAATGAAGCCGAAATCGTTCCGTCGTACGACGGAGTCGAGTATCTCGGTAACACATATGTCGACTTCGGCGCGACGGACTATTCACAGGCGATAACCGAAGCCCGGAATTCGGGAGCCGACATCATCAGCTTCAACCTATTCGCATCGAATCACGTCCAGAGTGCTCAACAAGCCGGTGATTTCGGACTGCTCGAAGACCACATCTGTGTGTGGCCCGCGACGGGTATCGTCGAAGCCGAACAGATCGGCCAAGACATCCTGAGCCACGAGAACTTCTATGCCAGTGCTCCGTGGTACTGGGAGCACGATACATCGGAGGCTGAGACGTTCGCCGACGCCTTCTACGAGGAATACGATACTCGGCCGCTTGGGTTCTCCGCGAGCATGTACGCCGGTGTCCGTACGACACTCAAGGCCATCTCGGCTGCTGATGGCACCGAGACCGACGCGGTTCGCAGCGAGATGGAAGACCGCGAGCTGTTCCCGCAACTGTGGGGCGTCGGCGAACGGTTCCGTGCGTGTGATCACCGTGCGAGCATCGCGACACTGACAGTGAAGGGACGGCCCGGCTCAGAGGTCGATGGCCAGAACTTCTTCGAGGTGCTCAACACCCCCCAGAACCCAGAAGAGACGCAGATGCGGACCTGCGACGAAACTGGGTGTAGCTTCTGATATACGATGGTCTCATCACTCTTGGCTGTCACCGCACTCGAGCCCCTCACCCTCGTGAGCCCGCTCCAGACGCAGTACTACGCGACCCAACTGTTCAACGGGCTCATGCTCGGTATGACCCTCGTGCTGGTATCGCTCGGGTTGACCCTCATTTTCGGATTACTCGGAGTCATCAATTTCGCTCACGGTGATATCCTGCTCGTCGGTACATACCTCGCGTGGACGATACAAGCACAGACCGGGAGCTTCCTCCTCGCCATCGGTGCCGCCATCCTCGGGACGTTCGTGCTCGGGGTCGTCCTTGAACGGACGTTGCTACGGTACACCTATGGGCGATACAACGCGCTGTTACAGCTCCTGTTGACGTTCGGAATCGCCGAGTTCCTCAGGGGTGGAGTCATGCTCGTCTGGGGTCAATCGGGGAAGAACTTCCCCAATCCCTCGTGGGCACAGGGATCGATCGACCTGGTGCTCTTCAGCTATCCGCTGTATCGCACGCTAGTCATTGTCGCTGGAGCGGTGCTCATCGCCGCGCTCTATCTGTTCCTCAACCGAACAGACATGGGATTGCTTATCCGGGCAGGCACCCAGGACCGGGAGATGGTCGATGCGCTCGGGATCGACGTCTCACGCATCTATCTGGTCGTCTTCGGTATCGGTGCCGCGCTCGCGGGTACTGCGGGGGCACTCATCGGGCCGGTCCGGGCAGCGTACCCCACACTGGGTATCGAACTGCTGATTCCCGCGTTCGTCGTGGTCGTTGTCGGTGGACTGGGGAGTTTTCGTGGGACCATCATCGCGGGGCTCCTGATCGGTGAGCTCCAGGTACTGACCGGGATGGTGTACGCACAGGCCTCGGAGGTTATCGTGTTCGTGTTCATGGCCGTTATCCTCCTCGTTCGACCGCGAGGACTGTTCGGTGAGGAAGGGGTGATCGAGTGATGTCTACAGATACCGCCCGCTTCGGAAGCGCCACATCGATGCTGGGTGAGCGATGGCTGATGTACCTCGCCGTCCTGTTGGTGTTGTTGGCGCTCCCGTTCGTCACCTCACCGTTTCTCGGCTCGGAGATCGTCGTCATGGGTATCTTCGCGATGGGCTACAACATCATCCTCGGCTATGGAGGTGAGTTGTCGTTCGGCCATGCGGCCTTCTTTGGACTCGGCGCATACGTGACCATCTTGGTTACCGAATACGTCGTCGCGAACCTGTACCTCGCGATGGTACTCAGCGTCGTCGCTGTCACGGTCATTAGTGCTATCTTCGGATACCTGAGCCTTCGACGACGTGGTATCTATTTCGCGATGATTACCCTTGCACTGGCACAGATGACCTATACGATCGTCTTCCAGTGGTCGGGACTAACCGGTGGGTCAAACGGACTGTCGTTACCGACCACCGAGGCCCCCCTTGGCCCATTAGCCCCTCTCGAGAGCGATCTGCACTTCTACGTGCTCGTGTGCGTGCTCTTCTTGGTCGTGTTCATTGCGATGACACGCATCGTCAACTCACCGTTCGGACGAACGTTAAAGGCGATTCGCGAGAGCGAGGACCGGGCACTTCACCTCGGCTATGACGTGAACAACTACCTCCTGGTGGCTTTCACGATGTCAGGGGCTATCTCTGGGTTCGCTGGCGCGTTGTACGTCGCCCTGTTCATTTTTATCTCGCCAGATCTGCTGTTCTGGACGATGTCTGGCGAGGTCGTGCTGATGGCGATCATGGGTGGTATCGGGACGCTCGTCGGTCCGCTCGTCGGGGCTGCAGTATTCATTTTGTTGTCAGATACGTTCATCGGCATCACTGAGAACTGGCAGGTACTGTTCGGATTGGTCATAATCTTCGTCGTATTGCTCGCTCCAGAGGGCATCGTTGGACTTGTCAAAGAACGTCTGTTCGACAGTGGTCGTGGGTTCAGTGTGCAGGATGTCGTCGATCGCTTGCGCCCGTAAGAGCTCTACACTCACCGCTCATCCTGTTTAGAGTACATACATCCCATAGAGCGGAACGTCCGAAAGACGCGCGAACGGCGTTCTTCGCTCCGATCAGCGCTCACCCCAGTGCGAGGTAGCGGTTCTTGATATCTTCGTCCTGGGCTAGCTCTTTCCCAGATCCCTGGGCTTTGATTTCGCCTTCGTCGACGACGTAGCCGTAGTCGCTGATATCGAGGGCGAGTTCGACGTTTTGCTCGACGAGCAGAATGGTGATACCATCGTCGTTGATACGCTGGAGGATCTCGCGAAGTTTCTCGACGAGCGAGGGCATCAGTCCCTCGGTTGGTTCGTCGACGAGCAAGAGCTCCGGGTCAGAGAGGAGGCCACGGGCGATGGCGAGCATCTGCTGTTCGCCACCGCTCATCACCCCCGCGCGTTGCTGTTTGCGCTCTTCGAGGCGCGGGAAGTAGTCATAGATACGCCCGGTCAGCTCTTCGACACGCTCATCGGGGAGTCCATGGCCCATATGACCCAACTGGAGGTTCTCCACGACGGTTAACTCGGGGAACACGCGGCGGTGTTCGGGGATGATGGAGACACCGGCCTGCGAGGTTTCGTGGGGTTCGTTGTCCGAGATGTCGACACCGTCGAAGGTGATCGTTCCGGTCCGGGGGTTCTGGAAGCCCATGATCGACTTCAGCGTGGTCGTCTTTCCGGCCCCGTTCCGACCGACGAGCGTGACGAGGTCCCCCTCTTCAACGTTCAACGAGAGGTCATGGAGGATGTGGCTCTGCCCGTAGTAGGTGTTGATAGCCTCGACTTCAAGGAGACTCATGCCGTCCCTCCGAGGTAGACGCGGCGAACTTCCTCATCTTGCTTGACAACCTCTGGCCGGTCGTCGGCCAGCTTTCGGCCGTTGTGTAAGACGAGAATCCGGTCGGCGACCTCGTTCACGACGCTCATCTTGTGTTCGATGAGTATGATGGGGAACTCTGTCCGCAGGTCCCCTACGAGCCCGATGACCTCGCGTGTCTCCTCGGGACTCATCCCGCTGGTCGGTTCGTCAAGCAGCAGTAATTTGGGTTCCGTTCCCAGCGCGACGGCGATTTCAAGTGTACGCTGCTCACCGTGACTGAGGTTCTCTGCGAGACTATCGGCCTTCGAGGTGAGGTCGACCTGTTCGAGAATCTCGTAGGCGCGTTCGTCGATGGCCGGATCCGTCGCGCCCCAGAAATTGTAGGCGTTCTCTCGAGATTGCACCGCGATGGCGACGTTTTCGAGGACAGTAAGCCCATCAAATAGTTTCGTCACCTGATACGATCGGATGAGACCACGCCGGGCGATCTCACTCGGCGCAGCGTGGGTGATGTCCTCGCCTTCGAAGACGATGGTGCCGCTCGTTGGCGAGAGCGCCCCTGTGAGGAGGTTGAAGAACGTCGTCTTTCCGGCACCGTTCGGCCCGATGATAGCGTGGAGTTCGTCACGTCGAAACTCCGCAGTGACGTCATCGACGGCGACGATGCCATCAAACTGCTTTCGTAAATTCTCCACACGGAGAATAGTGTCTCCACCGTTCATTGCTACCTACTAACTCGGCTTCCTGCACAAATAGCTACTGCTCCTTGTCGTTCAGATAACGGTTTACGTCTCGACGTCGGCGAGAGTGGTATGCGGCTTCAAGACAAGGTTGTCGTCGTCACCGGCGGGAGTTCTGGAATCGGTCGGGCGATCGCGATTCGAACCGCGAACGAAGGAGCAATGGTGGTCAATGCCGACGTGAGGCGGACTCCACGAACCGATGCTGTCCCAACCGACGAACTCATCACCGACACTGGCGGGTCAGCAGCCTTCTTCGAGACAGATGTTACTGATCTCACGAACATGCGCGAGACGATGCGACGGACCGTCGAGACGTTCGACGGGGTTGACGTCGTCGTTAACAACGCTGGACGCGCAGCGTCGTACGCGTTGACGGACACCGACGAGGAGAATTGGCAGGGGACAGTCGAACTCAACCTGACGGGTGTCTACCACGGCTGTCTGGCAGGTGTCGAACGAATGCTTGATGCCGATGGCGGCGCGCTCGTCAACGTCGGAAGCGTTTTCGGGGTCGTAGGGTCGCCAAATTCTGCGTCCTACAGTGCGGCAAAAGGCGGCGTTATCGCCCTGACGCAACAGATCGCGCGTGACTATGCGACGAAGGATATCCGAGCCAACGCGGTTTCGCCGGGATTCGTCGATACCCCCATGTTCAGAGAGGACACACATGCGGGAACGCTTGACTACGCCGAGCGACGGACGCCAATGCGTCGCGTCGGAAATGCTGACGAAATAGCGGCGGGCGTCGCGTTCCTCGCGAGCGACGACGCCTCGTTTGTGACGGGCCACAACCTCATCATCGACGGAGGCTATGCAATGGCTTGATTGGATGCGAGAGGTTCCCATACAGTAATCACGGTGGACCCGAATGCTGTATTCATGCGCATCGATCTGAGTCAGTACGACTCATACGACGAGGCGTACCGCCAGTTCGAGTGGGACATCCCTGAGTCGTTCAACATGGCCGACGCACTCTGTGGGCAGTGGGCCGACGGAGACGACGGAAAACGTCGCGTTGGCCTATTCTATGAGAGTGAGGATGGGGCCCGCGAGACCTATACGTTCTGGGAGATACAGCGGGTCGCGAATCGAGTCTCTAACCTCCTCGCAGACCACGGCGTTGAACGAGGCACGCGGGTCGGCATTGTCCTCCCCCAGCGCCCCGAGACACTGTTCGCCAATCTCGGTGTGCTGCAGTTGGGAGCCGTCTCGGTCCCACTGTCAGTGTTGTATGGTAGTGAGGGGCTCCACTACCGTCTCGATCACTCACAGACGCAGGTCGCTATCGTCGACGAACAACGTGCGGACCTCGTCGAAGAACTGCGTGAGGACCTGCCTCATCTTGAAACCGTCATTACTGTCGACGACCCTGAAGACGTCGAGGGGGTTTCGTGGGACGATGGCATTGCTGCTTCCTCGCCACGGTTCGAGACGGTCGAGACGGCTGTAGAGGACTCCGCATATATCATCTATACCAGCGGAACGACCGGGAAACCGAAGGGGGCTCACCACGCCCATCGGAGTTTGTTTGGGTACATCCCTGGCTGGCAGATGATAAACGAGTTCCCCGGTGGGAATGCAGTCCATTACACACCCGCAGGTTGGTCATGGGTCGGTGGGTTGTTCGCAGTCGTCTGGGGAGCGTGGTACCACGGCCAACCCGTGGTCGGTTACGGCGGCCAGTTCGATCCCGAGACGGTGTACAGCCTGCTGGAACGCTATGGTGTCACCAATCCGCTGTTGACGGCGACGATGGTGCGGTTGCTCCGGCAGGTCGATGCCTCAGCGTACGACCTCGACGTCGAAGTCGTCCCGAGTGGGGGTGAAACGGTCACCGAGGACATCATTGAGTTCGTCGAGACCGAGTGGGACGCACTCGTTAACGAGATCTACGGCCAGACAGAGTGTAACTTCCTGGTGGGAACGAACCATCGACAGATGGAAATCAACCTCGCGGCGGCGGGAAAGCCCTGTCCAGGTCACGAGATCGCGATCGTCGACGAGCAGACGGGTGAACGCATCGAAAACGGCGAGATCGGCCACATCGCGGTGAAACGCCCGGATCCCTCGATGCTGCTGGGGTACTGGAACCAACCGGATCTGACTGAGGACCTGTTCGTCGGCGACTGGATGTTGACAGGCGACGCCGGATCGATGGACGACGATGGGTATCTCTACTACGAGGGACGAGCCGACGACGTTATCATCACGAGTGGCTATCGTGTTAGTCCGCTGGAGATCGAGGCAAGTCTCCGGGAGCACGAGGCGGTCAGCGATGCCGTTGTCGTCGGTGTTGACGACAGCGACCGTGGGACAATCGTGAAAGCGTTCGTCGTTCCGGAGCCGAACGTAACTCCCTCCGATACGCTCGTCACCGATCTCCAGCAGTTCGTCAAGGATCGAGAGGCGGCCTACAAATACCCACGACAGGTCGAGTTCGTCGACGAATTCCCAACGACTGTTTCAGGGAAGATTCAACGCCACAAGCTGACAGAGTGAGGCAACTGAAGCCGAGAGTCGCGGATGGTCAGACTGGGGTGCACGGAAACCTGGTTCTGGTCTCGATCAGCTAGCGCGATTGCTACAAGACGAAAGATATCACACTTCCTGTGACGGCAGTGAGTATGGACCGAGCGCAAGGATCTAATGGTCCTTGCGCTGTGTCCCATAGATATAAGCCGCTCGAGCGTAGTTCTGAGTCTATGGTACATGATACATCAGCACATATCGGAGGGGTTGTAATCAGACTAGCTATTGAGAAACAACAGTTTTCTGTGGCCGATGTCGAGAGCGAAACCGCGCATCATGTTGAGCGAGCTACGATAGAAAATGTTTTAGCTCAATTGCAATCGGATGGGTGGATTGAAGCAACAACTTCACAACCTCTATCCGCCTGGAAATCTGGCGAACTAGCAAGAGATTATGGGAATATGGTCAAGTATGCACGGGATATGGAGGGTACTATTCCCGTTATGCCTGACGAACGACAGTACTAGTGGCGTATCCATAGCTGGCCGAAATTTTGCTATGACACTGAATTTCCAGATGGTTACCGTTATTGTCACTAAATAACGATACGGTTGAAACCTGAGTAACGCACCCAAGTGCCACACACCATCGAAAATAGTCAAAAAATCAAGGTAACTGTTTCAATATGACTACGCGACGCAATTACGAGAGTTTCGAAGTCGGCGAACAATTCGTCACAGACGGCCGAACGGTAACTGACTCCGATATCCGGATGTTTGTCGGAGCTACCGGATCGACAGATCCGATTCATGTTGACCGGGAGTACGCAGCAGACCACCCGCTTGTTGATGATGTAGTTCTGCAGGGGACTCTGCTTCTTGGAATCGCCGATGGATTCCTCGTCGACGCCATCGCTGAGGATGCTGCCCTAGCGATGAACTACGGTCACGACAACGTTCGGTATCCAGGGGCGGTCTCCCCTGGTGATAGCGTTCACGCGGCAATAGAAATCATTCAGAAAGATCGACGAAACGATGACTGGGGTCTGATCACGATGCGCGTTGAACTCATCGATCAGAACGATGACGTTGTTCTGGCTGAGACGCACAAACTCCTTGTCGCCTGCCGAGAGAATGAAGCGCTCTAACTTCGCTGGTTACTCCCGAGCGGGTCAGACTGGTGGAAGGACCCTCGAGAGCTATTGGGCAGAAATCCCGCCATCGAGGACGTGTACTTCACCGGTCGCGTATCGTGCGGCATCACTCGCGAGATAGACCGCGGCGTACGCGATTTCCTCGGGATCTGCGAATCGGTCCTGCGGGATCGTATCGAGGATGTCCTCATGGATACTCTCGTTCTCGCGGACCCCCTTGGTGAACTCCGTCGCGACGTATCCTGGAGCGAGAGCGTTGACACGAATGTCCGGAGCCCATTCAACGGCGAGACTCTTCGTCATCCCGACCATCGCGTGCTTGGATGCAGTATAGGGTGTCTGATACGGAAGCGCGACGACGCCACCCACGCTTGCAACATTGACGATGACACCCTCGTCTTCTCTATCGAATACTCGTCGACCAAACTCACGAGCACACTTGAACGACCCCGTTACGTTCACCGACAAGATCTGCTCCCATGTCTCTATATCGAGGTTCCGTGCATCACCGAAGAACGGGTTCACGCCGGCGTTGTTGACGAGCACATCAACACCACCGAACACCGATTCTACTTCGTCGAACATCTCTTCGATACCCTGTTGGTCAGTTACGTCGAGCGGATGGGAGAGCGCGTCACCTCCGGACGCCTCGATTCGATCTACCGTCGCAGTGAGGGCCTCTTCTGATCGAGCGACAGGGACGACCTTAGCACCAGCCTCAGCCATCGCGATCGCGATGGCTTCGCCGATACCACGACTTCCCCCAGTAACGACCGCGACGGAGTCCTCAAGCGAGAACGCGTCAAGTACCATGAAAGGCGGTGCTGACGCAGTGGGTATAAATATTTGGTAGCCGCCAGCACATGGATGGTTCCTGTCGAGTTGCTCCCTCAGAGTATCGTTTTCCCGAATACCAACTTGAAATAGAGCCAAACCGCAAACGACAGACTAGTACCCCTACATCAGCTGGAGGACTCACTTGAGACACGATACACTTGGGACGAGGGGGCTGTGTGCGAGGTGGAGCAGGTCAACTATTCGACTTAAAAGGTCCCATCGTCCGTCACGGCTCCTCGCTCTCTTCCCATGCGGGACGTGGTGTTGGGGAGGGAAGCTCCGAAACTTCGGTTCGGAGCTCCTCTTCCGTAGTCCAGGGGAAACATCGACCGTGCAGTTCGAATTTTCGGAACTTGTTGAGATGGACCCAGCTGTACGTTGCTGGCGCGTTGTCCTCACGCTCTCGCTCGTCGACCACATCCCAGACCTCCTGTTCGGTAATATCGATACCAGTACTTCGCGCACGCTCGACGAGAGACGTCATTTCCGTCTGTCTCTCATCGTCCGTCAACTCATCGGTGAACGCGATTTCGACGGCAGCCTGGATGACGTGCTGTACTGACGCGAGATTCGACTCGGAGACCCAGGTGTAATCGCGCGGGAACACGTATGACTTCTCGAAGTAGGGTGCGTCGTCGATCTCGCCTAGCTCTGGTGCCTCGCCACCACTCTCCTTCTCGAACACACCGACGATGTAGTCGGTATACGTCGCGAGCAAGGAAAACATGATGTCGAACGTGTTGAGCCGGTCGGTTGGAAGCTCCAGAAGATCTCCCATGACGAAGGGATACGCCCCGAGCTGCTTCGTGAGTTCATTCTGCACGGCACGAAGGCGACGGATGTACGGGTCACGGTAGCTGCCGAGAATGAAATACGAGGTGCGCTGACTCCAGAGATACGGGAGCTCACGCTGGACGAAGCGCCAGATGTCCCGTTTCTCTGCGGGCTCGAGTTCGAGGCCGCCAACAGCCTCGTGAACGAGCTCCATGATGGCCGCCGCGTCAGGCGGTGGGCTGGGACCACTCATCGGTACCCTGTTCTAACCACTACACCATATCCCTTCTGAACCACCTTGGTCTTCAGAAGAGAAATCAATGTGGACAACCCGAACCGTTATAGCGGCGCTTACCGTAGCAGTCCACATGAGCGAGAGCGACACGGGAGCTGCTGATGCAGGGCCGTTCGCAGAGCAGCAACGGCTCTTCAAACTCCTCTCGCAGGACACACGCCACCTCATCATCCAGGAGTTGCTTGGACATCCTGCCCACCTCATGTCCCTTGCCGAACTCGAATACATGGTCGGCAAGAGCCAGGCGGCGATCAAAGACCAGTTAGAGACACTGATCGAGGCAGGGCTCCTGGCGCAGTACACGTACGAACCAAGCCGAGAAAAACGGGACCTGCCCTCCCAGTTCTACGGATTTACGGAACACGGAGTTGAGATTCTCTACGACTACAAGTACCTCCGTGGACTCCCGATTGCTCGTGCCCTGTACGAAAACACACGCAAGACAGAGAAAATCGAGCGTCATGAAGCAGCGCCGCGTCCGGAGCTCCCAGTGGCAGTACAAGATGCGCTCACATTCGATGAACCGAATCTTACGTCGGTCAACCCGAGCGCTGATCACTAGTCGTGGCTGTCACAGAAGTGAGCCGATGGCTGAATGTGAGATAGAGTCATCGAGGGGTAACGCTTACAGAAGCACCACAGATGGTTTGATGCGGGACTAAAGACACGTACGGGCGGGTCCGGCACTACTTCTCGTTCCTTCGCGACGGCAGCATCGACATCGTCGATGACGTCCAGAATAAAGCTCGTGTCGACGATCATTCGAAGCGCTCTGCGATCTGACGGACGTCGTCGCGGTCCGTCCGGTCGGCAGCCTCGATTGCATCCCGCATCTCGGTTCCCTGTTTCTCGTCGAAGACGTCGCGGAGCTCTCGGAGCGACCGCCCACCAATGAGCCGCTCGACGGCGTCGCTGAATGACTCATCGTCGCGTTTGCTTGCTTTGATCCGTTCATATACGTCGTCTTTGAGACGGACCTGATGCGACATCCCTGTTGACAGCGTTGACGCTCTACGGGAGTCAAGATTTGGGTGCATGATGATACGTCGAAACCAGTGATACCGAGGCCACTCATGGTAGTACTGCTTGTGCGTCGCGGACGTTTCGACGACGTTTTCTATGCGTTGACACTAGTTCGCCACTAGGCTTCTTACCAAACAGTAGAATTGACACTGGTTCTATTGTTTGGTAAGAAGGGATGGAGGGGACGACGAGATTATTGTAGTTATACCTCGGATTGAGACCGATACGTACTGACAGTAGCAAAAGAGGATACCAGAGTCTGTAGAAGTCGTATTTACACATCGACAACGGGGGGTAGGCGATCCGATTTTACACATCGATTGCGGGGTGTCAGACGTCTGGCTTACACATCGAAGGTGGGGGGTGTATGCAATGAATCACTCCGATATCGGTACAGCGATCAAGCATGCAGAAACGCCAAATATCGGGTCATCGGCTCTGAAGAGTCGTCGATATACATCTACGAGGGTCACACTTTTTATTCCTCGCCGCAACAGTAGTTGTATGACCGACAGCACTCAGGACGAACCAAATTACTCTCATCGAGACGATGAAGAACCTGAACCGGAGGCTGAAAAAGGAGAGAGTGCTGTCAACGCTAGTCCGATGAGTGGAGAAGCAGACGTAGACGAAGACTCACAGCGATCGATTCGGGACATGCTCGATGAGGAGGGTGGCGTATCTGTCTTCACTAACCGGAATCTCGTAGAGCCGGACACGATCATCGACGAGGAGCGAATCGTCGGTCGGGATGACCAGCTCGAGTCGGTCGTGTCGTTCCTACGGCCTGCTCTCCAGGGGAATCGCCCTCCAAACATGCTGCTGTACGGACCCGCAGGAACAGGAAAGTCGCTCATCATTGGTGCTGTAACGAAACAGATCATCGATCTCTGCCGGTCGAGAGGCGAGAGTTTTGGTGTCATTGAAATAAATTGCCAGCCGATAAACACCCTTGATCAAGCAGTATACGAACTGGTGCAGAGTGTCGCGACAAACGTCGGGGCGGACATCGGCGTGCCTGAGACGGGGGTGTCCACGAAACGGAAATATCGACGGTTGTACGAACTCGTTAACGAACACTACGACTCAGTCATCTTCGTTCTCGATGAAATCGATTTACTAGTCGGACGACAGACGAGTGAAGAGCCCGCCTATTCGAAGCTCCTGTACCAGCTCTCACGCGCGAGCAATACGAACGAGATCCAAGGGCGTGTGTCGGTTGCAGCACTCACGAACGACCCGAAGTTCATGGAAAACATCGATGGGCGAGCAGAGAGTTCGTTCAATCCGCGGGACGTCTACTTCCCCGATTACGATGCCAATCAGTTACGCAAAATCCTTGAAAATCGGCGCGATGCCTTCCGCTCCACAGCGCTAGATGATGACGTGATCCCGCTCGTCGCCGCGTTTGCAGCGCAGAGCCATGGCGATGCACGGAAGGCGATCGACCTGTTCCGGGGCGCCGGTGACCTGGCCGATGAGCGTGGCGACGAGCGAGTACGCGAGGAACACGTCCGAGAATCCCAAGAGGAGATCGATAAAGATCGGTCGCTGAAGCTCGTTGAGGGACTCACCACGCAAAAGAAAATTTCGCTGTATGCGACAGCAGCCGTTGCCTCCTATTCGAAGCAGACAGGGAGTTCAGTCCCGAGTCCGGTTGGGTTTCGAGTGTATCAGTGGGTTACCGATAGACTTGACGCAGACCAAATGACCCGAGAGACGTACGTCAAGTACGTCAAGGAGCTTTCGACGTATGGTTTGATATCGACGGTTAGGAAGAGTCGAGGGCGAGGGGGCGGGATGTATATGGAGTTCACGTTCACCGGAGATCCGGCTGCGATGATGGACCGGATCGTCGATGATGGACGGTTGAAACGAATTAGCGAACAGGGAGAACTCTTACAGACAGTTGTCACGGCTCAACTGAAGAAGTTCCATGAAGTGTGAACAGACCGTACAGGTGTCTCCCCCCGTGTTCGAAGTGTAAGAGCAGTACATTCACCGTATAGGATAATTAGCAGCTACCTCCCCCTCCCCGTCATCGATGTGTAAAATGCTACGCGAGGGTTGGGGTAGGAAGACGAGATAGGCGAACTACAAGGATAGAACCCACTAAGCCGAGAACGGTGCTCAGGAGACCTGCCTGATCGTGAATATATCTGTCTTTGGATTAGAAATCTTTATTATCTATTGCGATAGAATTAGTCCGTAGTACTCAAAGCTAGTGTGAAGTAATGTATTCACACTAGTTCTAGATGACAACTGATCTTAGCCCTCTCAGTTCGGGGAGTACTAATCGTCTCCCCCGAGATCTCCCGCCTTTGAGACGCACTGATCAACCAAGACGGCGTTTACAGCTCTTCTTCCACAGGGATATCGACGATTTACACATCGATAACGGGGAGAGGGGTCGAACTTGATGAGACTGAACGTCGAGCGCTATGTGGAGACGGACAGCGACGTGACGATTGCTCCTGTCTGTTTGTTTGGCGTCCGGCATAAGTAAGAAACCGCTCACTGGGAACTCCTCAAACGCAGCGTTTCTGGAGCGCGTCGCCCCTGAGGGGAGCCTGCTCCTTGTCGTACTCGACCATTCGGGTCGACAGACGGAACGGTGGTGCATAAGGTCACTGCCGCGTACTAAACTACCAGGCAGTACCTTCCAAAGATGGAAAACAGGCGTTTGAAGGGTTGTAGAGCAAATTCGCCGTAAAATGGCTTCTTTATATATCACATACCGCTTCATCAAGTACTGGAGGTGTGGAACAGAGATTCGCAGTTTGGATTTCTACAAATCACACAATGTCGAGACTATAAGGTGTTCAAACTAGTTGGCCGCCGATTCGAGCAGACAGAAGGATTCCTCATTCGCGTTCGGTAAGTGTATGATTAGTGTATACCAGTAGATTATTAATCCTCTAGGAATCAATCAATAGACATATATCAATGATGGGACCGCTTGACGAAACAAAGATTAGTCCAAGTAACACAACGACTGTACCCCGGCCGGTACGAAACCTGCTTGAGCTTGAAGTTGGAGATGTTGTTCAGTGGCATATCGACGACGAAGAGATATTGGTTCGGAAAAAAGTGGACGACGGGGTGACAGGTGAGTAATCATGTCGGTAACTGAACTTCGTGAAGGAGTCGATACAGACTCTCTTGAAGACCTCGTTGACAACTACAACTCCACCTCAGACACCAAGAGACGGCAGAAGAGAGAAGCAGCAGTTCGTCAGCAGTTCATTAACCCGCTTCTCCGAGCGCTGGGGTGGGATACCGAGAGCGAAGAAGTTCGTCCAGAACACCAGACAGACGTCGGTCCTGCGGACTACGCAATGGTGTTGAATGGTCGGGATCAGTTCTACGTCGAGGCAAAAAAGTTCTCGGAAGACCTTGACGGGTACCGCCTTAAAGACGGAGAGAAGCGTTCGTATGTTGACCAAGCTGTCGACTACGCCTATCACCAGCGATGTGAATGGGCGGTTTTGACGAACTTCGAAGAGATTCGTCTGTACTGGACGTACGAGAGTAGAGACGCAACGGAGGATGGACTTGTCCTCGAAATCACTGTCGACGAGTTCCTGACCGAAGGTGGGCTGGAAAAGCTCTCGAAGCTCTCGAAGCGTGGTGTTTCGCGTGGGTCACTTGGGACTCTTGAACGCTCCCGGAAGCGGAAGCCAATCACGGAGGCAGTTCAACAGGCACTCTCATCCGCTCGTGGAAACCTTACCAGCGAGATTCATTCGAACGAACCGGAACTGACACTAGAAACGCTCCGGGAAGGCGTCCAACGTATCCTCGACCGCCTTGTCGTAATGCGAGTGGCTGAGGACCGAAGCGTCATCTCGGAAGATACGTTGTATAAAATGAAGGAAGCGTGGGATTCAACGAAGATAAACCCGGAGCAGCGGCGTCTCATTCGGGATTTCTCGAACGCTTTCCAAGATTTCGACAGCGTCTACAACAGTGAGCTGTTCGCCCGCCACGAGTGCGAAACATGGGCCGTTCCAAACGAAACCCTCAAAGACATCATCGATGAACTCTACGAGTACAACTTCGAATACCTCGATGCAGACATCCTCGGGAGCATCTACGAGGACTACCTCGGCCATGCAATCCGCGAAAAGGAAGAGGGTTTAGAACTCGAAGAAATCGACGACGTACGCCGTGAAGGAGGCATCTACTATACGCCTGTACCGGTTGTTGAGTACATTGTCGACTCAACGCTCGGAGAGAGGCTGAACCGCGTGATGGACGACGTTCGGTCTGAACTCAATTGCGAAGACCCGGATTTTAAGGCCGCCGCAAACCGGTTCTCAGAGGTCGAGCAGATACGGTTCCTTGACGTATCCTGTGGAAGTGGGTCATTCTTAATCAAGGCGTACGACAAGTTCGAAGCCTGCTACAAAGAGTATCAAAACCTCGTTCGTGCCGCTCGCCCAGAGGAAGCGAAACTGGACGATTATTCGCGAATCAAAAATTTCTCTGACTATCGACAACGGATTCTTCGGAACAACTTGTTTGGTGTCGACCTTGACTATCAAGCGACAGAGATCGCCTCTGTCAACCTGTTCTTGAAGGCCCTCAAAAGCGGAGAAAAGCTCCCCACGATTCTTGAGGAAAACATTAAGCGAGGAAACAGCCTACTCAACGGTCCTAATGAAGCGGTGGCTTCGACCTTGGAAATCTCGGTTGAGGAGGCTGACGAGATGGGGGCGTTCGATTGGGAAACCGAATTTGAGGAGATTGTGGGGGCGAACGGAGACGGTTTCAGCGTAATCGCTGGAAACCCTCCGTGGGGTGCAGACGTTGACGACTATCGGGACTGGGTAGAAGGTGAGGGACAGTACTCGCTCGCCTCTGGGCAGTACGACACCTATGAACTGTTCATTGAATTGACTGCAGAGCTACTTGGTGACGGGGGAACGCTTGGGTTCATTATCCCTGACTCCATCTTCCGTGAGGAACATGAGGAACTCCGCAAATGGCTCGCAATGAACTACACTGTTGACCAGATTCACAAGCTCGGTGAAGGTGTCTTTGAAGATGTCTGGACTGGCAGTGCAATCATTCAATACACCAAAACGCCATCCATGGGAGACAACGTAGTGGAGTGTTCAGTCCTTCGAAAAGAGGACCGAGACCGTATGCAGGGCGCAGGCGGGACGGCCCTGTCAACCCTAATTACTGAACGGCAAAACACGAAGGTTCAACAACGTATCCTCGACGAACCAGACTACGCGTTTAAGCCATTTGCCGACGAGGATGACTACGCCATCATGGATATCATGGGCACCGATACAGTGGACACCGCGGAGGTTCTCTTTGACTCGCGCGGTGATGAAATCGGGAAGTCTGGAGAAGTGATGCGGTGCCCTTCCTGCATGAACTGGGACACGTACCCACAAAAGCGAGCGGCGTCGAAGGGTGGCGGGTATTACTCGAAGACCTGTACTCACTGTGAGAAGGAATACGAGTTTGAGGAGGCCTACGAGACGAGAGAAATTATCAAGAATCACTGTCCCGACAGTAGTTGGAAGCGCCTCTACTTTGGCGAACACGTTACTCGCTACCGAGAGTCGGGTCATGCGTTCATCGATGACTCCATAGATGGTATTGACTTCGAGGACGAGAACCTCTACTCACCCCCGAAAATACTCCTTCGAAAGACTGGATTCGGATTCAACGCGTTCATCGACTACACCGATGCTCGGTGCCTCCAAGTTGTCTACGTCTTCCGCTTATTGGAAGACCGAGACCCAGAGTTCGAGCAGTACGATCTCGAATACTTCCTTGGACTGCTGAATAGCCGTGTGATGCTCTACTATTACACGAAAGAGCGCTCGGAGATTGAGTGGCAGTCGTACCCGTACAAGACGCAGGGATTGGTCATGGGCCTCCCCTACCCAGAAGTCGACTTCGATGACGAGGAAGAGAAGGAGCGGTATGACCGGTTCGTCAACCTCGTTCGTAACGCCTGCAAATCCAACGGTAAGATTGACCGTGGGGATGATTGGGAAATAGAGAAGCTCGCATACGACTTCTATGGAATCCCAGAGGACAAGCGGACTCGAATCCGCAACGAGTTGAACGAACTCCAGCGATTGCAGGTGGTCCGAGAATTGTTCCCTGACGCTGAGTGATACCCGGGAGTTGGTGGATCTGTATTCCCAGACTCAAACAGATTCGCGAGTACCAATTTGAACACACTATGATAGCTACTGTCATCTGATCCGGATCATACCACTGGTCAGGGGGAGTCTATGCGTTGGCATAAGGACCCGATTGGTCAACCAGTGGGAAGCAACAAATAGTAAGAAGACAAATATAGCAATTATGATTTTCGCAGGAGGTCCGGGGAAATCGCTGGAGGCGGGCGAGTACGTTGAAAGAGCTATTTCTGACATTGCATCCCAGAGCCTCGTCCGCGCTGGGTTCGCTTACGCAACCGAAACAGGACTTGAGACGTTTCTAAGGGGAGAAACAACTAATGACTGGCGAGACCTCACGGACTCAGAATGGATTGTTGGTCTTGATCAAGGAATCACGGAACCGGGGGCTCTCAAAAATCTCCAAAGTCATGGTAACACCGAAGTGCGAGTCTATTTACCCGGTGATAGGCTCTCTGTTGAAACCCTTACCGGACGACCCCGATTCCACGCAAAAACCATCTCAATTGAGTCTTTTAAACATTCAAGCCAACGTCGTCTCTTCATTACATCGGCAAATCTGACCCACGCAGCACTTGGGGGAACACCATCTAATTACGAACTTGGAATAGCCAAATCGGTCGCAGATGGCCTAGAACCAGAGGAGGTCAAGACATTCGACACATGGTGGGACAGCGTTTGGAAGAATTCTAAACCAGTCACAGATGAACTGATAGAGCAGTACTCTGAAATTCGAGAGGAAGCCCACACACAGAATCCTATTCTTGGTGAATATGAAGCTTCAGAACATGTCAGGTACGCCAGTGACGCTCAGTGCTTGTGGATCGAAACAGAGAAAATGACCGGTGGGTCACGCAACCAACTGGAGTTCAATGAGGAGTTAAGCAGATTCTTCACCCGGCCGTCAGACGACACTAATCGGATTATTATTGATTTCAACGGGAGAGTATATGACGAACGCCCCGTGAACACCCGTATAACAGACCCGCCATTTGGGGTCCGAATACGGAAACTGGGCCTCCCTACTGGATTCAATTATCGTGAGAAAGTCATCCATCTGGAGAAAGTTTTGACTGACCCGGGAGAGAAACCCCGATACAGATTGACAGTACGCGAACGAGGAGACAAGGATGTTGCTGAGTGGAAACGCTTGTCCGAAGAAAGCGGAATCGTTGACGAAACGGGAGGGGGACGAGCATATGGATATTATAAGTGAATAATCTCCGCACTCCCCGACATAATTGACCGAGTATTTCACCTCCAATTTCGCCGGTCAACAATTGAGAAGTACGGTTGGGTTCTTGTTCAGTGAGCTAAGTCTCCATCATCAAGCAATACACAAACAGTCCTGAAGAGGACTATGCCCGAACTGCTAAGTCTCTGACAGCCGTTCTCTGCTTGTGGAACAGAATTTTGTAGAGGTAATGGGCGTTCGGGAGATCGCAATCCTAACAGGTGCGTAATTGCTGTGTTGGGGGTGTATCGTCTAATCTCACCTGCGGCGATTGCTGTTGGTTCTTGATTGGCTATCGCATTCCTCGTTTCTTTCGCTTTTAGTGCCCGCTATGGACGACTAAAGCAATAGTCGTCGAAGGCTCTCTGATTGTTGTGAGTCTCTAAGGAGCGAAGAGAGATGTTGCTCCGAGAACCCGAGTCCTGACCTCAGCTATCGTCACGGGATTCCATTGCTTGGGTCGAAAATATTGACTCGAACAAAATCACCGAGTTGCCTTTTGACGACAGTCTCCAAGGTTTTCTGGTGATGTTCGTTGGTGATGTCAGAGTCAACTGCGGCCAAATGAGGGACTGATTTCTCGTCTGCGATATACACAGCGTCGACCAGAATCTCACAGTCATGGCCGATGTCAAGTTCGAGGTCTAGTTTGTCCCGAAGTCTATCGTCTTCGTACTGTTCGAAGTGGTCCTCAAGCTCATTTTGGAGAATCTGACGGGCAGAGTTCTCGATGTCTTGGTGACAGTCACGGAAGAAGGTCAGCTGATCTCGCTCGTCCATGACGTAGAGTTTTGCACTCTCGCTCTGGCCTACACTTTCCAAATGTGATTCATCGTTACTCCCATTTCGAACACTCTGATTCGAGTCGATAAAGTCATAGAAATCGCCTCGGTCATTCTTGACGAACTCAGTGATCTCGATATAGAGGTCGTGTCGGCGGTCACAGCCTCCTTGAAATTCTGAAACGGCCTTCCCGCCTGCGTACACCCGAAACCCATCCTCAAATAGTTGGCTGCATCCTCTATCCCTTTCCAACGGCCGCGCTAGAACGGTGGAATAGAGGTAGTTGAACAGTACTGAGGTGTCGACATTCACCTCTGTTGAGCCCGACATTACGGTTTAACCTCATCCTTGACTAAGCTATGGATGAGGTCCGCAAGTTCCGCTTTTTCGTCTGAGACGTACTCGTTCGGTCCCGTTAGTAAGTTGGCTTTTAGGCACTTAGATTCGATACTTTCCCTCTTCTCATTGAGCTTTTGATCGAATTTATCCAACTTGCTCGAATGTCGTTGTTTGAACTCCCCTGCATGAGGGCCGCTTGCTTCGTTCGCAGCAATCTGGTGGGCGGGGTATTTCCAAACATAGTCATAATAAAAGTCCCCCAAATCAAGCAAAATACGTTCCTGATCGTCTGTCAGCGACTCTCTTCCAGCGGCTCCCTTGAGGGCCATTTCAATTATGTCGGTCCCTTCGATGACGGGTTTCCGTATGTCCTCAAATGCTTCACTGGTGAGTTCAATGTGAAGTCCAGAGATGTTACGTCGAAGATCACTTATCTCACTCTGTGAGAGTACTTCCGTAGTTACCCCGAAGGAACCCAGAGACATATCTTCGCCCTGACTGTCCAACTTCTCTCCCATCGTTTCCAATTCCTCTCGTATCTTTGTCGACTCAATATACAACTCGCGGTACTCTTCGGGGGCGAACTCTTTATAAAAGTCAATGAGGAACTGGTGCTTCGATGTGCCGAGGAGAACGTTTACCAAGGTGTACTCTTCCCCTGCACCACCCACCCGGAAGAGTTCATCTTCCGCAAAAAAACGGCGGTAGCGTTCTACTTCTGGATCTGGTGTGTTAGGAGTCGGTAATTGAGTGCTGCTTTCGGGAGTCGGCGTTGCCGTCAACGTACCAGCAAGATACCACCCGTATGTGAGATTAAGATCGAACTCATCAACCGCGCAAAACACGAGTTTCTCACGTTCGGTTTTTGTCGTGTTTCGATCGAATACAGTTGTCTCACGGAGCTCATCAACTGCGAGTCCCAGACCCGTCAGAACTTTTCGCTTCAGTGGTTCCTCATCTCTGTATGTTGGGTCTCCGTTTGATGGGAACCAAGTCATTGTTATCAAATTTTGTTATGTCTCAAGTAAGTATCTTGGGGTCTACTCTTCTACATCGGAGATAACTGCATAGGCGAATCGCACACACTACCGCTTCCCGGACGCCAGTAGCCGATTCGGAAATTGGAAACTGCACACTGACTCCTAACTTCGGCTTCGCACTCTGTTGACCCATGCTTAGAGGAAGCGGTCATCGCAGTCATGTTGCGTGGGACATCGAGACAACCGGCCTCTCGTGGTCGGACCAGATTACAGTAAGCGGGTTCTGGTTGCCTGATGGCCGTGCTCGACTCATTCTGAACACGAACGGTGACGACGTCGACATGCACGCGTTCGACCAGCACTTGGAGGACGTGAGCGGTGGCGTCCCGGTAACCGTCATCACAACCAGTGATGAACAAGGTCTTCTACAGGCCATGCACCAACTCGTATTCGACTACTTTGACCGGGACTACAACCGCCTCATCGCGTTCAACGCCGAGTCATGGAAGTCCGGGTTCGACCTCCCATTCACCCGAACGAGTTGCATCGCCCATGGTGTCGACTGGATGTTCGACGGAATCGAGTTCGCGGATCTATGGGACCCGCTCAAGAAGCGCCTCAACACGACGTACAGCAGTTACGGGTCCACCTCGGAGACGAACTCGTTGACCGGCTCCCACGCGATTCTGTTCGATCAGCACCATCTGGTTGACCAATTCCTTTCTGAATGGGAGGGGCCGTGGTATCGAGACCACGAGTACGACCCGTTCGACGACTCCGGCAGTGCTATCGGTCACTACCAGCGCGGAGACTACTTGCCCGTATTACAGCACAATCTCGCTGACGTCCATCGAACGTGGGAACTCGGAGAACTTATCCGTGTATTTGTCTCTCAAAAAGACATCACAGCGAAGAAACTATGACAAGAGGTCGATGCGGATTACTATCGGAAGATTTCTTCCGCTTCCTCAAGATCAGCTTCGTCAAATTCTTCAGGGCGATTATCAACCGACATATCAAATTCGTTGTCGTCAACAGCAGCGTCGTCTAACGACGCGATATTTTCTAAGCTCGCCTCATAGTCTTCTCGCGTCCCTCCGCATTCGTCGGCGAGAACATCTGGGAAGCTCTTACTCATATAGCTCTTCTAATAGTTTGTATTCTCCCAAGACACATAAATCTGGCCCCATTCTCTGCTCATGGGAGATAGTCTCTGAGAAACCTGATTTGGTTTCTGACCAGAATCTCTTTAGCCATATCAGCCGCCCGGCCAGTTGGTCTTGGAGGTGCCCCATTTGCCAGCTTCCGGTAAACTTGTGAGTATCTGGACTGATCGTGGGGATGGTTTACATCAATATGGAGTTGTTTGGGGTCCGAGTGATCGTATATGTCATGACCAGTGTCGGGATTATGATCCGAGTGTGCAACCTCAGTCCAGCTACCACCATTTACCAATCCAGAGTAACCGAGCTGTTGCAATGAATCGTTGGCGATAGCTAACACTACTATGAATTCGTCAGGGTGTCCGCGTTTGGGCCATTCCCATATGAGAGTAGGAACAACAAGTACGTCAATGTACTCTCCCCGGAACTGCGAGTGTAGACGCAGCTTGTACCTCCGTTTAACGGGCGTCATTGTCTGGTTTGATTACTGATGATTAAGAGAAGACCCTCTCACTTATACGATTTGGAGTTCAGACTCAACCCGGAGTTGCATCTGGGACTACTGAGGACTGGGGAGACCGTTTTTAACAGCGTGTTGGGTCTCCGTATAGTCTATACGATAATCGGTCAACGAGTTCGATATGTCCGCCCTCGGTTCTCCCCACGAGCAGATATCAAGTTGTAATGTTGCATCTTGCTGAGGTAGTTTCGTACCATGCGGTCGCTCTTTGGTTCCTCAACCCGTTCTCGGTACTCCCGGTAGAGGTCTCCGGGAGCAATCTCATCATACTCGCAGATGATGTCGTAGAGCGCTCGCTGGTCCGGGGTGAGTTTCTCGATGTCCTTCTGTGCGATTTCCGATTCCGCTTCCGGAACAGCGTCTCCGATATGCTCGGCCGTCATCGAATCCACACCTGATTGGGTGGCAAGACGGGCAGCGTTCCGGAGAATACCGATAGCAGTCCGGGCGTCACCACCAGCGGCGTCTGCTATCTCCTCGAGGTGTTCCTGCTCGACAGCCCCGTCATGGAACCCCCACCGGGCTCTATCCGAAAGGATAGCAACGAGTTCGTCTTCAGTGTAGTGGTCGAACCGAATCCGGGCAGTCGTTCGGAGACGGCTGGCAAGGCGCTCATCGAGGTGAGCGAACAGTTCCTCTTCTCGGTTGGCAATGAGAATCATCGAGAGTCCGCGCGTGCGATAGAGATCATAGAGAACGCCCATGTCCTCCAACTGGTCGGCCTCGTCGAGGATGACGACACACCCCGGTCCATCGTACTCGCGGAGACGTTCGATCAGGGCGTCTGTGGGGGTTGACTGGCGATGCATGTCAAACGACGGTGCGACTCCTTCTACAACTCGGTAGAGTGCTTTGTAGCGCGTGTAGTCCTCCCAGCAATTCACGTACTGGTATGTGAGGTCTAGAACGGTCTCTCGAAGTCGCTCAACCGTGTGCTGAGCGATGCACGTCTTACCTGCCCCGGAGGGGCCAAACAGGAACGCCGTTTCCACCGGTTCGTTGTGAGTAATCGGTTCGAGCGCTCGTGACAACCCTCGAATCTCACGGTCACGATGGACAACGTCTCGGGGAACGAATTCGGGGTGGAGCACGCGGGCATCAGATATCATGCTGCAGCCGATATCTTGCCGTGACTACAAAAGTGGCAGCCCCAGATTTCTACTTCCGCTAACCTCCTTAATCGACCCGCTCAGGCAGTTTCCGGAAATCTGGCCCGCTTGTCTTTTTGCTCACCTACCCTCGGACCTGCATGGTCTGGTGGCATTGGATGGTGGCCGGGAACGCGGATCGCTCGAGTGCGTTCTGTGCCGTTCACAGGAAGACCACCGGGACGATTCCGTCGGCTACTGAATACAATGTTTTACGATTGTGGGTGCAAATCCCGGCACTTCCGACCACTAATGGCGGAGCAAAGAGGAAACTATTAAGCAGCCGCATATATATCGAGATTTCAAAAGCAGCCGTGTGTGCGTTAAAACGGTTGTTTGTTCAAGTCGGAACGAGAATGCGCGTACACTACAGCCAACGTAGCTCCACTGTTGGGAGGTTGAGAAACCCCTGACATGGGACTGGGCCACTTCACTCTGGCCCAGACCCAATCCGATTCTTGCAAAACCTCAGAAACCCCAAGTTCTAAATGGGTCACCTATCCCCGTTGCTGTCACCCTCTCGTTTTAACCGGACGCCTTGGCGTTACTGCTGACCGCAAGCAGACGCCGAGTGGAACGGCAGAATCGCTTCTAGGAGCGAGGTGCTACGCGCATGCCCAGTGAGGGCGACGGCGATAACGTGGCGGAGCCGACCGCTCTCACAGATAGCGACATCGACTCCATCGTTGAAAATCTCGCCAAGCAGACCGAGGAGTTGTGTCTCATCCATGATCATATTACTCGGGTCATCGCCGCTCTCGACATCTCGGGCGACGTATTCTCGAACTACGACAATCCGAACGACGCCACGTTCTCTCTTGAGGGTATAGTCAAGCTGTTCCTATACAAAGAGGCGCTTGAAATCACGCAACAAGAGACCGCTGACCGTCTTCGTGGTTCGGCCTTCGTCTATATTCGATTTGATCTCTGTCGAGCGCCATCCCAAGGTGGGATTAGCCACTTCTGGCGTAATCGATTCACTCAACGTGAACGAACCGTCATCGAACGAAGTGCACACCGTATCCGTGAGTGCTGTACAGAACACGGTTTCATTGACACCACTATCCCCGCACTTGACCCGGAGGACGTGGTACCGGAGGAAGGAATTGGCGAAGACCAGATTTGTGAGGCCGTCAAACTCGCTACAGAACTTGGTTTCGACGAGTTCTCCGCAGGCCGGGCCTCGAATTTCAAATATCCACTGGAAGCGTTCTTCGAGCGACAGGGGTTCATGAACTTTTCAAACCTCTATACGACGTCACCCCAGCGAATGTTCGACAGGGAGAGCTACCGAACCGATACGCCTCACGGCTCAACCCACCATCGGACAATGAAGAAGGTCGCAACGCCGAACCCTGAAACCACGTTAGACGAGTACGAGGGCGGGCGGCGAACCCCAGAGTGGAAGCGGATTCGCGATACGATTCTCCCAGCGTTCCACCGGGGAGTCGAAAATCAACTAGACGGAATAGCGGGACGTGACCGGCAGGGGATTCGACAACCAGTTCACGCCGCACTCGACATCACAGTGTTCCCGTTCTACGTTTCACCGTTCCGTGATGAGGCCGAAATAGAGTGGAATGAAGAACCAGTCATCAGCAAGAGCGGCCGTGAGGTCTACCCGAAGGCGGACTACCCCGAGATGGTTTCCGGGGTCAAGGACTCAAACAAGAAAAAGACGGAGCGAGGGTACAAGTTCGCGACACTCACCATCGTTGGACCGGATACACCAATCGTCATCGGCATTGAACCAGTGCGAGACGAACGCTGGTGGGAGAAAGCCGACGACGATGTTGACGTGGAACGAACGTCTCGTGTCGAGGTTGTAGAGCGGTTGCTGGACCAAGCGGAACAACACGTCGAGATTAACAAACTGTTCTGTGACCGTGAGTTCGATGTTCACGTCATCAGAGATATCGTTGCCCATCGACACGAGGACAAGCCAGATATCGGTGGGGAGGCGCCGATTCAGTACGTGATCGGGAAATCGGAGAACTCGAACGAAGACACGATGAACATCGTCGACGTCATCGAGAACACGGTCTACAACTCCCGCATCGAGCACGTTGAGGGGTGGTACGGGGGACGGATGCACAAGCTCAGCATTATCTACGTGCCGGGACATGACGATGACGACAACGATGGGTACTCCATGTTCACCGTGAATGGATGGGTGGATGAAGACAGAGCGCAAGCGCTCGTCGGACAGTACCGCCAACGGTGGACGATAGAGAACCAGTACAAGAGCATCAAAGCACACTTTCTCCCGCAGACGGCGAGTACGGACTACCGTATTCGCTTCCTGTACTTCGTGATTGGAGTGATTCTCCACAACGTCTGGCGGTTAGCGAACTTCGTGTTGCGGGACGTAGTATCGGTTAATCTCGGTGAGTCGCCGCCGATGCCAGCGAAGGAGGTCGTCCAACTCATCGCGAAGTTCCTGTTCGATCCGGGGGACTCGGTCATGGTCTAACCTCAACCCGTAGCATTCCTGAAGAGCCGCGCGTAACGTCGGTTAACGCCAGTATCCAGCAATTTTACCGAGTGGCGGCTGCACTGAGCGGGTATCTAGCGTTGACGGACTGGATTGGTAAGAGCACCGACTAATAATCATCATCCAGCAGCAGTTGAGCCACGGGTTCGTTTGTAGAAATCGCCAAACGCTCAACCTCTGTGGAAGCCAGAAGTTCGGCGTTTGGAGTTCTATAAATCACACGCTCGGCGGACTGTGCTACTCGACAACTAGTCAGCGGTCGATGGCCGACCGGCACCGCTCTGACAGAAAGAGTCGGCTCTCAGCAACGCGCCTTGGGATGGCAGTCACCCATCCCTCGTCGATTGCCGGTATTGGTAGACACAGAGCGTGGGTCTATCGTTTGAGAGTGAAGACTGCCACTGTTCAATTGTCGCTCACTTTCGAATAGAGAATATCGTTCCAGAATAGCGCGCCCAGTATGATTGCACCAATCCCAAACAGAATAGAGAACAGTATTGGAGTATCTCCATACCGTGTTTGTGTAGTCTCGGATACTGGGACGGTACCCGTCGTCAGGAGTGGCCAGACGACGGTAATGCCGAGAGCAAGCGTACCTATCCCAATGAACACCAGCCCGCCTCTCCGATGGTCTTCCATGTACCATTATTCTTGATGGGCTGTATTAATTACTCGCCAATATACCATCTACTACCGGTCGAATCAGTGCTCCCGAGACAGTCGACCAGCAGTGAGGCTGCGAGAGTACCGAGCGAGGAGTCGAGAGCGCGGCGGTTTATAATTCACTTCGTTTAACTCGCGGCGAATATCTTCTGCGGACTGTGTTAGACTCGCGGCACGCGTCTATCAGCCGTTTCACTGCGGACCGACGGGAAACAAACCATCGCGTCGATTGCCGGTGTTGTTAGACAGAGAGCGTGAGTCTATTGGAAAGCTCGATGCTGGAGGGGGTGAGTGGTCGTCCGGAGCCAGCTGCACAGAGGCATGGGGGTGAAATGTAGAATGGTCGACTCAGTTACGGCCCGCGATTCTGCCATTCTTCAGGGATATCGCGCTTTTGGCCCGTAATACGACACTCAGTGAACTCTATCTGATCAGCACGGAGCTCAAGTGTTCCAATTCCACGGAGCAGCCGAAGCATGTTCTCGTTCGGGTTGTTAACCGTGTACAGCTGGTCCGCTGGTACTACGTCCTCACGCCACGCTTCTACGAATCCCGATCCGATTCCTTGCCTCTGTGCCGTTGGTAGAATGAACAGTTGGCCGAGTTCGGGGGTATCGCCCTCCCAATGCCACATGATGTACCCGAGACAGAGATCAGCATCAAAGCAGAGATGAGCCGACATCGTATCCGCGTTGTATGCGCGCCAGCCCGACTCGTCGCGTCGTATCTCGTGATTGAGCAGGTCAACGGCTGCTTGCTCTCTCCTCGTCTCAACTCGTTTCGCCCAGACCGTGTCGCTGACTCGATTACCAGCTACCTCCGGCGATTCACCGTTTAGTACCCATTCAGTTTCAAGCAAGATAGCGGGCTGTTGAATCCCGCTGTCAGTATCGACTGCGACAAGCTTCATGCAATCGTCGCAGAGATAAGCATCCCACTGGGCTATCTCAAATCGATAGTCCTGTCCGAGTGGGAGCGGGTCATCACAGGAATCACAGATGATTGCCCGACACGGCGCTTCTATGTGGGAGTCACCCGAGAATGTAGTCTCACATGAATCACACGTCACTTGACCTGCCATCGCGGTGAACGTCGGCTCACCACAGTCCGGACACCTAACAGCACGTGTCTCCACAGTCGTCTGCTCACCACCACCAATCAGCTCTATTCCTTCAAGTGAAGGCACAGTGTATGCCAAAGTGCATTAGAGAAATAACAATTGTGGAATGAAGAAGTTCTCGCCGGTCTTACCTGCTCGCAGCCGATTTACAGAGAACTAGCACAGACTCCGCTCTTGGGCTCCAATCTCGTGCGTCACTGAGAATCAAGAGGACTTAGAGAGTGAGACGGCCCAGTAACATTCATCGATAGTTATAACAGGACTGATGCTCCAGAGACACGTTGTCAACTGAACACACATGCACGTCCCTCAAGAGGTGTACGATTTAGAGGGCTTCTGTCAAGCGCTGCTTGACATCGATGAGTCCCACCTCTTCGAGGGACAGCACCTCCACCAGATCAAGACCTACTTCTATCTCACCGAGCACGACGACTGGAAAGCGTCGTTCGGCCAGAGCTATCAGGAGGAGGATTACGGCGAAATCACGAAGCTGACCCGCGAGTTCACCACGCGTTCGGGGGAGGCCGGTCGTGCCGTCTTCTACGCAGCGTACTACGAGGACGACCTGCTCATTATCTTCACCTCCGCGACCGAGGACGCCATCGATCAGACCCTCGAGAACTCCGTCAACGCCAGCAAGGAATTGGCTGAGATGCCCATCGTCCCCCGGGACTTCCAAAAGATGAACGAGATGGTGCTCTCGAAGTACGAGGAGGTCGACATCACCGAGTTCAAGTCCAAGCGCATCCCGGACCTCGCCGATGCCGAGATTCGTCCGGAGTACGATCGAACGATGGAGTACAAGGGCCGTGACGGCCGCCAGACACTGAAGGAGTTCAGACAGTACTACGGCGTCGTCCCGGTCCGAATCCAGTACGAACACGAGGACATCGCCCTCCGCATCGATACCAACGGCAAGTTCACGCTCATTCGCCTCAACAACGCGACCTTCACCCTCCTGTTCGAGCTCATCGAAGAGGTCCTCGACCACGTTCTGGACATCCAGGAGGTGAGTCAGGAGATTCGCTTTCGAACCGAGAAACGCCGGTCCGGAGACTTGGAGCTTGAAGTTCCAACAGTAACTGCTGGCCAAATCGAATTTCAGAAGTCGTTCAACCGACTCATGGCCGAGGAGTTCGTGCAGAACGCCGGCAACCGGTCTGATACACCGTTCACATTCACCGACGTCAGCATGGAGGCGGGGTCACTGGACTTTACGGCCACCGTGACCGACGAGCAGCGCAGTGCCTTCTTCAACATCAGTGCGACCGAAGATGCGATGCGCATCGTGCCGAAGCACAACTGCGCGTTCCCGTCACTGATTCGCTTCTACCAGCTGCTGACCGAGACCATCGACGAGAGCGCTCAAATCACACTGTTCGACGACGAATCTGCCTACAGTACGTCTGCTTCCTGAGCCATGGTCAACGTCGATCCTCCCGAGGACCTGCCTGACCATTGGACGACAGATTTCAGGTCGTACTATCGTGGGTGCATACGGGACAAGTACCGCAATTTTAACGAAGAGACATACACAGAGCGACTTCGCGACAACATCAGCGACGAAAAAGAACACCGCAAGCTCCTCAACCTCTGTGTCTTCCCGTTCACGACCCGTGCGCCGCCGGCAGGCTACAAATTCCTCCGAGCAGACCCGCTTGAGGAGCTCGGCGTCCCGAACTTCGACTTTCTGCTCTGGGATTTCGAAGGACAAGCGGTCTTCGGTGAGGCGAAGTCGAGCATCGGGAAGGGCGCAAAGAGCCTAGTCAACGAGGTCGAGAAACAGCGGGAAACCGTCGAGGAGCACAGGGACTACATCGTTGAGCACTACCTCGGTGAGGAACCACGGAACATTGAGTACGTGCTAGCGACCTTTGCCAGCGATGCGAATGACATCACAGAGAAGGTCATTGAAACCGGTGTGGAGGTCGTCACCTGGGGCGTTCACCAGATGCGCAAGCGAGTCTCTGTAAACTCGATTCTGCCTGACCAACTACCGGAGGGAGAAGACCTGGAAGATACGCGGCTGCGAATCCAACACTCGAACCATTCTCTCAATAGTGCGCTGAAGAAGGCAGACACCTCCACGGGCGGATTCAATGTCTTCCCAGAATCCCACCCTGTCACGCAGCTTCGGACGATAATCTCATCTCGAAGCAAGCACAGTGGACACTGCTATGTCGACAAGGAGACGATTCACTCGACGATCGACGAGGACCTCTTCTACGTCTCAGAGGACGTGTGTGAGGAGATTATCGCGAATATCATCCAGATGGCTCAGACCATCAACTTCTTGCGCAGGGAACCAGATGGCCCGGCAGACTTCAAAATTGTCTCTCGATACACCAACAGCCGGGGTCTCGAGAAAACGCTCGAACAGAAGTGGTGCCAATATCAGGTGCAGCAGAAGCGCGAACAGATGCAGGAGGAGTGTTATGAGCAAGCCACCGAAGAGGTCGATCAGCAGAAGGAACTAAGCGAGTATTACTGAAATTGGCTGGTCGAGGATACTAGTCTTCGGCGATATCTGTTTGAATGCTCTGTTCAGTTCCCTGTCCAAACCCGCCAAAGTTCTCAACTCGAGGACTACTCGATACACCCGCGGCACGTCTCTATAACTGCGTCATTCTGAATCGCTCTTAAGACTCTTGCATACCTTGCCGGTGTTGTTAGATACAGAGTATATATTTCGCAACCCGGCCGCGACCATCACGAGTAAAGCAAGAGCCAGGTAGGCGACAGCAATCTGCCGGGAACCTGTATTCGCGGCGTTATCGAATTATTCAGAACGTCAGAGTCGGGTACGAGGTGAATCCGTCTCCGAACTCCGGCGTTCGATGCACTCGTAGACGGCTTCCCTGAGTGCCACCTCCCGGGGGTCGTCCTTCAGGTGGAGGCCCAATCGGTTGGGTGTGTAGGCAAAGCCCAGTTCCACGTCGGGGTCCGCGAACCCGAACGAGCCGCCGGCGCCGGGAGTACCGAACGAGGCATCTGAAGTCCCGAACCGGAAGTCGGGCGACGGTTTCGAATACCCCATCGCGTACGCCGTCTCCATGCCGATGACGACGTCCCGCCGGTCACCTGACGGCGGCAACGGGGGGGCGGTCAATTCCGCGAACACGTCCTTGTCGAGACCCAGCGCCTCGCCGCCCGTCGCGAGTTCACCATACAGCCGTGCCATCGCGCGGGCGGTCCCGATGCCGTTGCCCGAGGGAATCTCCACCGCACGGAACGCCGGACTGTTCAGGTCGGCCGGACGTCGGGTATCGAGCACATTCAGCGCCCGATTCGTCACCGACCACGGGTTGAAGAACGACAGGACGAACCGCGGCGACAGTGTCCGGAGGTTCAAGAGCATATCCAGATACCCAAATGCATCGAGGTCCGCCACGCGGTCGGTTGGAATCTTCTCGGGAAGCCCGATGTAGAATTCCAGGCCGAGCGGCTCGGCCACCTCCTCGGTGAAGAACTGGCCCAGCGTCCGTCCGTCGGTGTGTCGGAGCAGTTCGCTTGCGTACCAGCCCAGTGTGAACGCATGGTAGCCGTGGCGGGTGCCGGGCACCCAGTCGAGTTTCTCGCTCGCGAGCAGGCCCGAGAGGAACTCCGTGTCGGCAATCTGCTCCGGCGAAAGGCGCCCATCGAGCGTCGCGAGCCCTGCCTGGTGACTCAGCAACTGTCGGACCGTGACCTCACCCTTCCCGTGCTGGGCGAACGCTGGCCAGTGGTCGGCGATGCGGTCGTCGAGTGCAAACAACCCCCGCGAGAGCGCGACAGCGATGGCCGCCGCCGTCATCCCCTTCGTCCCCGAGGCCACGAGGACCATCGTGTCGGCCTCCCACGGATGCTCGTGGTCGGTGTCCCGGTAGCCACCCCAGAGGTCGACGACGAGCTCGCCACGAGAGTAGACGGCAACCGCCGCCCCCAATTCGTTGCGGTCGTGAAAATTCTCCGCGAACACTTCACGGACAGGCTCGAAACCGGGCTCGACAGTGCCATGGATTGTCACGGCGTCCGCGAACGGCACGTTAACGTTTGGCATACCATCAGATACGTCCTCTGAAAGCATAACCGTGGAGTCGATAATTGTCTGGGCGATTGACCGACTCGCGCTCTGTATACAGCATAGCCTCCCTAAACTATCAGTCTCGGAGGATTTCAACAGAACCACTCTATCATACTGAGTGTCGAGCCCGTGACCGACGCGCAGTTCTAACTAACGGCTGTTTCAGCGGAGAAAGTGTCGAGCCAATAGGATTTCAACAAAGCCGCGCCGTCAGAAACAGACGCGCAGCAGGACTCGATTGTGGTGAGTTAGAGCAGCTTCGCTACGCCGTACGCTCTCTGTACTCTTCGACCTTGATGACCGCTTTCGTCTGGGGGTGCGTGAGATCGCCGTCACCGGAGACGACAGGGGCATCGAGTTCACGACCAACCGCTGCGATGAGTCCGTCGGGCCCATCGAGATACGGACCACCAGGAGCGATTTCGTCAGCAATCTCTCCAGCGATGACAGCTGTTCGCTCATCGACTGCGTATACCTCCGCCCATGACAGCGCAGCATGGGCGTCACTGACATCTCCATTCGGAAGGTTCCCCTCCCCGACGAGTACCTCTGCAAGCGCTGGGACAGGAATCACCCACCGTTCGTCAGCGCCGCCACTCGCCTCGTAGAATTCACGCGTCTCCACGCGTCCGTCAAGGTAATCGATGAGAAACGAGGCATCGAGAACTTTCATGTCCCGTTCTCAGCCCGCTCTCGCATCCGCCGTTTCCGATCGTCCTTCGCCTTCGCTCGCTGCTCGCGAACGGTCGCTGCGTCCTCGTCCGACCACCGACCGAATCCATCGTAGAAGTCACCAGGCTCGTTCTCTGCGAGCAGCCGCTCAAGCACATCGTTGTAACTCTCGCGCCGTCGCTTCCGGCGTTCGAGCTCGCGCTTGACCCGATCACTCACCCGGATCTGTTCGTCGGCGGTTCCCATGCGTTGACATTCGCGTTGACGCTACTTCGTCCTTTGGTTTCTTACCAAACAGTACAGTCAATGTCTGTTCTATCGTTTGGTAAGAACAATTCGGGCGAGTAAGAGCGGACTGAAACAGAGTTTCATACTGGCCAGTGTCAACACATTCGAACATGGTGTCAGGATGCCAGAGGGATTTGCTATGGAAAGTCAGACCATCTCCCTACTGATTAAATAGCTATTCATTCGCTGATGAGATGGGAATCCGTTCAACTATCAGATAGAATGTCAGACACACCACTTTTGCCAGTAAAATCGGTGCCCTGTATCCTCCTATGTATAACTGGAAACGGTGGTGATTACATAACTGGTCATAGGGACATCAGTTCAAAGTTACTGGCAACACTGGAGAGGGTATTGGAAATACTGGCACTAGTGGTTGGCGGTTACTGGCAGAGGTGGAGAGGGTATTGGCAGTACTGGTGTTATGGGTCCGGAACTCACTCCAAGACTCGATGCCGCTTCGCAGTCGCACGAATATCATCGAGTTCTCCCAGCTCGCTCTCGAGTGCATCTAAAGCCGACGACAGAGAGACGTCTAGTTCATACTCGTTGTAGTTCCCACGCCCACCTGACGAATCGACTAATCGTAGGATTCCATGGAGACTCAGATCCGACAAGTGATCGTGTACTCGTCTACGTTTGAGTGGTTCACTGCCGTGAGTACGGAGCACCTCCCGATACCGTTCATAGATTAGCTTCGTCCGTTCAGGTGTTTCTCCCTTGGCCGCCAACTGGCAGACTGTTAATAGTACATACTGCCCCTGTCGCGTCAGCGAATGCATCCCTTCGACAACCTGTTGTCGCTGGATCTGATGTTCGGCCTCACGGACGTGCTCTTCAGTTACCTTTGTCTCCTTCCCAGCGATTGCTTCGTTCTCCGCGATATCAGCTGCTTTTCGAAGCAACCGGAGCGCTTGCCGGGCCGATCCCGAGTCCTGTGCAGAGAACGCCGCGCACAACGGAATTACGTCCGATTCGAGAACATCGTCGTAAAGCGCGATATCGACTCGTTGTTCGAGGATGTTCTGCAACTCAGTTGCATCATAGGGGGGGAACAGAATCTCCTCTTCACAGAGGGTATCTTTGACCTTTGGAGAAAGGTTTTCTCGGAACTTGAAATCATTCGAGATACCGACGACGCCAATTTTCACGTCTAGGTCCAACTGTGAACGTGCTCGCGGAAGCTCGTACAGAATATCGTCGTCTGAGCCGATATTATCGATCTCGTCTAGCACCACCAGAATAGTCCCACCAATAGCCTCCAGATCGTCATAGAGTTCGTTGAAGATACGCTTTTGCTGGTAGCCCGTTTCGCTCATGGGTTCGCGTGTAGACGAGACAGTAGTGAGAGGATGAGAAGGGGAACGAATCTCGTTCACAAGGTTGACCGCCACCTGATAGGATGTAGTACAGCCTGTGCAGTTCAGCTCGATAATGTTGAGGTCAACGTCGTCGTAGTCCTCGGCTGACTCTTGCAGTTCCTCAAGAAGATCGTGAGTTGCAGCGGTCTTCCCCACCCCGGTAACCCCATAGAGAAAGACGTTGTTCGGTTGCCAGCCCTGGATGACGGGGCGGAGAGCAGCTGCGTATTCGTCAAGTTCCTTATCCCGCTCCTCGAGCGTCTCCGGCTGGTAATCATCCCGGAGGACATCCTTGTCCTGGATAATAAACGATTCACGACTGAATCGGCCCATGGATGGACTCAGACGAAGGATAATTATAAAACCATGGGTTCCAGTATCGCCACTAACCCACCACACTTGCCAGTTATGCCAGTTTTACAGTGGCTTATAAACCACACACACACCACTTTTGCCAGTAGATTACCTCACAATACCTAGTGGGAATCGACAAGCCCCCCATTACTAGCCGGTATCTTTAATATAACAGACATCGAAAGAGTCCTTACTATGTACTAGCGAGTCGGCTAGTATTAGTAAGTTGGACAAGCTAGGTTTGTAACCACTTCTGTCTCTCTTCGTTACTGGCAATAGTGGAGTGTGTGTGGTACTTAAACAACTACCTTACTGGCAATACAGGCACCTGTGGTCTCGTTCCCCGAGACTGCCAAGAGGGTCGTGAATTCCTGTTTCCTTACCGGGACGACAGTCTACGTTTTCGCGATCGATTCTCTAGGGTCTGTGCGGTTGGTGGTTTCACTTTGGCTAGTTTTGAAGGCTGAATCTCTACCTCGCCTGCCGGTGGGTTCTATACCGCGTGCGACCGAACTCGTGTATATGAGTACCGGTCGGGAGATACGCCTCGTCGAGGAAGACAACGGGTGGGTGGGCACTGATGTCAGTGCCGGCGTCACGAGTCAGGGTGAAACACGGAACGAGGCACTGGAGCAACTCGACGACGCAATCGCCGGCGTCGAAGGGGCAGGTCATGAGCCGACCGATAACGAGCTACGTGAGCTCGGCATCGATCCAGATGAGAACCGATCCCGGAAGGAATCCCCCGACGACGTCCCTGACGTCTTGCAGTGACTCGTGGATGGTTTCTCGCGATTTCTCCGGTAAAGATGTCATTACGGTCCTCTGTAACACTGGAAACTTCTGGGTGGGCCGGATTACTGGTGACCACTACATTTTGAAGTGGGAGCATCCGGATGGTCCGGATGTCGAGCAGCGTACTGTGGTCGTTCCCTACCACGACCGTCTCCGGACAGGAACACTGCGCAGTATTGCGGAGCAGGCCGGCGCAAACGACTTCGGTCACCTTCTCCGCTCTAAAGGGCGGAGCTTGTCGGTGGACTCCCGTTCTGGCCGACCCTACTGGGTGGCAGGCGAGTAGCCGCCATTCACGTTCAGCGTCCCCGACTTTAGGGCGAGGTGACGTGTCGCCCCTCCGTGCGGAGACTTTTGCCCCGCACGGAGTAGCCGAAACCCGACGTTCTTCGCCGCGTTGTAGTCTGCGTTCGCTTCGTACCCACACTTCACACAACAGAACTGAGCCTGCGACGGACGGTTCTCAGTCCGCTCTCGCATCCGTCGTTTCCGATCGTCCTTCGCCTTCGCTCGCTGCTCGCGAACGGTCGCTGCCTCCTCGTCCGACCACCGACCGAACCCATCGTAGAAGTCACCAGGCTCGTTCTCTGCGAGCAGCCACTCGAGCACATCGTCGAAACTCTCGCCCCGTCGCTTCCGGCGTTCGAGCTCACGCTTCACCCGATCACTCACCCAGATCCGTTCGTTGGCGGTTATCATGCGTTGACACTTGTGATGACGCTACGTCGCCGTTTGGTTTCTTACCAAACAGTAGAGTAGATTCTGGTTCTATTGTTTGGTAAGACAGGTGCTCAGCTATATGATAAGATATGCAGAGAGATGCCCACAGCGGTTTCGGTCATCCATTAGAGAGTTAGTCTACCCACATCGCAATGACTACCACTGATTTCTAGTGGTTTTTCTCTGATCCATTCAGGGAGACACCACCGTTTCCTGAGAAATACATCAACCTACTGACTTGCTTCGCTCAACTGCGTCGGGATATCCTCCAACCGGCTAATTTCCTGCAGCACAGCCACCACTGACTCCAAGTCAACATTCAACTCATATTCGTAATAGCTGCCGCCGTGGAATCCATCATTCCGCTGAGATACCTGCAGGAATCCGTGAAGCGATAACTCGCTCAAGTGATCACGGATACGACGCTCGCCCAATGCATCCACATCTACTCGCTCTGCATACGTCACATAGCGGTCGTAGATTTCCTGTGTACGGACGGGGGCTACATTAGTTATCTCGAAGGCTGAAACCGCACACAGTACCAGATGTCCCTGCGTCGTCAACTCACGCATCCCGTCTTCTAACTGGTCGCGTTCCAACTCGGTTTGGGCCTGTCGAACATGGTCATCGACAACCTCGCGGTCATCATTCGCTCGAGCCAGCTCACCGGCTTTGTGCAGCAGACGAAGACCTTGCCTTGCAGACCCGCTATCCTGAGCTGCAAATGCTGCTGCCAGCGGCACAACATCACCACTCAACACGTTTTCGTGAAACGCTTTCTCCGCCCGGTCGCCGAGAATCGCTCCTAATTCTTCGGCATCATATGGCGGAAAATGGATCTCCTCCTCGCACAGCGTGTCCTTCACTTTCGGACTCAGGTTATCTCGGAATGTGAAGTCGTTCGAGATACCGATGATACCCGGCCACACATCGTCAACATAGCCATTGCTCTCGGCTCGAGGCAACTCGTACAGGATGTCATCGTTCGATCCGATGTTATCGATTTCGTCGAGTACAATGAGAACAGTTCCGCCAAGTTCGTCGAGCTCACGGTACAGCATGTTGAACACGTCCTGCTGCGGATACCCGGTCGTGGACACAGATTCGGTCGGGCCACGAAGCTGATTGAGTAGGTTGACTGCGACCTGGTAACTACTGGAGATGTTGTTGCATGGCTGCTTGATCACGTTCAGATCGATATCATACGATTGAGCGTCCTGCTGCAAGTGATTGAGCAGATAGTTCGTGGCCACGGTCTTCCCGACGCCAGTCTTACCGTACAGAAAGATGTTCTTCGGCGGCGCTCCGTTGATCACCGGCTGTAAGGCGTTCTGAAATTTCTCGAGCTCTTGGTCACGTTCTTGAATCTGCTGTGGCTGATAGTTTTCACGCAACGGGTACTCATCCGCGAAAATGTTCTCATCCGGCGTGAACATCGCCATGACAGACGCTCACGAACCGGTAGGTGATAAAGACCGGTAGTTCCTCAGCGTCCGGAGTGTCCGCTGTTTCCCGAGCCCGTTGCAATTTTATACTAGAACGCAGATTCGAGCGGACAGTCAGACACCACCATTTCCTGAGCTCTCGTCCACACCTTCACCCGTCGTTGCAGATGCGAACGAAGAATAACGTATGCAAATCTTTAAGATAACATCGGTATAACCACATCTGCAAACCACTCGTTGGGATGACAGTAGCAGTCAATATCTAGAGGGGAAGCGTGGATTTCGTCGAGTAGCCGGTCTCTCGTGGGAGGGCTCAGGAAACGGTGGTGTCTCTCTGTCCCCGTCCTACTTGGTTGGTTTAATCGACGAAGGCTCCATCGCCTCTGAAATTAGGAATCGCCGCTCTTGACGACCGTTGCTGTCCACGGCCCGTCGTGTGCGAGTCATTCGATGAGCTCGACGCGTCCAGTACTCCCGTCGACGCGGACGCGTTGACCGGTCGTGATCCGTCGAGTGGCATCCGGTACCGAGACGACGGCCGGCAGGCCGTATTCACGGGCGACAAGTGCGCCGTGACGTATCCGGCCGCCGACTTCGGAGACGAGACCGGCGGCGTTCAGAAACAGGGGCGTCCAGCCCGGGTCGGACGACGGTGCAACGAGGACCTCGCCCTTCTCGATCGTCTCCTCGCTCGGATCGCGAACGACCCGAGCGACTTCCATTTATCCCACCCCATTCCAGGTGTATTCGTACGATTGTGACCCTCACAGTGTACAATGCGACGCTGGTGGCCCACGAGAACGGCGACGTCTTCAACTACATCCACCTAGTCATCGACGCTGACCAGGAGGGTGACCGCCAAACCACTGAGATAGAGATTCACGTCCCCAAAATCGGTGAACCCACGGTCGAAGAACCGATATGGGTCGACCGGGCGCGGCGACTCGAGTATAATCGAATGAGTTGCTTTCGTACGAAGACATTCACTATCTCGATTACGGCGAATGGTGTGGGAAACCACACTGGGAGTGTCAGAGGCCCCACCTGTTGTGTGGCCGCCCACAGCTACTTACACCGGGATCAAGTCGATCCCCACCTTCTCTTCACCCCGAAGTAAGCACGCAAACGAATGTCCAGTACATCCATAACCGATTCCTTCGCTCTCGAAGGGACGTAATACCCGGGGGATAGGTACTCCAGCTACAAGGGTCGTCGTAAACGAGCACGGTGAGCACGCTGTCGAGTAAGCGATTCATGACACCGGTCGACTTTAACGGACGGGTGACGGAGTAACGTGACATGATCGTTATCGTTGACATCAGTATCCCAGCCGACCAATTTCCGCTCGGCCGGGTTCTCGACGCCTTTCCGGACGTCGAAATCGAACTGGAGCGGCTGGTCCCAATGCACGAGGCGATTATCCCACTCTTCTGGGTCTCCGACGGTGACACGGACGCCATCGAGGAGACGCTCCGGGCGGACCCCGTCACGAAATCGGTTACGCAACTCACCCGGGCCGACACGCGTACTTTGTACGAGGTGGAGTGGAGCACCGAGGTGAACGGCCTCGTCCAAGCGCTACTGGCGACCGATGCACAGCTACTCGCAGCCGAAGGGACGGCCCGAGTCTGGGACTTTCGCATTCAATTTCGGAGTCGAGGCGACCTGACACGGTTCCGTCAGGCGTGCGAAGAAAGAGGAATCTCGCTGACACTCCGCCGCCTCTACAACCCAACCCTTCCCGAACAGAGTGGAAGCCTCTCGGACGAACAGTACGAGGCACTCATGAGTGCCTATAAGACGGGGTACTTTGACGTCCCCCGAAGTAGCAACATGGGTGATCTCGCCGCCGAATTCGGTGTGAGTGATAGTGCGTTCTCCCAGCGCATCCGTCGGGGTATCTCCGCACTCATCGCCGATACCCTCATGCCGGAGTTCGGCTCGAGCGAGCGGTGACTGACCACGGGTCTTGGACCCAAATACCCCATAGTACGAGCGAAGGGCGGCAGGTCGACGAGTAAAAAAAAAGAAATCTTCTGTGACGAAGTATCCGTACAGTAGTAGACTTTGCCACCGAAGGGAAGTTATGTACGGATGGAACCCCGACTCACAGGTATGGAGCGAGACGGGCACGTATCAGTTGATGATATCTTCCAGTTACTGAGTCACAACCGACGTCGGCTCGCGCTCCAATATTTCAAGCAATATCACAACCCTATTGCACTCGACGATCTCGCGTTCCGGATCGCTCGGTGGGAACAGCCCCCCGCAGCCACACCTGCACGAGTAGAGGTCGACCAGACCCGAACAGCCCTCCAGAAGACGCACCTTCCAATGTTCAGTGAAATGGGATTCATCGAGTACCAGACAGTCAATCAGACGATTCGGTGTAACGATGCGACGATCAGCGCTGCAATGGAGAGTGCAATCAACGTGATCGGATTTTTGTTCGATGAGAGAAACGCTGCAGGCGACGAGTGACTAGTTGTGGTGTCCAGAGCGGCCGACAGTGACTGCCCAACCGCGGGACCTCCGTCGAGAGGTATATGAGTGACCGTATCGGCGCTCGGTAACGTTCGACCCCCTCGCTGAAACGAGGCTGACGTTCCCATTCACCGACGACGCCGTCGCTCGCCGGAGACGCCGGGGGAACCCCCCGCTCGTGTCGTACCCATTGCTGTGTCGACCTCATGGTCGGCAGCGTTCTAACGGATGCTCCTACCGATGTCTCGGTCGTCGGCAGCGACCGTCTCGACGTTACTGAGTGGATGCGTCGTATTTCATCCTGAGCGGAGGAAGGTGGTGAGGGTACGTTTCTACTTCTGAGGTCCCCTCGTGGTTCCGTCGGCGGGCGTTTTCAGTGCTATAGGGCCTTGTGCCGCCAGTATCCCCTCCGATCAGTCACTGTCCCCTGGGGTTCAAAGTGGGTTCCTCTGCGATGTATGAGTCTTCCCATTCGTGGCGAGACGTCAGTGCCTGGCGGCCTTTCTCGGCGAGCCTGTACCAGTTTGTGCGACGGTCGAGTTCTCCCTTCTCGACGTATCCCGAGTTGACGAGCGTGTCGAGGTTCGGATACAGACGACCGTGCGTGATGTCGTCCCCTGTTTGATCCTCGAGTTCGCTTTTAAGCTCCTGACCTGATGGCTTGTCAAAACCGGCGATTACGTACAGGAGGTCACGTTGGATTCCCGTAAGTTCGAAGAGATCCATATTCTGTCGTCTTGCGCCAGGGGTATTGTTAGCAGATAAATTATCTACCACCCAAATTGTTAGGCGATATAATAGGTTATTTGGGCCTAGTTAACACACGAAACCACTCAACCAACAACTCTGGCTGACGACCGAATTACTGTTAACTGGTCTCTATGTAGTTAGCGTCGTTCTCACTCGACATACCCGCTGAACCCATGTGTCATCTAATGTTTTGAGAGACTTCGTCTTGGCCCGCTCAACGGGTCAAACGATGTCGGTGCGTCTCATTGTGGACTATTCTGCCTTGCTCGGTTGTTGGTTCAAATCAGAATGAGTTGAGAGATACGTCCTCATAGGTGGCGAGATACGATTGAATCTCTCGTTCTCGCCAGCCTAGTGGAGTGAGCACGCTCTCCGCTGCTCTGACGAGCAGTTGCTTGTAGAACTCGACGTCATATTCACCTGTCTCGACCTCACTGGCGAGTCGCACTCGCTCGCGCCCTGTTCGGGAGGCATCGACGACGACATACTGGACTGATTGCCCGGGATACACTGGAAGACCGGTGTCATCGGCCCTTTCAAGCACGGCAACCGCCCGGGTCGCCTGTTGATATGCCTCGCGGGGTTTCGAGGTCCGCTGGTCGATGACTAACTGCTCAGGTGAGACAGCGCCGCGGTCGAGTGTCCCGAGGTGTCCCCGGAGCCGCTGGCAGACGATATCGAAGGCGTCGCCCGGCCACTCCTCGACTGAGAGGTGAGCAAGGTGTGCATCCAGCGTCCGGACGAAGTCTCGCTGGACCGACGCGACGAATGGGGGTGTCGAGCGCTGGCGACACTCGATACCGCGATATTTGAACGCCCCATTGTCCGCACGGTCGACACCCACCCGCTTTCCGACGTACTTGGTGAGTGCCCCTGCTTCGGATGAGCGCTGCGGGAGGAGCATGAGCCAGTCGTAGGCTGCTTCGTACTCGAGAGTGATTCCCGACTGCTCGGTAATTTCCGCGGCGACCGCATCGAGCGGACGTGGCTCGTCGACGCGAGGCGTCACCCAGAGCGAATCGACGATCCCGTGCAGGACGCGCCAACCGGCTGTTTCGAGTGTGGTCTTCGCGTCCAGCAGGATATCGCGAGCGATGGCGTTGATCGCCTCGTGGACTTCGATGCGGCCGAACTTCGCGTTCGAGAACCCCTGATAGCCGAAACACGAGACGAGTATCCACTTGATGGCCGCCGAGCGGCCTTCCAGCGTCGCGCGCTCTGCGGGGTCGTCTGTCTCGGCAATCCGTTCCTTAATCGCCGCCCGGTCGTCAATGAGCGGCTGGAGGACATCTGGCAGGTAACCCTCGGTATCACACACTGAGTAGCCGAGGTCCTCCAGGTCGACGCGGTCCGGGTGGCAGTCACAGCGGACGGTCTCGGGCGAGAGGTTGCGCGTGCAGATGATGTTCGGGTACAGGGAGGCAAAATCGAGTTCGTGAACGTCGGCATGGAGGCCCACAGCAGGCGAGAGCGTCACCCCCCCACGGTCGGCGGCGTGGAGCTGGCGCATCGTCTTGAAGCGTTCCGGTCGCCACGCCTTCCACTGAACCAGGACGTTGCGCCGAGTCGCCTCGCGGATCTGAATGGCGGTCAGGACGTTGCCGATCGACGCCCAACCGAGTTCTTGCAGCGGCTTCCCCGACCGTTCGACGAGGTCGAGACACCCGTCGAGGCCGGCTTCGTGCCAGACGAAGGCGTTGGACTCGTCGAGGATTACTCTCCCCGGAATGTTGTAGCGCGCTGGTGAGTGACCAACCCGCCCATAGCTTTCGTATGTCGACCGCCCGGCGAGTCGTTGATACCCAGGACGCCGTCCGAGGCAGAACGGCTGGTCGTACCCCTCTGCGGTGTCGAAAAGCGTCGGGACGACGTCCCCGGTGTTGACCACTAGCATGTCGGGGTCGACCGTCTGGACGTGCTCTTCGACGGTCGTGAGGAGCTCCAGTGGGCTGCCGGTGTACTCTTCGCCGTCGATCGTGAGGCACTCGAGCTCGCCAGCAGCGATCTGTCGCTGGGGGATGGAGAGCGAGAGCGTCGTCGGCCTCCGACAAGGGAGAGCGCTCACATTTCGCTCGAGACAGTAGCGAAATTCCCGTGAGAAGTCGACGTTGAACAGGCGGTAGTCACCGGGGGGGCCCTGCCGGGCGACGAACCACGCCACCTCCTCGACGGCCTCCAGGTCGGTGACGGCGATGTGCAGGACGGGCTGCTCGCCGTATCTGAACCCTGGTCGTTTCATCGTCAGTCGCGTTCCGGTGACCTGTGGTAGGGATTCAACCCTGTCGTCTAATTTGAGCAGCGCGGTCTCGTCAGATGTCCCAGGAGGTGTGCTCGCGTACAGCGACGGGGTGAAGTGCGGGTTGTGCTTGGCGACCGCTCCGTCAGTGGTGAGCTCCCACTCGAGGACTCCCTCGTCGAGGTAGTCAATTTTGAACGGCATCGTCCTCCGGTTGGTCGACGTCGTCGATCCGCTCCTCCAGAGTGGTAAGACGCCGTTCCTGTTCGAGGGCGATCGAGAGGAGAATCGGCTGGTAGGGGTCCCGTTGGTTCACCACGCCTGCAGCATCGGCGTGCGCAGCGGCCTGGTCGATGAGCCGATCGAAATGGGGCTGGTCACGTCGACGGAGTGTGCGTCGATAGGGCTGCCAGCGGGCTTCGAACGCCCGGAGCTGATCGCGAAAGGTGGGGTTGGTGCGGCCCATCCGTTACCCCACGACCGGTGCGACTTGGTTCGAGTGCGTGTATAGTGCCTGACGATCGGCGAGCACTTGTTGCCAGAACGCGAGGGTCGTCTGGACCTGCCCTCGACCGACGGGATAGACAAGTGTCTCGAACGCGTTCCCCGTGAATCGAGGTCCATACTGTGTCTCTTCGTACTTGAGGCACTCACTGGCGGCTCGCTCGATTGGCGCCGCGAATTCGTCGGCTGTGGTCCGGGTTACGAGTACCGGGACGTCGTGCGTCCGAGCAATCGTCGAGAGCTGGGCGACCGCACGAAGCAAGAGCCGCTGGCCTTCATCATCTTGACACTCGCTCTCGCGGTAGAAGCGGTCGACCGCTGGACAGACCACGAGCGTCGTCTGTGCCGTGACGCGCTCGGCGAGTTCGTCGATGAGCGAGGCGTGCTGGTGTGGTGTGAACGCCCGGGCGACATTAATCCGCTCGAGAGAGCGTTCGCTCGGGACGAGGCTGGCGAGGGGGTGCGTCGAGGCACACCCGCCGACGTCCACCCACTCGATACGCCCTCGATTGAGCAGGAGGTGGTCGACGACGAGCGCCTGGATGACGCGTGCGGTCTGCCGGCGCGAAGCATCGGGAGCCTCGAGGAGAGAGATGCCTGACTGGAGCGTTGGCAACGCGGGCGTGACGTCCTCCGTCTGGTGGGTCTGGTCGGGTCGCATACCTCCTGAATCACTGCGGCGTGGTATAGCGCGAACCGGGTGCGTGCCAGATGCACCATATCACGGCGAATGTGGCGATTTCAGAGACCCCGGGTCGTCGCACACACCGAAGTGAATCTGGTTGCCAAATCTCTTGCCAGAACGAAGGCAGTGATTCAAAGATGGTAGGAATGTGTAGAGAACACTGACTATCGCCAATTTATAGATCATATGACCTCTCCGCCATTCGCCCACGATCAAACAGATTCTACGGGTTAAAATGTTGCGTGTCATCTGGAAAAAATATAGTTATCACCTATCGTAGACCACTCCGAATCGTATGATCCACACAGACTGGGTAACAGAGCAAGAGTCGGTCCGGGTCGAGACCAGTTTTCACGAGTTCGACGTCGCCTACCGTGAGGAAGGGGCAGGCGACTCAGTGACCCTCTTCATCCATGGGATTCCAACATGGGGGTATCTCTTCAGAGACGTGTACACAGCCGCCAATCACGCAGTGGTTCCTGACCTTGCTGGGTATGGATACACAGACCACCTCGGCGAAGGAGGATATGACCGCTCGATTCGTACCCAAGAGGAGCTCCTTGAAGGCTTCCTTGACGAACTCGGCTACGACTCGGTTCAGATCGTCGCCCACGACATCGGTGGGGGTACGGCCCTCAGGCTGGCGGCCCACAGCCCGGAACGCGTCGAGAAGCTCGTCCTCTCGAACAGCGCCTGCTACGACAATTGGCCAGTGAGGTTCATCCACGGCCAAGGCCAACCAGATGAGGCTCGCGAGTGGACCGCAGAGGACGTCGACGAGAAGTTCCAGTTCGTCTTCGGCGAGGGAACCTACGGCGACGAGGACGAGACGTTCGTTGCGGGGATGAAAGCCCCCTTCCTCGAACGGGACCGCGACCTACAGGCGTTTGCACGCAACGCCGTCTCGACCAACAGCAACCACACGCTCGAAGTCTCTCACCTGATTTCCGATATCGATGTCCCAACCCTGTTACTATGGGGTGGTGACGACATCCTCGTCTCCACGGAGTGGGCCGACAGACTCGCTTCGGACCTCCCGGATGCGGAGAAAGAGTACCTCAACAACGCCTACCACTGGGTGATGCAGGACCGGCCTGAGGCGTATCGGGCAGCGTTAGAACAATTTCTCGACTGATATTGGAGGGGACGTCTGACGGCTAAACACGCTATGTTCGCTTTCGGTCTCTATGAGTCGTAGCGTCGTCATTTTTCATACTAAGCGGCAAACTGACCAGTGTAGGAACGCCGGGCTCAATTACTCCCATGAGACCAGGGTTACAAGACAACCGAATTATCTGACTCTCTCAGGCGTTCGCGCTGAACTGCTCGTACCGTGATTGGAACTGCTCCAGACAGGAGGGACAACAGAGATAGTATAGACTACCGTCAAGTTCGAGCGTATGACCGTCCTCACTCACGGGGTTGCTACACTGGGCACAGGTAACTGCAAGGTCAGTTCCACTAATCTGGGGCGTCCAGTCAGCACTCGTGAGAACGACGACCTCGTAATCGGTAATCGCTTCCCACTGCCCCTTATCGAACGTGTCCACTAGGAACGTCCGAACATCTGCGTTCGGGAGGCGCGACTGGAAGAATACGCGAGGGTCAGAGGCGGTGAACACGTGCTCGACGCCATCTGCCAGTGCAAGGGTATCCCGGATGTCTTCGACAATATCGGGTTGAACTGCGAGTTCCACGAGAACGGGAACACCGCCACGGAGTTTTGAGCGGTCGAGGTCGAGCGTGAACCGGCGGATAATTCCCATGTCCTGTAGACGACTGACGCGGTCAGATACCGATGGTGAGCTGAGATTGACGGCGTCAGCCATTTCACGGTAGGGTCGGCGTGCATCTTCGGTTAGGAGCCGAAGGATTTCGAAGTCAGTCTCGTCTAAGGTACGCATGGGGATAATTAAATCGCGCATCCAAATACCGGTTTTCCTAACTTCGGAAGGTCCGATTGGCTGCTTGCCTATATCTGCTAGGCAAAGGTGGCAAGAATATGGATCCCGTATGTGTGGCTAGGTCAGAGATCCGGAACCGCGGGCTCGGTTTCAAATGAAACTGCACCACCATACGGGGACATCAAATGACAAATCACGACGAACATACTCAAGACGAGAACGGAGGCGGCAATGGGACCCCTTCAGAGCCGGAACAGGATCAATCTGCTAGCCGTTCAACTCGCCAGAACATAGATTACGAGCAGCCTCACGTGGAGCAAGAGCTGGTCGAAGAAGAAGCACAAGTATCGGGGCATGCTGACCATGAAACCACTTCTGAGGGTGGGCATGGGAGAGCACACGTCGACCATGGAGACCACGGTGAGGATAACGGCCATGGCGACCACGGTGGGATGCACGAAGGCCACGAGCAGATGTTCCGACGGCGCTTTTTCATCTCGACACTGCTGTCGATTCCCGTCCTGCTGTACAGCGAGATGCTCCAGATGTGGCTCGGGTTCTCGGTTCCGGCGTTTCCCGGCAGCGAATGGATTAATCCCGTCTTCGCGATAATCGTGTTTGCCTACGGTGGCGTACCGTTCCTCCAGATGGCCGTCCCGGAGGTGCGGGACCGATCCCCGGGGATGATGACGCTTATCTCGATGGCGATCTCCGTCGCCTTCGTCTACAGCCTCGCGAGCGTGGTCTTCCCGACGCAGTCGGCGTTTTTCTGGGAACTTGTCACGCTGATTGATATCATGCTGCTGGGCCACTGGATCGAGATGCGGTCGGTTCGTCGTGCCTCCAGTGCGCTCGACGAACTGGCGAAGCTGATGCCGGACACCGCGGAACGAATCACTGACGACGGTGACACCGAGGAGGTTCCCGTCAGCGACCTTCTGGAGGGCGACCTTGTGCTCGTTCGGCCGGGCGCAAGCGTCCCCGCAGACGGCATCGTTGAGGAAGGCGACTCCGACGTGAACGAGGCGATGATCACCGGCGAATCCAAGCCCGTCTCGAAGGAACCTGGCGACGAGGTCATCGGTGGGACCGTCAACAGCGACGGCAGCCTTCGCGTCCGAATCGACGCGACAGGTGAGGAGACGACGCTCGCCGGGATCATGCGTTTAGTTGATGAGGCCCAACAGAGCAAGTCCAAGACGCAGGTGTTAGCTGACCGGGCGGCGGGATGGCTGTTCTACGTTGCCGTGGCAGCGGCAGGAGTGACGGCAATCGCGTGGACCATCGCGGTGTCGTTCGACGCCACAGTCATCGAACGTATCGTCACGGTGCTTGTCATCGCCTGCCCGCACGCACTCGGACTCGCAATCCCGCTGGTCGTCGCCATCAACACGTCGTTGGCGGCTCGCAACGGAATGCTGGTCCGCGACCGAATCGCGATGGAGGACGCACGCAATCTGGACGCCATCATCTTCGACAAGACGGGGACGCTCACCGAGGGTGAACATGGCGTTGTCGACATCGCGACCGTCGACGGCGTCGCTGAAGACGATGCACTCGCACTCGCCGCCGGGGTTGAGAGCGACTCTGAGCATATGATTGCGCGGGCTATCCGCGAGGCAGCCGAGGAGCGAGACTTCACTACCCCTGACGCGACCGGTTTCGAGGCGATCAAGGGTCGAGGTGTTCGAGCGAACGTCGACGGAAACGAGGTGTACGTCGGTGGGCCGAACCTGCTGACCCAACTCGAGAGTGAAGTTCCCGATCATCTCCAGAACTTCGCTGACGAGGCCGGAGAGAACGCTCAGACAGTCGTGTACCTTGTCCGTGGAGGCGAGTTGATCGCTGCCTTCGCAATGGCCGACGTGATTCGCGACGAGAGCTATCTCGTCGTTGATGCCCTACACGACCTCGGTATCGAGGTGGCGATGCTGACTGGAGACTCTCAGGACGTTGCCAACGCTGTCGCCAACGAACTCGGTATCGACACGGTATTTGCGGAGGTGCTCCCCGAGGACAAGGACACGAAGGTCCGGGAGCTCCAAGATCAGGGTAAGCTCGTCGGGATGGTTGGCGACGGCGTGAACGACGCACCAGCATTGACGCGAGCCGACGTCGGAATCGCCATCGGAAGTGGTACTGATGTTGCCGTTCAGTCGGCCGACGTGATCCTCGTCCAGAACAACCCAATGGACGTGGTCCGACTTGTGAAGCTGAGCAAGGCGAGCTACCGGAAGATGCAGGAGAACATCGTGTGGGCGGCCGGCTACAACGTCTTCGCAATTCCGCTAGCTGCGGGTGTTCTAGCTCCAATTGGGATTCTTCTCTCGCCGGCAGTGGGCGCACTGCTGATGTCGCTGAGTACGGTCATCGTTGCCATCAATGCGCAGTTCCTTCGACGAGCTGACCTCGAAATTCCAAGCCTCCCCGAGGTGTCGCCGTCGGCTGACCCCCGGCCAACTGGTTGACCCAGAGATGCCTCGTGGGGATAGTGTCCTGCTGACTACACCCTCTGTATGCAGCGGGCTGATAGACGATATACACCCAATCTGGTAGGAACCGCCGCGCTACACACGCGGCACACGTCTAACAGCTACGTCACCGTGAACCGGCGTGAAAGAAACTGCAGCACTAGACACGACTAGTCCAATATAAACACGGTATACACTGATTTCATCGTGACTATCATCGATATATCGAACCCGAAACAATCGCTCGAAGTGACAATTATTATGTGTAGTGCTAGCGATTTTTTGCCGCCGGCTGTCAGAGGCTCCATCGGTTCCCGTTTCCGAGAACAGTTGAATTCTGGCCTCTCTCGTCCATTACTCCTGTCCTCGCAGGTCAACGAATAATCTCTCGCGTGGTATCGAGTGTCTGAAACGGGTGCATCGGAGGTCTATGTTCTCAGCTGTGATTTCAGCAATAGGGCGCGGTGTTCCACCTTCCTCTGACAGATCCTCCCGCGTAGCCGACTACTGTCCGTGCGTCGCTCTCTGTGGATGCGTACAGACGACTTGATCTACGTGCTAGTCGTCCTTATGAGCGAGCGGTCGGGCACGGTTTACGACGTTACTCCGGTCGATGGTCGATTCGGACGTCGAACCACGTCGTAATGAGTTCGCCGTGCGGTTTCGCCTGGAGGAAGAGGCGGTACCGACCGGGAGTCGGGAACTGGACGATGAACCGAATGACACCGCCTTTGGGGTCGGTCTTCTCGGGATGAACGTGGAGATAGGCGAGGTCGCCATCTCGCAGTGCAACGAGGTGACCCAGCGCACCGAGATACGGGTCGAGATGGGCGACACCACCATCACCACGGATTTCGAATTCGAGGGGTGTGTCTGTCCCATGCGTCACGTGCTCTGGCGTCATCGTGACAGTATAGCCTTCGACGGTCTTCGTTCGCGTCGGCTCCGGATGGGTTTCGTAGTCGGCGGCCCCCGAGGTGAGTATGTCGACGCCGAGGGTCGTCGACTGAGCATCGACGACGACGTCGACGAACGCTCGATACGTTCCCGGTTCGGGGAGGGTAAACGTCGTCGTCCAGGTACCGTCTGCACCGAGTGTGGGATGGAGGTGCTGGAAGTGAGCGAGGTCCCGGCGGACGAGGATCAGGTGCGCTAACTGGTCGTGTGCCTCCTCGAACTCGGTGACGACCGCTCCCGAGTCGTCGCGGATACGGTACGTCCAGCGATGCGTGACACCGGAGTCGAGTCTCGTGTCCGCGGGGTCGAGGTGAAGCCCGTTCGCGGCGACCGTCACCCCGCTCGGGAGTGCGTGGTGCGTCTCGTCCGTCCCCGTTCGGTCGTGTCTGTGTCTGTCGGTTCGCGTCGAGCCGTCGTCGTGGTCGTGGTGACTGCCAGCCATACCTGTCGGAGGACGGCTGTCAGCTTACGGATATCTCTGCTCTGCGGTCGTGACTCTCGCGAAAACGGGTCCACCACCGTACCCGATTCGTTGTCCGCTAACCCACTGCTATTCGCGGTCTCTCCGAAGCCGTTGGCGTCGGGTTTCGAACTCTTCGTCGGTCAGGTCCCCCCGGGCGTACGCCGACCGCAGTTCCTCGAGTGCGGGGTCGCGTCCGGACTGGTCCCCGCCGGTGATGCCCCGGTAAATCACGTACCCGACCGTGAGAAGGACGAGCAGGACGAGGAGTGGCAGACCGATGCTCCACTGTGGAGGCATGGCTCCCTGATACCCCCACCAGCCCATCATCCCCATCATCGGTGTCATAAACACCATGAGGAGAATCGGCACGACGACGATGAGTGCGACCCCGACCAGAATGACCCACAGGAGCGAGTCGCGTTGCTGTTGTGTAGACATGTGCTCTCTATTGTAAGTATTGCACACGAGCAAAGATAAACCACACCCCGAATAGGCTAGCGTCACGTCCTCCACTGTGTGATGGATTACAGGTACGTGAATTCCGAAAAAAGGAATTTAGATGGCGTAGAGTTCAGAATAGCTAGATATGTCTGCGTCTGTTAGTGGAGTCCCTCGTCTCGAAATTACGCTCGAAACGCTCATGAGTGCCTACAGAGTAGTGTGTGATATGAGCTACACATTGCAGAAGCGTATCGATGAACCGTTCGACGAAATAATTGAGCGAACGATCTCTGCGCTGAAAGAGGAGGGGTTCGGCGTGCTGTGCGACATCGACGTGCAAGCGACGTTCGCGGAGAAACTCGACGAGGAGTTCCGCCAGTATCGCATCCTCGGCGCCTGTAACCCGGAACTCGCCTTCGAGGGGCTCGAAGAGGAGCTAGCGTTGGGGACGCTCCTCCCGTGTAACGTCGTCGTCTACGAGACCGACGACGGAACGGTCACGGTGAGCGCGGTCGACCCGTCGGCACTCATCGGCGTCACCGGAAACCACAATCTTGACTTTATTGCCACCGACGTCGCCGAACGGTTCGAGCGAGTTCTCGAGTCGCTATGACCGTCCAGCCGCCGACCTCGCGGCGGCGCTTCCTCCAGGCACTCGGTGTGGGGAGTCTCGGGACACTCGCGGGGTGTACCCAGTTCGACCGGTCGACGGCGGAAAGTGACGGCTCGGCCGTGACCCCACGTTCGGCCCCAGAAGGGCCAGCCGACGCGACCGCGACACTCCGCGCCGCGCCGGGGACGGTCGAACCAGGAAGTGATACTCCCAGCGAGACGTGGCTCTACAATGGTACGTTCCCCGGCCCCGAACTCCGCCTGTCCGAAGGGGACGTCTTCGAGGCGGCGGTGACAAACGACCTCCCCGAGGCGACGACGATCCACTGGCATGGCATCCCCGTCCCAAACGGGATGGACGGCGTTCCGGACGTCACCCAGGAGCCGGTCGCCTCGACCGAGTCGTTCACCTACAAATTCCGGGCGGAGCCTGCGGGTACGTACTTCTTCCACAGTCACGTCGGACTCCAGCTCGACCGCGGACTCCTCGCTCCGCTCGTTATCGAGGAGTCCGACCCACACGTCGCGTACGACCGTGAATACACCGTGGTCGTCGACGACTACCTCGAGGGGACACCCGAACCGCTCTCGGGTAACGCCACCGACGGTAACAGGGGACGTGGTGGGATGGGAGGAGGCGGCATGGGCGGGGGAGGAATGGGTGGTGGCGGGATGAACGACGGCGACCGAATGAGCGGTGGGATGATGACCGACAGACGGCCGCCCTACGCCGGCCTCCTCATCAACGGCCGATTACCGACCGACCCACGGACGTTCGAGGTGCAAGAGGGAGAGCGCGTTCGCTTCCGGTTCATCAATGCGAGTGCCGCGACGCTCTTTCGAGTGCGGGTTGCTGGGCACCCGCTGACCGTCACGCACGCCGACGGCCGTCCGGTCGACCCGGTGACGGTCGACTCGTTCGCCTTCGGGTCCGGCGAGCGCTACGACGCGATTATCGACGCGGACGAGCCAGGAACGTGGGAGGTCCGCGCCGCCGCCGTCGACGGCGACGAATCTCCCGCACGAGCGATTCTCGCGTACGAGGGTGCGTCGGGGGCGTCACCGACGGCTCCCTCGGGCGATGGACGACAGCTATCGTACGGCGACCTCGTCGCGGTGTCGCCACTCGACGATGTCGACGGCAACCCTGACCGGACCTTCGATTTGACGCTCTCGGCCGGCGGGCGGTCGAACGAATGGGTCATCGACGGACAGGCGTATCCAGACGCAGATCCACTCGAGGTCCGAGAAGGCGAGCACGTCCGGGTCAGGATGACGAACCGCAGTCCCGTCGTCCACCCGATGCACCTGCACGGCCACTTCTTTCAGGTGGATGAGGCAGTCAAGGACACCGTTGTCGTCCCGGGACACAGGGGGCAGGTCACGTTCGACTTCGTCGCCGACAACCCCGGCGACTGGCTGTTTCACTGTCACAACCTGTATCACCTCGAAGCGGGGATGGCGCGCGTCATCCAGTACTTCGAATAGAACGAGACTCATGGTCGAACGTCTCGTCAATCGGCAGGCGAACCTCTCTCGATGTGGGGGCCATTGGTAGGTTCGGTACCGCGAGGTCGAGAGATTCGACAGCAGGGTTGAGACGAAAAAGCGCTGGCAGAACCGCTGTTCGTGGCCGGCGTACATCCCCCCGCACCATGGCCGCCGTCGTTGTTTCGGTTCTCGTGGGTTCTCGTGACCGTGTGTACCCTCCGTCTCGCCCGCTTCGACTAATCGCGTCCTCTCTGGATTGTTTTCGGCTTCTTCGAGTGGTAACTGCTCTACCCGTGTCCGCTTTCGCTCTTTATCGCCCTCTCTATGACGCTTCTCGGTCGCGTCATGATGCCCCTAATTCGGCTGCCAGCCGGAACTACGTCCTCTCTCTGAGTGCTCGCTGTCGTTGCACATACGCCCTCCGCGTGACGAGTCGTACGATATCGCTGGCGAAGGCAGTATGGACTCGGCTCGGCTCGCCGAGGTGCGTCCACAGTCATACGAGACGCTCGCTCTCTCGTGACCGGCTATCGACCTGAGTTATCGGGTGTCCCGAGTCGGCCATCGCCGCGCGTCGGACTCGACGAGCCCCAGGACGGTCCGCCGTCGGTCGTCTAACTCGTCGAGCGCTGCCTCGAACTCGCGGTCGGGGACCGTTGGAACGCCCGCGGCGCGGAGTGAGGCGATGTCCGGGTCCGGTGGCAGCCGGTTCGCGGGTCGGATGAACGCCCCATGGAGCGTCTCGAGGTACCCCTCGACGCTCGACCACGCGTTCTCGACGATGGCGTCACTGGGCCGGTCGTCCTCGGGCACGCCGTACTTCAGGAGGGTGAGTGCATCGTCGAGGACGGCGATACTCGTGACCGGAGCCTGCTCGGTCTGCGCGCTGTAGAAGTAGTGAAGGATGGGGTACGCCTTGTGATTCGCTGTGAGCGTGTTCAGTTGCGTCGTGTACGCGCTCAGTTGCAGGTCGAGTCCTTGGAACGTCTGTCCGTCCCACGCCGTCACGACGAGTTCGTCGCCTCGCTGTCCGAGCCCACTCACGCCGCCGGCGAACGCGCGCTTCTGGGTGACCGCGTCCAGAACTGAGAGCACGTACGTGACGCTGAGCGTGACGAGGAGCATTCCGCTGGCTGTGACGAGGACGGTCGCGAGTTGCCAGACGCCCTCCCGCGGGACGAGGTCGCCGTTCCCGAGGGTGAACATCGTGTACCCGGTGAAGTAGAGGCGGTCGGTCCACGAGATTGCGCCTCCGTCGACGGTGTCGACCAGGACGGCGTCCGACGTGGCGAAGACGAGCGTCCACCCGACCCAGAGCAACAGGAGCCACACCGTGAGGCCGGTCACGAGGACGAGCGGCCCCGCAAGCGAGAGGAATCGGTCGTCGTCCCTTCCAACTCGTCTGAGTGCCCGCCACATCCACGCCATCAGTCGGGACGTGAGCGGGCCGGCTCCCCCTTCCACCCACAGCGCCGTCCACAGCAGATCCACGACGACGATAGCCAGAAGGAGGAGACCGAGCGCGAGAGAGACGGGTGTCGCTGCCATATGCTCGTCTCTCGCCACCCACGACCACGATGGTGCTGAGTGTTACGGTGCGGATGGTCGTATCGCGGTGTCGTGACAGAGCACACCAGTTATTTGCCGCTCTCGAAGCGAGAGCACGCATGCTCGAAGGTGCGCTTCTCGTCGGCGGGGCCTTCGGTATGAGACATGCGTTCGAAGCTGACCATCTCGCTGCAGTCGCGACGCTTGTCGAGGACGGGGAGCGCCCGGTCTCGACGGGGGCCGCTTGGGGAATCGGCCCCTCGATTCTGCCCTGACTCTCAGACACGGTGACTACTCCCTCCGGCAGGTGGCTCCCGCGCATTTTCGCCAGTGCTCGCGCGACGTTCGTTCGACGACCACCCTGCTGGTGGTCCCTCCTCGGGGTACCTCGCGGGACCCCTTTCCCATCGCGTGTTTCGTTCACTGCCCGACCTTTCGAAGGTGAGGTTCACAGCGAGGACCACGCTGGCTTCGTAAGAGACACTGGCAAAAATTGCGGGTTAGTAGGTAACACTATGCAAACCACAGTAATCGATGGGGTTCTCGAGGCGATACGAATCGGCGGGGGATTCCTCTGGACGGCTTCGTGGGCGATTATTATGGGACTCACCATCACGAGCCTCGTGCAGGTCTATGTCTCCAAGGAGCGGATGGCGCGACTCCTCGGGGAGGAAAGCCTGGGTGGACTCACTAAGGCGACGGTGTTCGGTGCTGCGAGCAGCGGCTGTAGCTTCGGCGCTGTCGCGATCGGAAAAGGCCTGTTCAAGAAGGGTGCGCACGTCGTGAACGTCCTCGCGTTCATGTTCGCCTCGACGAACCTCATCGTCGAACTCGGACTCATGATATTGATCCTTCTGGGCTGGGAGTTCCTCGTCGCAGAGCTCCTCGGCGGACTCGTACTCATCACCGTGATGGCGCTCATCGTCCACGTCACGCTTCCCGAGAACCTCTTCGAGCAGGTCCGAGCGGAACTGACCCAGCGTGACGACGAGCAGGGCGTGACGGAAGACCCGACCTGCGGAATGGAAGGGAACGACCAGTACTCGATCGCGACCGATGGAGGTGAGACCCTGAAGTTCTGCTCGAAGGGCTGTCTGGAGACCTACCAGCAGGAGGCAGCCAGTAGCGGCGGGTGGCGTGACGAACTCCTCTCGTGGGGCGGCTGGTACAAACTCGGAAACCAGTACCGCAAGGAGTGGGCAATGATCTGGAAGGACGTTGTCGCGGGATTCCTAATTTCGGGGTTCGTCATCGTGTTCGTCCCGCAGTGGGTCTGGAATGCCCTCTTCATCCGAGGAGACGGCGTCATCGCGAGCGCCGAGAACGCAGTTATGGGCGTCACAATCGCGGTCATCAGTTTCGTCGGGAGTATCGGCAACGTCCCGTTCGCCGTCGCGCTATGGGGTGGGGGAGTTAGTTTCGCAGGGGTCATCGCGTTCGTCTACGCTGACCTCATCACGATTCCCGTTCTGAACGTCTACCGCAAGTACTACGGCTGGAAGGTGATGTTGTACATCCTCGGTGTGTTCTTCGTCACGATGGCCTTCACAGGCTTTCTCATGGAGGAATTGTTCAGCGCTCTTGGAATCGTCCCGGACCTCGCTGGGGGCGAGACCGCCTCCGAACAGACGTACTTCACAATCAACTATACGTTCTACCTGAACGTGATCGCGTTCGCCCTTTCCGGTGTCCTCTTGTACGCCTACTGGCGTGGGCTCGGAGCGCCCGGCCGATATCGTGACCCAGTCTGTGGGATGCGGACTGACGACGACGCTCCCCAGGTGACGCATCGCGGGGAGACGTTCTACTTCTGCTCTACCCACTGTAAACGAGCCTTCGAAACCGACCCGTCCGAGTTCCTCTCCGTATCCTCCATCGCAAGCGACAGTGCGAGAGCAAACGACCATCATCACTGAACGACGTAGCCCCTGAGCGCCATCCGCATACTCCACGTGCGAGGTGCTTCGATGGTTTCGGTCATATTGAAGGGCGTACACCCCTGAGCGATCGTTCGCGTACGGAGCACCTCGTCTCGTCCGCCGGTAAGGTTCCTGACCGATTCAGGCCATCATGCTCCGACAGCTCTCCGCGCACTCACGAAGGACCTCGGCACAGGTCTGGCAGTGGTCGTGGTCGTGCTGTTCGCATTCCTCCGCGCACGCTTCGCACGCGCCCGCGCAGGCCTCAGCGATGCCGTGGTTGTACTCCGACTGTCGAAGGCACGTCCGGGCACAGAGGGCAGCGATATCTGCGACGTCACGGCAGAGGCGAATGCACTCCGCCATCTCCTCACCGTGTCCGGCACACTCGTCGGCACACCACTCACAGGCTTGAACGGCCGCGAAACAGTCGTCGATGCAGTTCTGCGTGTTCTCGTCGAGGTGATCGAGTTCTTGTAACACCATTGCGGGTATACCGACGGGCGGCTATTTCAAGCGATTTTTCGCTTACGAACTAAAACTCGATCAGACCATGTCACCGCTAGGGTAGCGAGTTCTGAGCCCCTGGCTATTCATCCGAATCCACTAGACGCTCGTCAGCCACTGTCATCGTTTACGAACTGGTCATGCCCTTCGGAACGACCCGCTGTCTGTAAATTGCATACCGACGCTGCTACGGTTTCGAAACCACCGCTCTGTGGAAGATTCCGCTCGTGGCGTTCGATCTGTCGACGGATGCCGTTCGCTGGCCACTGATCGACTTTCGAAGCGGAGGGATAAACCGGTTAAACGAGCCGTGAGAACCGCATAGACGAGCAATGGTTGACGCGCTTGACATCGCTGTACTCACGACGATGCAATCGTCGGGAGGCGTTGCAGAACTCACGACACGAATCGAGCGGGCATTCGAGCCGGCCCGGGAGGTCCTCGTACCGCTCCTCTCTAACCCACTGTTAGTCGGGGGGTGGGCACTGCTCGTCTTCGTCTGTCTCGGTGTCCTGTGGTGGGACCTCCGGCAGAACAATCCGCAGTTGGGTTCCATGATGAAGGCCGTCTGGACACTGGTCGTGCTGTACTCAGGCCCGTTCGGATTGGGCGTCTACTGGTACACCGGACGCACGCAAATCGCCCACGACTCGCTGTGGCGTCGGGGCTTTCGCTCGACGAGCCACTGCTACTCGGGATGTGGTGCCGGTGAAGTCGTCGGGATCACGCTCGCGCAGGGGGTGCTCGCGCTCAGCGTCGGATGGGTCGCGGCCGTCACCTTTGGGTTCGCCTACCTCTTCGGCTACGGCCTGACCATCGGTCCGCTGATGCAGGATGGCGTCGGCTTCGTCAAGGCAACTTGGGACGCCTTCCTGAGTGAGACTCCTTCGATTACGATTATGGAAGTCTTCGCCATCGGGACCGACCTCTTACTGGCCGCCGATGCACACATGGGAGAACTCCTGTTCTGGTCGGCACTCGCGTTCTCGCTCTCTATCGGGTTCCTCGTCGCGTGGCCGATTAACGTCCTTCTCGTTCGCTACGGCGTGAAAGAGGGGATGAGCAACCCAGCCAAGATGGGCGAGAGTGCAGCGGAGTAATCACGATGACACAATTCGATACCATTGATCAGCGAATCCTCGAACTCCTGCTAGCAGACGGCCGACGGTCGTTCCGCGACATCGCAGACGATGTCGGGCGCTCTGCCCCGACCATCTCGAATCGGGTCGAGCGCTTGGAGGACCTCGGCGTCATCGAGCGCTTCACCGTCCAGGTCGACCGGACGCAGTTTGCCGACGACGACGCATGTCTCCTCACGGTTGAGGCGCGTCTCGGTCACGCCGGAGACGTCTTCACAACGCTGCGGGATGCCGACGACGTCGAACACGTGTTCCACACGGCTGCGTCGACGGTCATCGCGAAAGTGCTTCTCTCCCCCGCGGAGGTGCAAGAACTAGTCACCGACGTACTGACCGACGACCAAGTGCGGAACTACCACATTGAATCCGTAATGGAGTCGGCGTGGCAACCACAACTCGGGACTGGCGACCTGGATCTCGAGTGTCCGATTTGTGGGAAACCAATCGCAGATGACGGAGAGACCGTCGAAGTCGAATCCGGAGATACCTATCACGTCTGTTGTTCCTCGTGTGCCGAGGACATCGTTGAGCAGTACGAGGCACTCGCTCGTGGGACCGACGAGTAAGCACGTGGTCCCTCACGCGAATCGTCGATTCCTCTCTGGTCGATTAGCCTCCCGGTTGCACCGTCCTCAGTATTCGACACGACAGTAGCGCCGGTCACGACTCGTCCCCTCGATACGAATCAGATTGTAGCGAGCGAGTTTCTGGAGGTAATTTCGAACGGTGCGGTCGGCTTTCGGGTTCTCGACGCGACTGCGATACTCCTCGTAGAGGGCCGCGGGGTCGATCGTTCCTGTCTCTTCGATGAGTTCGTAGAGGGTGCGCTGGTGGGGGGTGAGCGTGTCGACGTTCTTGCGCCGGACCTCGAGGCGGGCATCGGGGATGGCGGCTTCAAGTAGGTCTGGCGTGATGCGTTCGACACCCTTCTGGTCGGCGTGACGAGCGGCGTTCCGGAGGATACTTAGCGCGGCTCGGGCATCGCCGGCAGCGACGTCCGCAATCGTCCGGAGCGTTCCCTCCCCAACGACGTCGGGTTGCAGGCCCCACCGGACACGCGCGTCCATGATGGCAATGAGCTCCGGGACAGAATACCGGTCGAACTGGATGCGTTCGGCGCCCACAAATCGGCTGGTCACGCGTTCGTCAGCGCTCGCGAAGATTTCGGCTTCTTCGTTGGCGATGAGGACGAGCGTGAACTGCGGCAGCGAGTGCAGATGGTAGAGCATTCGCTTGTCCTCCAGCTGGTCGGCTTCATCGAGGATTACGACACAGGGCGGCCCGTCGTACTGGCGAAGCCGCTCGAGCAATTCATCGCGAGGGGTCGATTGGCGATGGATGTCGATGGTCTTGCCGAGCCCTTCGAGGACGCGATAGAGCACGCGATACTCCGAGTAGTTCTGCCAGCAATTCACGTACTGGACTTCGATATCGAGGACGGCCTGGCGCAGTTGTTCGAGCGTGAACTGCGAGATGCACGTCTTTCCTGCTCCAGAAGGACCGAGCAGGATGGCCGGGTCGGACGGCTCACCACTCGCCAGTGGTTCTAAGACTGCCGAGAGTGCATCGACCTCGCTGTCGCGATGCTCGACGTCACGCGGAACGAAGTCAGCACGCAACACCCGAGCATCGGTGATCATCGATACGAATGTGTTCGCTACTCGAAGTATAAATCGGTCGGGGGGTCGCTTCCAGAACTGCCAGAAGGAATCACACGATCCCCTCGCTAGTGCTTGATAGTGGACATCTCAGGCGATGCACTAAGTGCCACTATATCTAAGAATATTAAATTTAAACGGTCAGTTCTGTTTGGACAACTACCGTTTGTATTAAAACTCTGAATGTATATTCTGTATTTCTTTCGGATACTGATTTCTCGAACAGAAACTACTTACCGGGGCGCGATTGGTTTCCAGTTACGATGTCACAAAAAAGACGTCAGAATGGTGCCAGGAACCTAAGATTGCCTTATAAGGGTTTGATGAGTGGAGGGTACCCTGCTCTCATCATCCATGCAGTCGTATCGCCTTTACAGGGCATAAAAAGGGCCTTGAGCGGATTGGCTCGAACGCTCCCTCCGTCATACATGAAAGTCGTTCGAGGGGAGGTGAGTACAGATGTCTGCTGAGCCATCGCAGATGCCTTCCGCAGTGGATCATCAGGCTGCGATCTCTGACTACTCGGATACCCCTGTCGGACGCACTCTCAACACACCTGACTCAGCAACGAACCAGTATCAATCTGTGGGTGATGAGTCGGTCTCTTCGATCACCGTCACGGAGTTAGGAGAATTGCTAGAGAAAAAAGAGATGGATCGGCCACTTCGCGCCCTCATTTATGTGCGAGTGTCCACGCTCCGTCAGGTGACTGATGGTGAAAGCCTCGAGAGGCAACTCCAGAATCTGCGTAAACTCGCCAGAGAACAAGGCTACGAGGTCGTCTTTGAGATCGTGGATGACGGAGAAACTGGAACTGATTTCCGAAGAGCGGGCATTCGTAGAGTGCTCAAACTAGCCAGAAGCGGCAAATTCGACGTGTTGGTCGTTAACGATGTCAGTCGGATAGGGCGCAACGCTCCTGAAACGCTCTATCTCCTCCATCTCCTCAACAATGAGGGAATCAGAGTCAATATGGAGCGAGAGGAGGTGAACATTGGGGAGTGTATTGACGACTTGATCACAACCACGCTCAAGTCGTTGTCAGCGCACGTATCGACCGAAACCCGTGTCACGAACTCTCTCAAGACCGTCATCCACAAATTCGAAAATCAACGAAACTGGTGGTCGGTGTTCAACACAGTGCCACTTGGATACCAAGCTGAGAAGGGGGATGACCAATGAGCTGTCAAGGCCACTCCGGAAGTGAGGACTCGTCCCCTCTCCCGGAGAGCGATGATGACGATACGAGTCCAACGTGGATTACACCAGATCCGGACCAGGTCGACGTCGTTCGAGATATGTTCGAGCACTTCCTCGAACACCAAAATTATCAACGAACGGCAGACCACTTGGCGGAACAATACGGGCATCGGGGTATCCGACCGACCCGAGGGCAGGTGAGTAACCTCCTCCAGCGCCCTGTTTACATCGGAAAGCCCACGATGAACGTCGATTCCAGTCGGGTCGACGACAAGAAGGTCGTTGTGGACGACGCGGATTTGGCGATCGTCGACGAACAACTCTACACACGGGTCCAGAACGTCATTGCGGCGAAGACGAGGACCTACTCGCAGACGAACGAGACGGTAGAGCCAACGGACTTCGTCGATCTGATTGGCATCGACGGGTTAGTGAATGTCGCCCCGAATTTGCAGCTTCACTGTCCCGCATGTGGTAGCGTAGACTTGGTGAAAAACGGGGTAAAGCAAACGGGAGAGATCTCGGTTCAAAACTACCAGTGTAATGAGTGTGACCGGCAATCGAAGTGGCCTGACTATCGCACGCTCCAAGGAATAGCCAAGGAACTTGAGCAGTTCTTGGAGGAGATGCGTGACGAGTAAGGCCAGCCGCTTCGACGACCACCGTTAGTCTGTGAACACCGTACGGGAGCCACTTTTCGTGAGTGGCAACACTCGGACCCTTTTCCTCGACCGTGTGCGATGCGTACTCAGTAGACGACACGGTGCAGACCCCGCGAATCGTGACGTCGACGGCTCCGTTGAAATCCACTGTGGATGAGCGTTCAGCGACACTCACAGTACGTACCGAGCAAGCACTGAGAGCCGCTTGCTCGTTTCGAAATCTTAACGCGACGATGATATGAGTAACACTTGGCGACGAATGCGACTAGGGTTCGCCACCAAGCCAGAGGTGTTGAATTACATCATCCCGAACCAGATAGACGGCAAGAGCAACGACAGGATCGTCTGTTCCCGTAACTCGCTCTTTGCAGGCGACATACTCTCCGAAAGTGAACTCATCGGTCACCCCGCATGTGAGTTCAGGGAGCATCTCGAACAGTTCGCGATATTGGTCGTGAATCTCATCGTCTCCGTTCGCAACGACCCCCTCGGCGTCGAGTCGCTCAATCACAGCGTCCTCGGCGTAACACGCGGTGAATGCCTCGATATCACCCTCGTTGTATGCCTCTGTCTGTCGCTTGACGACTGCTTCCGGTCTTCTGTCTGGGTCGGGGGACACGAATGCTCTAGAATATTCTTCGTGTTGTAGTCCTACTGATTGGGGGTCGTTTTACTGATGGCCGACGTCCCGTATCATCGTTCTCGACTGTGTCCAGTCGCGCAATGCGACGAGTACAGACTGCTCGTATGCACCGTATATGTTCATCTTGACGAATCTGACGTGTGTAGTCGGTGAGTCGTGATTACGGGAGCGGAAACTACCGGAGGTTGTTGAACCAAACTAGAGGGGTCTGATGGTTTTCCCCTTAGCGAGCGGTAAATCCTCCATCAGCAGCTAACACGCTGCCAGTGATGAACTCAGAGTCCGGGGCGGCCAAGAAGGTACACGCATTGGCGACGTCTTCAGGGCGACCCAATCGAGGCCAGGGCGTGCTCTGTTCGAGGTCCTCTCGGATCCCCTCGTCTTCGAAGTATTCGCGTGTCATAGAGGTCGAGATCCACCCTGGCGCCACAGCATTGACGTTGATTTTGTGGTCAGCACAGTCCAGCGCTACCGTTTTTGTGAGCTGGACCACGCCTCCCTTGGACGCGGTGTATGCTGGCTCATTGATCAGACCGACTATGCCACCACCCGAGGCGATATTGATGATATTCCCTTGCGTTTCGTCCTCAAGGAATTGATCGATGCTCTCTTTGCACCCGTTCCAGACTCCAGTCAGGTTGACGGCGATTGTTTTGTTCCATTCGTCCTGGGTGGTCTCCCACGTTGGGACGAGGCGAGTGAAAATACCCGCGTTGTTTACCATCACGTCAAATGAGCCGAACTCATCCACGGCAGTCTCGATTGCCGCTCGTATCTGGTCTCGGTCAGTTACATCGCATTCGACGAACGTCGCTTCGCCACCTCTCTCTCGGATGACTTCTGCGGTCGTCATACCGGATTCATCTTCATACCCGCCTTCTCTGGGATCCTCGACGACGTCGGCGACCACGACTGGTGCGCCCTCTTCGCCGAAGGCTTTGGCAATAGCTCGTCCGTTCCCTGAACTCGCGCCCGTTACCACCGTCACTTTCCCGCTGATGTCTCGAGGCATCTCAAATCCCAGCTAGTCGTTTGCCTGCCGTATGTTAAATGATAACATCCATCTATCCACGTCATTGTTTTAGATACTTTCAAATTGTAGTCTACTATCGTGAATAAGATTAAAATTTAGTAGTGCTAGTTGAGAGAATATAACCTTTCAGAGAACACAGGTATTTGTAATCGCAGTAGGATAACAAATGACATGCGAGAAGATATCGAGTTCGAGGCGGAAGGTGATGTCCTCCGAGGATGGCTCTACACGCCAGACAACGCTGATGGGCCCGTTCCAACGGTTGTAATGGCACATGGGTTTTCGGCAGTCAAGGAGATGTACCTTGACAAATACGCGGAGAAATTCAGCGATAACGGGCTTGCGGCGCTTGTTTTTGACAACCGGAACTTCGGCGAGAGTGACGGAGAACCACGATACGAAATCGACCCGTGGCAACAGGTACGGGACTATCGGCATGCGATTACGTACGCGCTCACCCGCGACGAAGTCGATGGAAACCACATCGGTGTCTGGGGTTCGAGCTATAGTGGGGGCCACGCTCTGACTGTGGGTGCACTCGACAATCGAGTGGACGCTATCGTCTCGCAAGTCCCGCTCACAGACGGGTACCATAACCTTCGCCGACTCGTCCGGCCTGATATTCTGGATGGATTCCGTGAGCAGTTCGATCAGGACCGGCTTGCGCGGTTCAACGGCGAAGAGCCACAGATGGTTCCAGTTGTGTCGGAGGATCTCCTTGGTGATGCTGCTCTCCCAACGCAGGATTCCTACCGGTGGTTTACAGAGACGGAAGAGGAGCGTGCGCCGAACTGGGAGAACAAAGTGACGCTCAGAACAGTCGAGATGCTCGGTGAATACTCTCCCATCGATTATGTCGAGCGGATAAGCCCCACCCCTCTCCTCATGATCGTAGCAGAAAACGATCAGTTGGCCGTAGCTGACAAAGCGTTTGAAACGTACGAGGAAGCGCACGAACCGAAGAGATTGGTGACCATCGATGGTGGACACTTCGATGCATACGTCGAGAAGTTCGAAGAGACGAGCACCCCAGCGACCGATTGGTTCGTGGAACACCTCAATCGATAACTAATAGCTCAGTACTAGTCGGCCGCAGATCGTCCGGTCTCGAGATATTCCTCGTATTGCTGGAGTATTCCCTCCACAAGCGTTTCTTTGCGGTGCTGGCGCATCTTCGGCCGCTCTCCGCTCGTGCGCCTAAAGCGTGTCCGGACGCGCTGAGCTTTGGTGAATAGTTCGTCATCGAGCAGGCGATACTCGGGGACATCGTCCTCGACGTCCGCGACGGAGTACTGCCCGACGTACAACTCGTTCGTGAGGATTGTTCGAACCGTATTCGTGGTCCACGCCGTGCTAGTTCCCGTTGGCACATCCTGGTCGTTCAGCATGTGAGCGACATCGGCCATCGACTTATACTCGAGATACGTCTCGAAGATCCACCGGACCCATCGGGCCTCTTCGAGATCGATTTCGAGGCGGCCATCCGCTCGCTTCGCATACCCAAATGGGGGACGTGAGTTGGGCCACTTGTGCTCGAGGGCGAGTGCCTTCATCCCCATCGCGGTCCGCTGTTTGATGAGTTCGCGTTCGAACTCGGCGGCATTCGCGATGTTGCGGAAGTTGAATTGGCCTGTGGCAGTCGTCGTATCGAGATGCTCGGTGGCGCTGTGAAGGGCGACACCCCACGTTCGAAATGACCGTTCGAGTTTGACGGCGTGCATGATGCTCCGCGAGAAGCGATCGAGCTTCCAAAAGACGAGGACGTCGAAGTGGCCCGCCTCGGCCGCATGCAACATCTGCTGGAACATCGGCCGGTCGATCTCCGTTCCACTCACCGCTTCGTCACGGAAGACGTGGGTCACCTCCCACCCGAGGAGACGGCATCGGTCACAACACGCTCTGACCTGTTCGTCGATCGAGTGCCCGAAGCGTTGATTTGCTGAGGAGGTGCGGGCGTAGACCGCCGCCGATGCTTCACCCAACTCATCGGATGCGATCCGCTGTGGCGCCAGTATGTGCTCAGAATCGCCCGTCACGTCTTGAGTACCTCCCGGAATTCACGGAGTCGAACGCGGATCGTCTCCTGGGTGACCCCGGCCGCGTCAGCGACCTCACGCTGTGTGACGGCACCGTCGGCACTGAGATAGAGTGCTGCGCCTGCAACGCTCGCCGGATGCTTTCCCGCAATCGCGGTCTCCGCTACGACCTGCTCCAGCAGTCCTCGTGCCTGCTGTTCAGTAGTAGCGTCGAGGTGGAGTTCGCGGCGGAGAAACGAGAGATACCCCGCCGGGGGAGACGCACCCTGTAGGTCCAGCGTGCGAGTGAGGTCACGGGTGGTTCGCTGGAGGGTCCGCTCGCGCAGGCCGAGTTCCCGAGCAACCCACCTCGATGGATATGCATCGCCGAGGTCGTGCCCTGCAATGAGGAGCGTGCTCGCGACGACGGTTTCTGTGGATCGGCCGTCAACGAGGTCGGCGAGGGCAGCATCACAGTACACCTGCGCAGCACGCAGCTTGAGGTCGACACTCGCCTTGAGGTGGTCTGCAAGTGCCTCCAGACAGGTGAACGCATCCGCGAGGCGCTGTTCGGTACTATCCGAGACCGTATAGACGTCCGTCCACTCGGCGCGTTCAGCTGTGTCCTCATCTGGTGGTTCAGGTGTCGGTTCGACGGTCGTTGCAGCGAGGTCGGTGATGACGATTCCACAGACTGTACAGACCGCCTCAACTGCGGGGACTGTCCGGTCGATGTCGGTCGCTGCACATTCCGGACACCAGCGCTCGGTGATAGTCTCACCAATACAACCGGATGTGTCCTCAGGGGCGTGCTCGCTCATCGGTTGGTTCCTCCATGAGTAGCTGGTGCTGGTACTCGGGTGTCGGTCCAGCGAGCGCCGAGAAAATCCGATTCTCGGCGCAGGACGGACACACGGGTGTTGCCTCGGTGTCCCCGTCCCACTCCACTGTATCGAACGGGACTTCGTGACCACAGACGGGACAGGTCCAGGGGTACACGCCATTCTCAGTAGCGAGGTCGGGATAGCGATTTGCGAGCGTCGGCGTGAGACGTGCCTCTGGATACGCCTGCAGATACTCGTCGAGACGCTCCCGAGGGTAGATGTCCGTCAACGGAAGTAATCCAGAAGGTGGTGCATCTTCGTGGCCTGCCTTCTCTTTCCCACAGCGGCGCTTATACGAACAGTACCGACACTCCCAGTCGAACTCTGGCGTAGCGGGAGGGAGTTCCTCACGTGAGCGATAGCCGGTATCGGTGCGTGCCCACTCGAGTACTCGGTCGTGCCAGAACTCCGGGTCGAACTCGATTTCGAATACCTGCAACTCGAAACTGGAGCGCTCTGCGTAGATGATCAACGCGTCATTGATGGTGCAGTCGTACTGCTCCGAGAGGCCATACAAATATGCGTGTGCTTGGGCTCGATGGTGGGGTTTTGGCTCGGTCAGCGTCGAGACAGAGGTTGTCGTTTTCACCTCGGTCAATAGATGAGGCGTGCTGTCGGCGTCGACGACGACGGGGTCGGTCTCGCCTCGAATCCGGAGGTCCTCGCCATCCACACTGATGGTCAAGTCGATCCACATCGAGTTTCGGACGTACCAGGCCGGTCCGACGGCATCCCGAAGGAACGGGAGGACGACCTCCTCCTCGAACCGTGAGCCGATCCAGAAGATGCCCGTCGGAGGTGCCGTCTCGATGGGAGTGTTATGGAGATTGTAGTAGTGCCTCCGGTGGCACTGCAAGAGGCGACTCGGACTGTGCTTCTCGGGAGGTGGGAGAGGACGAACTCCGTTGAAGTACGGCGTACCCTGATTGATGTTCTCGCGAAACCGCTTTTGTTGGTACCACTCCCGAAAGCCGTCTCCAGTGATACGCGGGACGACGTCGCTGATTGCAGTCGATGCGTCGTCACCGCGTGGCATGGCTCTGCTCTCGATGTCTCCTCTCGATTGATTCTCCAAGCGACTGGGTGTTGGCGGGTGGCATAGCCCTCGTACAGCCACAGACGCCTTACTCAATCGCCGATTGACGAGGACAGGTAATAGACATCGAGCTTGGGATGAACGGCAGAGACGACCGTCAGGCATCCCCCAGTGAGCTCGTCTTTTTTCGTGTAGAGAATGCAGGCGATTACTGCTCCGAACACCGCGTGTACCCCACGGAGTTGCTCTGTACTGATCATCTCGGGGTACTGGGTCACAATGGTAGCAAAGGCAGTTCCGTACAGTAGACACGGGAGAATAAGATACACTGTGAGGGCTGTATTTCGCTCCATATCGAGTGACTATCTAGTCACCAGTACACTATGTATTGTGTATTGATCGGTTCACTATCGTCGCTCTGCTCGCTCGACGACATTGGGGAGCGTCGGCTTTGTTGAAATCCTTCAGATTTAACATCAAGAAGAGCTACTCTTCCCACTGGATTTCGTGGACCCGACGCAGAACGACCTTCTCAGGGAACCGCAAGACTACAAGAAGATTTCAACAGAGCCGAAGAATACGATTAATCCGAACAACCCTTACCGGACTCAACGCACTGCATACATTGGCCCTGGTTGCGGAAGCCACGCATTTCCCACCCGCCATTCAAACAATCCGCACGGGTTTGTGGTGCGGGGACAGGGCAATCTTCGTGATGTCTAATCTCTATCACCCCTATAGCACCCGTCTGTAAACTTTTCGCAGTGATACGGAAAATCGCAGTTCCATCAGAGCTGTAGGTGATATTTGTGATATTGACTATAGTTTGACTTTCCTTTACTGTAAAGAAAAGAGGAGAAATCGTTCCAGGCCCAGATACCCTCACATCTGCAGATGTACCTGGGATAGAAGAAACAATTATTGTCCGGCTTGCAGCTTCACAATCAAAGCTTCTGGTTCTCACTTCTACGTTTTCCTGGGCGGCAGCTGGTGTTGCGAGGGTGAACCCACCAAGCGCTACTGCTCCTGTAGCTTTTATTACATCACGTCTTTTTAAGCTTGGTCGTTTCATGCTAGCGTTGCGCTCTCTACGAAGATAAGGCAGGCGCTGGAACCGCCTAGTACAGAATTATTATCGAGTGCCGAGTGGAGAGTGGTTCGGATTGTCTCTGGAACGACCACACTGTGTTCAACCTTATTCTGAGCATTTGACCCCATCACATAATCGCAATCCGCTTCATGTCACATTCACGTCCTTTATTCCGCATGGTCGTTCTAACAGACCGTCATTAGTTCCTTGAGAGGCTACTGTATGCAGAGGCTCTATTTAACGCGCCGGTGAACAATTCTCTTGGCACCTCTCAAGAACGTCCTGCTGAAAACAGAGGAGTTGCTCTAATCATGTTACATTTTCCAAAAACAACTAGTGTGATAAAAACGAGAAGCACGAGCTAATTCGCCTATCACCGTCACAACGGCTCGAGCGTCCAGTACAGGGGCGGGACGATGATACGGTGACCAAGTTCTTCCTCCCAGTAAAAATAGAGATCAGCCTGGCCTAATGACGATACGCCAGCGGCATACAACTCAAACCCAAACTGAAGGTACACCGGTTCGTCAGCCGCTACAGGCAGTGTCGTATGTACAGGATCTCGTATTCGGTCGATCTTCCTCGTCGTTGTCCCGTTTCGTTCCATTGCCTCGAGGAATCGTTGATGTATGATGCCGGTTTGTTTTCCTTTCTGTGTAGCAGCCCAGAGATAGTCGCCTGTAGTCCGGGCGGCAGCGTTGGTAGGGAACCAATCATCAGCTGATAATTGGTATCCCCCATGAAGTGAAGGGAAGGCCCGTACGGTAAGCATCCCTCTTTTTGGGGGCTGAACGCTGTAGTAGAGCCAGACTGTTAGTGTCGCCCAGTATTTATTGTTGGCACCATTACCAGAAACCGACATACCCCCCCGAAAGACGGTATAATCTTCCTCAAGTCGAACAATATGTGTCGGCTCTTTCGTTCCCTTCCTCCTCACAGCTACGGAAGAATCGTCCGGCGAGATCCATCCAACTAGAGGTACGCTTTCCGTTGAGAGTGGGGTACCGAGAATCTCTTCAAGGGATATGGTCTCCGTCGTCACAGAGTGCCTCCCGAGGCGATCTTGGATGGAATCTAATTTCTGGCGCTGCTGATTAGCCAACTCAGTCCGAAGGTCGTCAATCTCTGTTTCACTAAATCCGGCGGTCTGAGAGAGCTCTTGACGCAGTGTTCTTACACGTTGTCCGGCATCGCTCTGGCGTAGCTGCTCTTCGACCATCTCTTCGGTCTGCATTTGTTCAGTCTCACGATCCCAATGCGACTTGAGCCACCCCTCATTCGGAAGGGATTCATCTCCGAGCCATTTTGCTGATATAGTTTCCCCCATCTTTCCTCCCCCATTTATGTCGGGTGTGTAACTACTTCAGTGCTACCACTACCGAGAGTACTACGGAACTGTCATTTGTGTACTCGAATGTTGAGACACATGCGTATTATCATATATAGGATTGTTTAGGGAAGGGTAATCAGAGAGATATGCGCCCTGTATGCAGCACGTCCGCTCTAACTCATCATCTACAGAGGATTTCAACAAAGCCGGAGCGTCCGGACGGTCGAGCGATTGAGTGCCACCAGAAGAGCGGCGAGTGGGAGGGTATCTCCGACTGAGACGGTTTGACGCGCAGCGTCGTACTCGACGATTCTAATTTCTCTGAGTGTCGGGAGATGCGTCTGGGAGAGGGCAGTGTACACGTTCCGGTAGGGCTCTCCACTCACGAACTCTGGCTCGACGCCCTGCTCATGAGCGGCGACCTCTTGTGCAAGGACGCGTAGGGAGACGGTCGACTTCGGACTCGTCGAGAGGAATTCGATGACGAGGCGGCGCCGCGTCGTCCGAAGCGCATGGTGGAGGTCGGAGATGAATTCCTCTTCGGCCCACTCCCCCGTCATCGACCTACTCGCAGGGCGCGCTCTGAAGTAGGTCGGGGCGTGTGATGCTTGAGGGGTGGGGCGGACACGTCATCGCTCACTAGCAGGGCTGCCCACCGATATAACTCCTTTGTAGGAATGAACAGACAATACGTTTCACAAAGGAATAAACCACTAACCGTAGTCGCTCAGAAGCCACTGTGATGAGCGGAACGCCCGGTCGACCACCCACGGTTAGCGACGAGGAGATCCTGGAGGTGTTCCGTTCTGCATCTGATCCCGTCCTGACGACCGCTGACCTCGCCGGTGAATTTTCGCTGACGCGTCGAGGGATGCTTGACCGACTGAAGAAGTTAGAGCGAGCAGGTGTGTTGCACTCGAAGGCTGTGGGGGCGCGAGGGGTCGTGTGGTGGTTACCGGGACATACCAATACAACGTCAGACCGATAGGCATCTGCTAGTCTTTACTGATAAACTGCGAATGAGTACGATCCATGCCGAGTACATGTACAACAAATTGAGATACCACAATGATGTGTCTGTATCCCTTTAGCCCGCATTTACAAGAGCTGTCTTAATTAGTCACACAAGGCTCGAAAAGGGGAATTGCCGGCACATATCTGTCGATAATCAGTCATTTCAAGGAGTTCAACTCAGATACTCTCAAACGTTACTCGGAGGGTGATGCCGATCTTGGTAGATAGACGTAGAGCGATTCAGTGGTTTGCCATAAGTCGGAACTGGTCTGCGTCGGCTCAACTCTGAGCAATTGGTCTGGTGAAAAATCGGAGTCGGGTAGAACAGGTGATGTCTGAGACAATAGGTCAGTCACTGTAGTGTCCTCACGCCGAGCAAACTCTACGAACTCGGTCTTACTCAAATCGCTTAGTCCAATCTCAAAGGTGTCTACCTGGCTTAGTTCCATCTGCTCGCCTTGGTCAGAGTCTGGGCCTTCACCGCTATCACGGTCTTCACTACCTTCGTAACACATCACTCGGATACTGCCGTCTTCCTGGGTTGTTACATGCTCTAACTCGGAAACATCCCCATCTTCATCAACCCAGACAAAAAACAGATTCAGATATCGGCTCGAATCTACGTCCTCAAGCTGTGAAAGTATCGTTTCTGCCCCCCCGCTATTCAGTGATTCGCCTACCTTACCCTCAAGAATCTCTTCCTGCTCTTCATTCAATTTTACTGGGACAGGAATGCGTCGCTCTGCAGCCATTTGAAGTCGAAAGAGTAGCAAACTGATCTCATCCGAGAGTAGTTCTGGGAGATCTGGGAACAGTGGCTCTTCAAGCGTATCTGAAATTACTACGTCCCCGCTTCGGTCGTCCACGAAATTGAGTTCATACCTTCCACTTCTCATTCTCTCATCAGCTTTGAGAAGATCCCAATGTTGTTTGACGTCAAGAGTCTCGAAGTGGATAGTCCCGGAGAAGTTGAGTAGATAGTCCGGCTTGAGGCCACTCGTACCGCTAACCACCAGAGACGTCATGACGGGGTATTCATCAGAGGGTTGGTCATCGAGCTCGGTTCTCACTTCTGTCGTACTACCATCCTGAGTGATGTTCACCGCGATGTCCCTACTACGAGCAGCAGATTCGTAGTTCGCCGCTTGATCAGCAGGTAGCACAAATGCACTGCTCCGATTCCAAATTGTAGCATAAGATAACGTGTTGCCACTACCCTCTGCAGACTCGAAAGAAGCCGTTCTGAATTTGTCTTCTCCATGGATCTGGGCCTCAGATACCTGCTTCATCGGCACGAACATCTCGTGAATTAACTCAACAATAGATAGAGCGTGGTTCGATAGAACATCAATTGGATGATAGACAGCATATGGCTGCTGCAGCTCGTCCTTGCAGAGGAACATTGCATAGTCCTCTACAGGTTCGATTGTTTCCTCACCGTCTGCAGTCTCCAGAGTAATTCTGAATTCGTTCTCCGGGAGCGGTACGACCCTTGTACCATGTTTGACAGCGTTATAAATATCGCTAAATCTGATGTAGAAATTGGCACACTTGCTGATTCGCCGCTTGATTGACTTGACCGATACATCAATGAGCTCGGCCAGTTTCTCGTCTTTGACTTCCTCTTCTTCCCCTGCGATACTACCTGTGTAATCTTCATCATCATCTCGCTGGAAGGTGTCGACCTGTGAGTAGCCGAATATTCGATTGATAACCTCTGTGTAGTTTTGTTCGACGTCGTGCTCCACTAGATAGGTGTCTGTCTTTCCTTGCTCAATGTGGTCGTAGAAGCTGTGTCCGTATCCAGTAAGTAGCGTTTGTATGAATGATTCCCGTCTTTGGGCGTATCCGGTGAAGTATAGGGCGAACTCTTCGAGATACTGCATTGATTGCTGGAAGATGGATACTTTTCGATATATGGAAACAGCTGAGCCGTCGTCAGTGGACTCGGAGTGTTGCTTCAGCGATTGAATGTAGTCATGGAGGAGTTCCGGGTCGTGACTAATGTCGAACAAGTCTGCGGATGCAAGTTCGCCTTCGGGCGTTGAAAACCTGGCATCCGGAAATGGCTTCTCGCTCATTGTTCAATCAGTTGTTGTATTTCTCTACCACAGACTAATCAATGTTTAGTGGCTCTGGATTACCTTTAAAAATAGTAGGTGGTTGTATGTCATGGGTAAACAACTTGAATGCCAAAGGTGCGGCAGAGAATGGGAGTACAAAGGCGAATCCACGTACTACGCCACCTGCCCAAACTGCAGAACCAGCGTAAAAATCGGAGGTGAACCGAACCAGTGAGCAAAGAGGACTGCGAACACGAATTCAGAGGGATTGGAGCCGGATTCGGAGGAACTGCCTTGAGTAATACAGAAGAGATTGTTGAACAGTGTTCAAAGTGCGGCAAGTATAGAAAGAGAATACCGATGCAAGCAGATATCGGGCGAATTCAGGGAAAGTGATTTGAACTGCATAGGGCAAAAATCAAGTACGGTATGTATTGAACCGGTCCGTAGCGACACTTTCTCAGCCAGATGGGTGATATTCCAGAGCACTCTCTGCGACGTATTGCGGTTACACTTTCACCGTACTTGACCACGATTTTTGTGTATTCGGGACATACTGCCCTCTATGGGCGAAGACTCGAGTAGTGAGTCTAGCAGCGATTCTTCAAACAACTCCTCTTCCTCTAGCGACGGCGCCAGTACCGAAGCACTCGCCGCCAGCAAGAGCCAGAGCACTGACGACGAACGCTATCAGGCCACCAACAGCGCTCAAAAATCCGGCAACAGGAAGCGGACCACCCGCGCGAACGCCAGCACGAAGGAAGTAAGCGACTCAGGCTCGGACAGCACGGAGAAAAGCGGCGGGAAGAACCCGTCCGGCGACAACGAGGTCCCCTCGGCCGACGAAGTATCTATCCCCAGTAGCGTCGACCCCAACGCACCTTCGAACACCGGGGGCGACAACTCCGACGGCTCCAGCAGCTCCGATTGCAGCGAGTAACCCGGACTACGAATGGTCAACCCTCCGGGAAGCACAATCTTCTACGCCGTCCTCATAGCGCCCGGCTTCGTCGCTGTGATGACTGCCATCTCACTGGCCGCGATCGAGGATGACATCAAGCAGTTCGTCCTTCTCGTCTGGAGCCTCGTATCCAGCCTCCTTATCGACACCCTGTTCGTCGGCGTCTACCAGCTGCTCGTCGAACCCATCACCTCGTTCTCCCAGTTCCAGTCGATTCTGTTCGACCCGGCATTCCGCATCGACTATATCCTCCTGATATTCGGGACGTCGCTGTTCGTTGGGGTCCTCTACGCCGCAGCGATCATCATCGACATCCCCGGTATGTTCCGAGACATCCTGCAGGCCAAGACGCAGATCTCCTACTCGAGGCGCCAACCCTGGGAAGAATACCTCAAGAATGCGGAGCAGGTGATGGTCAAGACCAGCGACGATCAGACGTACATCGGGGACGTAATCGGATGGAGCCGAGCCGGCCGGGAAAAGGAACTCCGGATAAGCGACCCACACCGGTACAACGAGAATGAACAGGACTTCGAGCCGGTCGGCGGGCCCGAGCAGCTCTTCCGGGACAACAACATCCAGCGTATTACCGTATTAAAGACCGATCAGTTCCTCCCGATTCGGGTCAGAGCTACTCGGAAGCTGGCGGCGTGGGGAAGTCGACTCGAGTTCTGGAACTCTGGCGACGGTGCTGAGTCGGATAGCTGATGGCCTGACTCAGCTACAAAGACATTAGTTCGAGGACATACGTAGAACGCTGAGCACTGTCATGTCGGAACTGCGGTATCGCAGTCATCTCACTCGCGCATCTACTTCGTCAAGCACAGGCCGTCGAAGTGTAGTCCGAGTTCCACCGACCCTCCTCTGGTCGTCATTGAGTATGTGCGAGCACGACGATGAGTGACCACCACATGTCGGGTGCCATCCCACTAGACATCGTTCGTTTCCTCAATACACTCCCCGAGACGAGTCTGCTTACTGCCGACGAGTACCGAGAGCTGTATCGCGTCACCTCCCACCCCGAGACTCGTGGACTCCTCTCCGAAATCGATGCTGGTGAATACGAGGGGGAAAGCGAGAACGGAATTGGTCATACGACTCAAATCGAGGACGCCCAGATTCGAGATCTCGTCCGTGTTGGCCTCGTGAAACAGGTTCCTGTCTCACCAGGAAGGAGAGAGTACCGAGTCACACGCCTTGGTCACACGATCCAGGCACTTGGCGCCCACACTGGTGTGATGCACCTCGCGCGAGAAGAACACGTGCTCAACCGGCAGTACCAGTAACGCACCGGCCCGTCGTCGCGTCCTCTTCGCTCGCGTGTCTCTGTCAGTCTCCCACACGCACGTCGGTTGTCTCCTTGTGTGTCTCCCACATCCTACCCGTCTGTCTCCCTGTGTGTCTCCCGCGTAGTCTCCCTGTCAGTCTCCCACATGCGACTCCTCGAACGACGACGTTCACCATAACCACGTCATCCGATTCCACGATGCTCTCTCTTATTGTCTCCGTGGCTAGCTCTTTTGCACGGGGCTACGGGTTGCGCTCATGCGGAAGGAACCAGCTGCCGGAACGCTCGGTACCAGTGAAAACAGGTCCTCCGCAGCAGAGATCGACTGGTCCCCTGAACCGTCCTTTTCGCACCCCATTGTCAACCAACCAAGCCCTGACCGAACGCCTCGGTAATCTCTGTGGGGCTTCTCCGACCACCAGTACGCCCGCACCACACGCAGTTCAACTACTCTTTCGCATTACTCCCTTCCGCGGCCTGTGGGAGGAATCAAGATGTCGCTCACGTCTGGTGTCTTACCTAACATTAGAGGCACGCTCAAACGCGATTGTTTGGTAAGAGCGAGATTCAAGAGTTCTCTACGTAGTTGAGGGAGAAATGTCGGAAGAGAGCAATCGGACTGAGTCGAGGCTTTCGGGCAACTCCATCACAATAACATATATCTCCCTGAGGGATCCATATGAATCGATAACATTAGTCATGAGTGAAGACGTCGAATCCGTCCCGATGAAGCGGTTCTGGTTCACAACGTGGCGTGAGGACGTGCTCTTTCACGCCACACCTGAGTGCCATCACCTGAAGAATAACGTGACCAACCTCCGTGATCGTCACCAACTAGCGACAGCCCACATCCCTGTAGACGCGTCCAAGGTCGGTAGTCCGCCGAGGCTCACGTTCTGTTGCGAGTGTGTAAGTGAAGATCCATTCGAATAATCGACGGAATATCTCACGGTACACATTTCGCACGAGTTTACCAAACGGCCTCTCACTGGAGGATTTAGTACAGCCACCAGCACACACACATATTGAATGTTCTCTGTAGTCAGGAATACCGCCAGCATCCCGGAAACAGACCAGAATGGCTCTGTTGAAATCCTTAGGGGCTGATAGAATCGGTGTGCGAGATACAGAGGATGTATGCAGCAGTCTGCCATCGGTGATTTACCCTTTGTCAGAGCGAACTGGACTATAGACAACGTATGCTTATTACAGAGATCGAGGAGGAAGCCCACGACTTCAGTCGTGGGTGGATATCAAGAATTGTCGGAGGACGTAGTAGCCTCCTCTTCTTGCTCGAACACGAGACCGTAGCTGTGGTCGTAGCCGTAGCCGTAGGTACCCTCGCCGTAGTCGCGTGAGGAGTTATCAGCCTTCCACGTCACCACGACCTCGCCCTCGAATCGGTACCGGTCAGCCACCTCGTCCGCGACGTCCCACGCGAGCGTCGTCACTGTCCCTTCGAACTTCATGTTCGATATGTCGATGAGGACGTGACCACCCGCTCGAAGCAGGTCATCGACGTGGTCGAACACACGCCCGAGGTCCGCGAGATACCGCTCGTACTCCCGACCGGTCTCGGTGTAGTTCGTCAGCGGGTCCGCCTCCATCACCTCGATCATGTACGGCGGTGAGGTGAAACAACAATCGACGGGTGGTACGTCGTCGTAGCTCGCAGCCTCCAGCGCGTCCCCGTGGACGATTCGCTCTGGATGGTCAACCTGCTGGCGAGCGAACGATGCAACGTCGGCGTCGTACTCGATGCCGTATGCCTCCCGTCCCATCCGTTCCGCGACCCTGAGGGTTGTCCCATAGCCGGCGAATGGGTCGAGGATAGTGTCGTCAGGGTCGGTGAACGTCGTGAGAAAGTGCTCGACATAGGTGGCAGGCGTGCGAGGGTCACCCTCGAACCGGTCGGGGAGATCGAATTCGTATTCGTGGACGAGTTGGAGGAACGTCTGCATGGTGAGAGCGAGAGAGGGCGTGCGCAAAAGCCCATCTTCTCTCGCTCGACACACTCGCGCTCTATATTCAGCAGAACGCTGAGAACATATCACTTACTGAGGATTTCAACAGAGCCTCCACAGTAATAATTGGTGGCAGCGCACTCGTCGTGTCTCTGCTTCGCCGAGGATTCGTCAGCCGAGTGTCTGCCGTAGGTTGATACGCACAGAGTAGCTGTCTTTCGATAGTTGGGTATGACCCTGCCCGAGCAAACGCAGTTGAGTCCCTCCGCAACCGATGCGCTCAAGACGCTTCACGAGCCCCTTGAACGAGCCGACGGTCTCTCCCGGGAAGATGCTCTCACTGTGCTCACCGACGACGGAATGGATTCGGCCGATGCCTCTCACTTCCTCTCCGAGTTGCTCTCAAAGGGCTATCTCTACGCGGTCGACGAGCACGTCTATCTAACGCCGAGTTGAGACAGAGACGTATAGCGGGGCGAGTGGTTCAATGCGATCCGTTGCTTCCAGCAGATCTGGTCAGAGATCCCGACGCGGTGTACCACGGAATCTTGTCAAACGATTCGACCGCAGTGCGTCTGAACAGTAGGTGAGACGGTGTAAGCGAAGGAATACTCACCACGCACGCCAAGGATGAAGCTACCGTCGAATAGCAGTCACGTGCCGGTGTCATCGGTTCTATTCATTTCTTTGATATTTTTGACTGTCAGATTCATGCCCTTGATATCAAGATGGTCGTCGTCGGTCCTTTGGCGGCCGACTGCATCGATAAATGCTGGAGTAATCGTATACGGGTTTCCCTACTCAAATTGGGCGCGAACAACACTATACTTCCATCCGACAACCAAAGTGATTCAGTAATCGCCTAGCCGACTCTGCTCGTCCTCGTACTGCTCAATAGTGCGTCGCATCGCTTCGAGTTCGATTTCCTGTTCTACGGCAGCCGATTTGTATCCGTCCTGAAGGTCGTTTAGAATCGTGCTCATCGACCGGCCTCGTCCCTTGTATCGGTAGAACTCCCCGTCACCGGTCAGTTGCGTGTCGGACGGGCTGATACTGACGATCAGCTTGAAGTCCAACAACCGGCTAATCAACTCCTCGTAGATTCGTGTCCCTATCTCGTCGGCGTCATAATGGGGTAGATGGCGCTGGCTCGTCAGGATATCCAAAACTTCTTTCCCGGCGAAATGCCGCATCGGGCCATCCTCGATTTTTCGCTGAGTGAGTATCGTCGAGAACACTTCCTCCATGATTCGGTACAGGTGGCTGGACGGGAAGAACGAGGGTGAGAGGTGCTCATCGTTGGTGATATCGATTCCGCCCGAGAGGATTTGGGCGAGCTCGTTGTCGTGCGTTGACTTTCCTGGCTCCCGGGTTTCGATGCGGGTGAACAAGTCGATCTGCTCACCATTTTCAAGGTAGTGGAGTCGCCAGACGAACACCTTTTCTTGAGCTCGACCGTCGCGCTCGTGCTGTTCGATTTCCCGCACGAGTCGGATGTCGTCTGTACTGGAGATGCTGAGTGCACATTCGAACTGGTCGATGGGCATCCCGATTCTCTCTTCCAAGTGGGGTTGGTGTTCGCGCAGGGCATCAGCCGCGTCATACAGCTGGTTTAACGCTTTCCCCGGCCGTGAGAGTCCAGACTTGCATTCGACGATAACGGCGAAGTTACGTTCTGGATTACCTATGATTAGGTCTGCGTTTGGCACGCCCAGCTCAGACAGTGGCTCTGCACCCAAGAAGCGCCAGTCGGTTTGGGCGTTCACCTGCCCATTAGGGAGGAAGACGGAAATCGTCGATTCCAGCAAATTGTCATGACTTCGAGCTTGCCTGATACCGTTATCGATCCGTGTCCGGGCGTCGTCGGTCTCCCCAGAGTCTCGTAACTCAGCGGCAATTTCATCCTTCGTGTCTTCGTAGGATGGTTCCCGGCTGACAACGTACTCGAAGAAGTTCCTGAGTTCGTCATCAGTCAGGTCCCGATCCGGCATCAATTAGGCCTGTGCAAGTTCAGCGCGTTCGTCGATACTGTCCTGGATGAACTCGTAGAACCGGTAGAACGACCCGAGATCCTTCCGGTCTTGGGGAAAGACGCGGATTTCGTCCTCGTTCGCCTTGATGCTGAACACGCTGTTTTTCGTCTCATCGATGAGCTTCGTCGAGAAGTACAGTGATCCTTCCTCGGCATACGAATCGATGACGACGTACTTGTGATTCCCCAAGCTCTGTTTCAGGTCATCCACTTCGTGGTACTGCAGTGAGTTGTGGAGCGTAATCGCTACAGGCTCCGAGGTGGGGACATCCAGTTGGTCCGAGACGGGCACCATCTGGAAGTCTGCTTCCTCATACGCCTCTTTGACTTTTAGGGCTTCAGAGATACACAGCTGAATGTACTCGAAGAGGTCCAGCAGGTTACCGCTGAGGAATTTGAACATGCCTTCGCGGTTGACCCGGAACTGGAGCCCGCTCGGGATGTCGAACTCCATGATTCGCGGCAGAACGCCGTAGTTCCGTTCCATCTCACGAAGCGTGTCCAGTCCATCGTCGCCGTAGTAGTTAATCGTTCGAGCGAATTCAGGCCGATAGGTCGACGCTGTGTCCGTTCGGTCCGTTCGTTTGGCGACGAACTCGGTGATCTGCGCCGCCGGCTCGCCCTCGACGATTTCCTCACGGATGGTCTGCAGTACACGAGGGCTCACGAACAAATAGTGGACGCCCCGTGTCTCTCGCAAGAACTTCTCCAGGGTGTTCTCGATCTCCTCGGTCTTCCGCATATCAGTGTAGCAAAGGAAGATACCGGACTCCTCATCGAATGAGAGGTAGAACTGGATGCGCTTGCCGTCGCCGTATCGACGTTCCATCTTCTGAACGGCACCGAGATCATCAATGACGTGGTAATGATTCTCCGCGAGTACCTCGTCGAATGTCTCTCGGTCGTACTCGGTGAGGCCAGTGAGAATGTAGAGGTCCCGGTCAGTCAGCTCGCCGTAATGGTCGGCCAGATATTGGTTGAAACTCGGGCGACTGGCGAACTCCCGTGATTCAACCTCGAAGACCTCCATTGTGCTGTCCTTAGCTCCGCGGGGGCTAATGCCTGTTCCACGCAGTGAAACTAACTAGTTGCTGCTCTCTGACTGGTCATAATTCTTGTGATGTTCTTGAAAACTCTCGGTGTAGAGACTCCTGGCAGCAGTTTGCGTTGGTATCTGAATCGGTAGTCCATCAAGTCGTGAGGACGACTACACCAGATGACCAATTAGCTGATTACAGACGGCACGTTCAAAGAGTATCGACGTTTGAGGGCGACTAGCTATTCGCCAAACGTTCGTTGCTCTTCTAAGTACGCTGAGGAAGTTATCGAGACAGGACTACGACAGAGTGGCTCACTCCAGCGCTTACTGGCGGGTTCGTGGCGATCCAAGCAGGGCCTATCATCTACGTGTAGATGTCATCAGTAGTGGGGGACGTCTTCCAGCTTTTCTGCAGGGTCGAAAAAGAGCCGATGCAGTTCATCTATTCGATGGGTCGCCTCCGCTACGAGCTCCTTCGCTGGCTGGTCGGTGTCCATCTGCCACCCGAAGTAGAGTCGTTTCCAGTACTCCGACCCGACGTTGTTCTTCAACACTCGCTCGATCTCACTGGCGTCGGAGTACTGCTTTATTTTTCGCTCGGGATGATTCAGATTGTTCCACGATGTCCGGAGCGTCATCCCATGATCGTTAACGAGGTCGGTAAGTGCACTCGCATTGCCACGGACGAACGTTTCTATCTCGTCCGTTTTAGCCGTGTTGAGATGCATGTACACCCCAACCTCGTTTGTTATTGCTGGCGCAAGCAAGCATGGATTGTAGCCTTTCGTGGCATACTTCCGAGATTCGTCTGGATGATATGAAATCGCGTGTACGGATTGGTTCAGCGACCTAGCACGGTTCTTAAATGCCTTCGTGAGTTGCTTCGTCGTGGTGTGTTGTGGAACCTGGTTGTGCATTTTTGTGTACAACTCAAACGCCTCGGACCGACGACCGATCTCGAACGCCAATTTGACGATTTGCTCCTCGTGGTTCAAGAACCACTCGCGACTCTGCTCGAACTCGTCGAACCCGCTGAATCGGCTGTAGCCGTTATCGTCGAACATCTCCTGTAGAATCTTGATTGAGTCGTTGATTGTTTCGAGCGACTGGACCCGACTGGCGACGTCGTACCAGCTCAGCCATCCGACATCCGCTCGGTCGATCGGGTTCCGGTGGTGGTCGGTAAACGCGTAGAGGTAGACATCGCGACCACCATTGTTCGCCTCCAGTTTGGCGAGTTCTCCGTCGAGCTGCCCATCTGAGGGGATATCGCTCCCGGTCTTTGACTCGTATCCCACGAGTTTGTCCGCGTCGCGGACCACCCAATCGAGGACGTAATTACCACTGTCGGGTGGCGTTCTCGGCAACCCATTTCGTTGCGAGGCGATTACTTCGGCGTCACTGGAAAACATGAGGTCGTCGTGGATGGCGTTCAGGACCTCTGGCCCGTGGTCAAGTGAGAACGCGAGAAGCGAGAGGAAAAAGTCGTTCTGGGGTACCTCCCCACTGATATGGCGGAAGAACGTTCTTTTGCCCATCGACCATGTGTTCGGAGCGAATATCTTAGTATTATCGCACAGTAACGGACGAGAAGGGGTCAGTCGAGTAATATGGCTCAGACGACGGACGTCGAAGCGATTCTGGAGACGTTTCCGCCGGATCTCAATATGGGCCCGGAATATTGGCGCGCCATCTATCCTGTACGACTCGGTTCGACCTGTGACGACCAAGATGCCGGGTACTGCACTACAATTACACCACTCAACGCCACGCCGCTAACCGAACCGCTCAGTAATTGGCCGGTTCGATCTGAACCACTCTTCCCCCACCGATTGGGACGGAGTTACCCCACCGCCGAACCTATGTCGGAGAACTGTTGTAACACTTTCCAAACCATTTGAACACACACACACCACTTTTTCCGGTGGTAGGGTTCACGAGAGAGTCGGCCAGAAAATCAGCCGATGACCGTAACGGTTCTTAATTAATTACGTAACAATCATACAAGATGATTGATACGAATTTCTTAATCCTACGGACCAATTAAACAGCTGACTATATATAACTACCGCACGATATAGACTCGTATTTTCGTCCCGAGACCCTTTCAAACGGCTACCACCGGAAAAAGTGGTGAGTGTGTGTACCTTGGATTTTCAACACGACAGATTGCAGAGAGAACCGCCTCCGACAGCACCGTCTCAACCGCTTTCGGCGGACCGTCACCGACCGCCCCGACCGGCCGCCACCGCCCCCTGCTGTCCCGGTCGCTTCCCGTCCCTTCTGCCGGCGGGTTCTTTCTCGACTTCCGCGTTCCGACTGCTTCGTTCCTCGTCTTCGTTGCGGGTGCGTCTCCGGTCGCTGCTGTCTCGTCCTTCCCCCAGCGTCTTGATTCCTCGACGAGTTTCGGTCATCGTGACTTGGTGGTGGCAGAGACGACTCCTCAACGGGTCACTGAAAACACGACTACCAACACGGTCAATCGAATCGACCGACTAGCGATTCTCGATTTGGTGGCGAACCGTGAAATGCTTCGTATGCGGGCCGGTCGGTGAACAGGCGACCTTCTCAAACTCGTCTCTCTTCGAGAGCGGTTTCCACGCCCCGCACGACTGACAGACACTCGAAGCGTTCTACGACAAACACCGAGATGATCTCTGACCGCTGTAGTTTCTAACCGCCGGTGGAGATTATGATAAGCTCGACTGCTGAGAGAACGCTATGTTAGTCCTCGTTCAGGATATCGTCGACACGTCGGGCGGTCTCTTCGACCTGGACGTCGTGGTAGGACTGGTGCGTTGTTTCGACGGACTGGTGACGCAGCGCCTCCTGTGCGAGTTCTGCTTGCCCTTCGGTGTAGAGCTGGTGACCGAGTCCCCGACGGGCCCCGTGGGGCTTCAGGTACTCGCCGTCGATATCGAGATCGGCGTCGGCGCACAGCCGCTTCATCACCGATCGGGCCCCCCGGACTGACAGTGCCGGCGGGACGAGTCCGTACTCGCGCATCACGTCGAGCGGGTCGTTCTCTTCAAGCAGCGCCTCGACTCGGTCATCGGCGAGGTCAGTGAGTCCTTCTCGGACCGTTCGATAGAGCGAGGGGCGGTGCAGCGAGGGGAAGACCGGCCACACTTCCTCAGGGTTGAACAATCGCTGGTAACGCTCTAGTCGCGTCTGGGCGTCACTCGGGAGGGGTGCGTTCTGGTAGGTTCGGGTCTTGCCGAAGACGGTGAGCCCCCCACGGTCGTAGTCGACGTCCTCCCAGCGAAGGCCCTCGCGTCGGTCGTCAGCCGGGTCACGGAAGACCTCCGCACCACGTACCCCCGACAGGGCAAGCGTGTAGACGATCGCTCGGTCACGGAAGGCGGGAAGCGGATTATCCCCACCATCAAGCGCCTCATCGACCTGACGGTCGGTATAGCGAAGAATCGCCTGTCGGTCACGTTTCGACCAGAACTGGCGCTCGGGTTGCTCGACGACCTCGGGGAGTTCGTCCGTGGCCCCACGCCACTGGGCGGGGTTCTGGGCGATGCGTCCGTCGCGTTGCCACCACGTGAATGACGCCCGGACGAACGCGTAGTTCTTGTGCGCCGTACTCGCCGCGAAGCGCTCCCCAGGGCGTTTCGCGCGGTCGCGAAGGGTCTGGGCGTAGTACCGACAGTCGTACCGACTCACGTCATCGACGGCCTCGATTTCTCCGTCTTCACAAACGACCTCGGCGAACGCCTCGAGTGCCGACCGAACACTCCGTCGGTAGTTCCCCGAGTCGATACTCCGCAGGCGTGCCTCGATCGCCTCTTCGAGTGGCTGACCCCCGGGAGAACCATCGTCTTCGTGCTGCTCGACCATTCGGGTCGACAGACGGAACGGGGGTGCATAAGTTCACTGCCGCGTAGGATTCTACCAGGCAGTAACCTTAGGAGATGGAAAACAGGCGTTTGAAGGGTTGTAGAGCACGTATATCGCAAAAAGACCGTTTTGTATATCACATTACGCTACATCAAGTACTGGTGCTGGGAAGTTCAGAAGTTCGGCATTTGGATTTCTACAAACCACACGCTTGGATGCCTGTACCGCTCGTCAATCAGTCAGCAGTCGATAGCTGACCGGCACCGTTCCGAACGCTGGATCGCTCGTCAGCGGCGTCCCTTGGGAGCGTCGGTCACCACAGTGTTCGTTGATTGCTGGTATTGATAGACAGAGAGCGTGGGTCTATCAGAGGGAGCCCCCAACCCCCCACAATTCTGTTAATTTCGTCGTGCTGTATACATAGCGCGAATCGGTCATCGGTTCGGCACCCAACCTGAGTTGACTGAGTCGGTGAGTACAACCTCTGTACTTTCCACCGCCTTCTGAAACCATCTCTATTCCAACATTTTCTGTCCAGAGTTGCACCGCTGTAAATTGCGTGTGGGTAGTTCTATAACACGATAACACTCGCTCGAAGCTCGGTTGATGACTTGTCGAGACGCGACCGTTCTCAGATAGTCTGGGTGAGGGAGCACATGAACTGGTTCTACACTTACGTCGAGTTTGAGCAGGGTGGCGAGTGCGGGGTCGATCCAGACCAAAGGCTAAGTAACAGGGAATGAAGACGCAACTGACGGAGTTTTAGATATTTAAATGAGTGCACGATCGGATCTTCGGAAACTATGTCGCCGTGAACAGCGCGACCTCCTTCTCCAACTCCGCAACTCCAGTGGGTGGCGGAAGGAGGGTGACCTCGGCGTCGGTAATGAGGCGGTATCGGAAGCACACGACAATCGGACGATCCTCGAACTGATTCAGAACGCACGAGACGCGATTCGACGGGGACGCGACGACGCCTCGGCAAGTAGTGATAGGCCTGGCTCCGTCGCAGTGATTGTCGGACCCGACTCGCTCTACGTGGCGAACACGGGGCGTCCATTCCGTCTCCACGACGAGCAGGTATTCGAGGCCGTGACCGCGCTCAACCGATCAGAGAAGGCGGACGAACGTGGGGCGATCGGTGAGAAGGGCGTCGGGATGAAGTCGATCCTCCAGACTGCCAAGCAGTTCTCGATCGAGTCGATCGTAGTCGACGAGCGGGTATCGGTCGGCTTCTCTCGGTCACAGTCTGTCTCGATGCTCCTGGACACGTACACGGAGTTCCTCGACGATCCCGACTTTCGGTCCGTGCTCGACGACGAGTACGACTCGACCGTCGTCGACGCCTGCGAGTCGATCGTCGGCGATCTCTCGCTCCCCGTCTCCTCAGCCACCCCCGACGACCTCGAGGACGAGGATTTGGCAGAACTCCAGCCGGTGCAGGCGGAGCAGATCCCACCGAACCCACTCAAGGTGCTGCGGGATATCCCCCGACTTTCGCTGTTTCGGTACCCGTTCGTTGATGGCCACTCCTCAAGTGACGGAACTGGCTTGACCGAGGTCCTATTGAAATCGACGACTCCGATGTCAGATATCGACGAGTCGGTCGACGACGACCTCGAAGCTCGCCTCTCGGCCCACCGTGGAAAGTACCGGACCGTTCTCGAACTTGAGTACGACGACGAGCAGTGGACGAGATTACTCGACACTATCCAGGAACTACTGACGGACTTACCGCTCTCCGACGAACACCCGGACGTCGCACGACAGTTCCGTGACCAGCGGAGCGACGGAGACAACGAGTCTGCAACACAACTGTGGGGGGAGTGTACCGATCTCGGTCGTGAGACTCTCGTCTTACTCGGCGAAATTAGAGACATCGAGTTCCTCAGAGTTACCCGCGATGAGGTGAGTGGCCAGCTCGAACTCGCCGAGTCCAGACGGGTCGAGATCACGACCGGTGAATCCCGGGACATCGAATCGAGTACCGAAGTAGATCGGCAGTCCATCACGGTCTCCGAAGCGACCGACGACGTGGACGAGCCGACCGAGAAGCAGTTCCGGCTCTACTCTCGTCCGGTAGACATCGATCCACCGGACGACGAAGACAGCGACGAGGACGATTGGACGTTCGATGAGCCGATGCGATTGCTCTTCGAGTCGCCGAGACCAGCGGACGACGGTTGGGCTCCCGAACGAAAGACGCTGTATCTCTTCTATCCGATCGAAGACGCCCGAACGTCGTTCCCGTTCGTGGTGCACGCTCCATTCCAAGTGGGGTTCGACCGACAGGAGCTAGACGATAGCGACGTCAATCGACAGCTCCTGTCCGCAGTTCCGGACTTAGTCGCGGAGGCTGCGGTCGACCTCGCTCGGCCGGACAGTCGAGGCGGTCAAGATAACTACGACGCCTGGATGCCGTGGCTGGTGATGCCGTTCCGGCAGCGAGACGAGAACTCTCTCGACGTAGTCTCACGGGTGTGTGAAGCCTTGCGCGAGACTCCAATCGTGCCGTCCCACGGCGGCGAGATTCGAGAGCCGACGGAGGTACTGGTCGATCCGGATCGCCTCTACGCGTTCGAACCGCTCCGTGCCGGTGAATCTCCACCAATTGTGGCGAAGGAGTCCGTCACGAACGGTGACCGCTGGCTGCAGCGTGCTCGGGCCAACGGGGAGATTCAAGCTGAGAATCGCGAAGTCGCGACTCGAATCGGTCTGACCGCCGTGGTTGACCAGCCGTTCCATCGAGACGGGACGGGGGGCTCGGGTCTCGTCTCGACACTCCGTGACGTCTGGGGGGGCGATCCCGACCGCTGGGCCGTTCCGATCGACGCTGAACTGTACGCTTCACATGGTGACGACGAACCGTACGCTCGTCACTACTTCGAGTCTATCTGTGCTGCACTCGACAGATACGATTCGGAGGACGAAGAGGCCGACGAGCAGGAGGATGGCAGAGATCCGGCAAGAAAATTAGGGGACTGGCACGTGCCGCTGCTCCCCGGAGAGGCACACGGTGACGACCCGAGCGACGAGACCGATATGGGGATCGGGTACCTCGTCCGTGCGTCGACACGCGAACCTGGCGGCCACTCGGATCGGTATGAGCGGAGCGATCGGATCGTGTTCCGCCGGTCGAAAGAGACGAGCCAGTCAGCAGAGACGTCGATCGATCAACTTGTCGCACCGCCTAAATCACTCGACATCTACATTACCCCGTTCGACGAGGACTGGTCGGGCACGCTGGCGGCCAACTACAACGAGTGGGGGACACGAGAGCTGCGAGGGCCGGCCACGTACTACCAGCGCGTCGCCGCAGAGATCGGTGGCTTCTCCGCACCGCGAGACGCTCGCCTTGAGGTCGATGACGCGACGCTTGGGTACTTGTTGGATCTCTATCAGACAGTCTGTGTCGAAACGTCCCTCAAGAGAGCCCCATGGTTACGGCCCACACCGCATCGGAATCGACAGTTCAGCGCCGGTGAAAATGAGACGGGCGTCGAGGACCTACTGGTCGGTGAGAGCCTCCGAAACCGGCCTAGCGATTACGACACCTTCCTCGAACGCCGCTACTCACAGCGCGTTCCAGTGCCCACTGCCGACGGCGGTGTCGCGCCGGCAGAACGACTGGTCTTTGGCCAAGAGTGGGTCGATGCGTTCGAGAGTATCGCCGACGATCTCGAGTCGGGATCCGTTCGCGACCCGTTCACTGGGAGTTACGAAGAAGGACTGCCGGCCCGAGCGAGAGATCTCCGTCGGTGGGCGGCGGTCATCGAGTGTACGTCGATGGTAGATCGGGAGGGTACACTTGCCGTCGCTCCCCCGAGTGACGAGCGGTGGCTCGAAGTCGTCGCAGACACCGAGGTCCGCGACGGCGACCGTGCTCTGTGGTTACTCAACTTCTTGATCCACGTCGGCGTGCAAGTCGGCCCTCACGTCGAGTGGGGGTGGTTCTTCCCTGGTAGCAATGGTCGCGACCGGGACACAGGTGCTATGACACTGACCGAGGCGAAGCAGTTGACGACAGGCGGGGATGCCACCGTGGAAGACAGTCCGATCGATCCACCGGCGGCGGAACTCGACACGTACGCGTCAATCTGCTGGCGAACCGAACACCACCCCGCAGTCAGCGCAGGTCACACGTCGACTTGCCGTGGCAACTTGCTCGAAGACGCCGTTAGCGAGTGGATCCAGATCGCCGGGAACGACATCGTCGTACCGACGTGGTGGCGTTTCACCGAACTCGACATTCTGGATGACGACACGACCACGGACTTCCGACGGGCGATACTCCTCCTCTGGCCCGAACTGTCCGAGCACCTCTTCGAAACGGCTTGGTTCTGTACCGATACCGGACACAGCCCAGCCTCGAACAACACCACGATTCCAGCGTTGGGGCTCGTCCAACTCCAAACAGCCTACTTGTGGCCGACCGACTGGCCCAGTTCTGGCCTTTGGAAGTCTGGAGAGGGACGAGAGGGTGCGTATCGGCCGGGAGTGAACCCAGCACGGCGATTGGTGTTCGACCCCTCCGACGGTGGCTCTGGCCGACGTGCCGAGGCCGAACTCCCGACGATCGACACGGAGACCCTCCGTGAGGACGTCAGTGAAGCCTGCGAGCCGTTCGAGATCGACCCACCCGAATTGGATCTTCGGGCTGTCGCTGGTGCACTCGGCGCAAAACCGATTGCAGACCATACGCCTGCGGAGGCGGCGGCGCAACTCGACTGGTTCTTGAGGACGTACGAAGCGGCCGCTACCGACCCGTTGAGTGATGACGTCACCGAGTTGCCGGCGGAGCACATGGAGTCCGTACGGAGGGCTACGTTCGGCCTCCTGCGCCGGTTCGTGACTTGGGACCATCTCAGAGACCATGTTCCCGACATGGACGACGAGTTGCAGCGGGCCTGGCAACGTAGGGACATTTGGCACGTAGGGACCCGTCTCCTTGTGAATCGAGGTGGCGCGCTCTGCTCGGTTACGGTTGGCGAGGGGAGATCGGAGTCACTGTCGATCCTGATTGACGTCTACACGGATCGCCTCCCCGAGTATGCTCGCGACATCTTAGAGGGGCAGCGAAGCGCGTTCGTCGAGTTGCCCGCTACCCACCCCGGTGGTCTCGCGCTTGTACTGGGTGACCGTCCCCACGAAGACCCGACGTTCTCGTTCGGTATCCGGACGAAAGGTGAGGGTGAGATTCCGGAGCTAGAACCGGTCGAAGGCCCGAGTACTGCCGCTGAGTCGTACGACTCGGCACTCCAACGAGTAGCAGAAGCGATCGACCACAGAGTTCCGTATCTCGTCGCTGCCTACGACCGGGCCACGACCTCGCAAACCGAACTCGAAGCTGTCTACACGGCGCTCCAGAGCGCCGCGACCAACGAGATCGGGATCGTCGACCGCTCGGACGACAGACCCGGAGACCGTCGGTCGGCACTGTGGGTCCCCACGGAGGAGAGTGCCGAGACACGGATCGCGTTCTTTGAAGAGAGTCTCCGAGTGGCCGACGACGAGTCAATTCCCCCGTTCTACGCAGCCGAAGGCCTGGTCCAGATCCTCGACGATCAGCCGTCACGACGGGTTCGTAACGCGTTCGAGAACGTCTTGATGAAAACAGAGCCACAACTGGATCGGGAGTACGAGGACGATCTGGCGGACATCGAGCGGCAGATTGCTGCCTTGAACGAGAGGCGACTGCGGCGGATCCACGCTGCTCTCGAGACGTTGCTCGACCACCTGCGCTCGTCCGACTCCGAGTCGGGTTCAGACCGACGGCCCCTCCCCGAAATCGCGTGGTCATCGGTCGACGCCGAAACGGTCCTCAACGCAGTGACCGATGTCGATCCCGAGGCTGACGAACCGCTCAGCGATCTCGACCCGATCGCGACGTGGCACAGACACCTTTGTGAGCCCGGCGGCCTCTCCGAGGAGGATGCGACGCGCTGTACGGTCGCCGCGGCGAAGAGCCGTCCAACCGATCGGCAACGGCTGCTGGCACCCGTCGCGAGACGTACACCACACCTCGATCTCGCCAGCCTCGCCAAGTCGGACCCGTGGGCCGATCTGGACGAGTGGGGTGAGTCGGCAACCTACAAAACACTCGAAGACTACGTCACCGCGATCACAGCCGTCGAGAAGTTCTGGGCCGTTGTCACACAGACGACCGATCCCGGAGAGGACGTCCTCCTCGACGCCGTAGCCGAGGCACGTCGGCGGACCACGCCGACCCCGACTGCCTCGACATCGGACGTGATTCCGACTGCCACGTCGTTACCGGACCACCTCCAGGACGTTCCGCTGGTCGCCCTTCCGGCGGACGATTCGGGGCCAGTTCCCCCGGTACTCCGTGACACGGTGGTGTCGTGGTGTCGGACTCAGCGATCGGAAGTCGTCGAGATGGACGTCGTCTTCGCCGACGAAGCCAACCGCGAACTGTTCGACAGCCTCTGTGAAGCGTTGGAGTCGCCAGCCAGTGCCGAGACGACGGTGCGAGAGGTGTTCGAGACGGTCACCGAGGACAGGGGGCGGTCGTCTCCCGTCGAGCAGGAACGAACGCGGAAACGGCGAACCGAAGAGTGGTTCTCGGAGGAGTCGCCGGTTTCGTCGATCGACTTCAGCCAGTCCGACCTCTCAGCGTCGGATCCCCCAGAGTCGCGCGGCTCCCCGTCCGTTGGCAACAAGAGCGGCACCCCCTCGTCGTACAGTGACGCCGAAATTGCCGCGGGTCGTGGCCGTGATGGCGAACTGATCTGTATCGAGCGTGCCTGGGACCGCTTCGAGTCACTAGCTGCCAACCAACGGTCGCGTGTCGTCGACGCGGTCGAAGAGTGGCGAGACTACGACGACTGGCGCATGAAGTCGGCGTCCGATGCCGTGACGGACGCTGCCATCTTGGGACTGAAGGGAATCGACGACTACGCCGTCGCCAAGCGTCACCTCACGGCTGCGGAGATCGACGACAAACCCACCGCTCGAGCCGTCTTCCACGCACTCGTCGACACATCGGAGGAACGGGGGCCGGGATTCGATTACATCGATCCGTTCGGCCGGCAGTACGGTCCCGACGCCACCGACGGGTGGGAACGAGCGCAGATGACGCGGACCGAAGTGAAGACGGTGTTGCTCGAGGAGACCGACAAAGGGCGGTTCAAACTGACCGGGAACGAGTTCCGGATGGCTCGTCGACCTGGTCCCAGTGCCGATGGAGGGATTCCTGCAAGGGTGACCGTCGACCGATATCTGGTTCGAATGGTCCGCTTACCCCGTGGGTGGGAAAAGGGATCGGGATGGCCGGAGATCGAGTTTCGGGACATCGAAGACGTCGTTCGCTTCGGCGACTTCGATCACGAGGAAGACCCCGTCTGGGAGAAACTCCGCGGCGGGAAATTCTACGTGAACTTCGAACTCGGAGGGTGACAAACCAGCGGACAGCCAGAAATCTTCGTGGAACGCGATTCCAAATTTAGTATTGGATTCACAAAAAATCATCTACTCACTCATATCCTATCTGGAATTTGTTAAAACAGTCGTGCGAAGATACACAGCGTGTATCGGTCATTTGTTGGGCACCAAAATCGAAATGTCAAACAGGGACAGCGGAGATCGTGACCACGGTAATGAGTCCCTCATTATTTGTATCGGGTCTCGCCTAAAGAAGGTGAGGTAATCCGGTTTCCTCCCGGCGAGTTTCAGTCTGGTAGAAACGCGTCTGGTCAGGAATTGGTAGCCCTCGCTATGGGTGCGCCTCGCAACACTGCGGATATACGAATCCCAGTACTGTGCCCTACCTGTGACCACGAGAATCTACGCTTGAACACCGGTGATGCTGGTGTTACCTTCGTCTGCCCTTCCTGCAATAGTGAGCATATCCCGCGAGATTGTCCCCACTGTGGGCATGCTGATTTGACTCTCACCCGGAGAAACAGTCGGACGGTAACAGTATGCAAAGATTGTGGTTCAGTGTTCGAGAATCCTCCACTTCAAGATTGATACAATCTATTGACTAGTGTCTCGGATTTGCGATTGTTGGCCGACTGATACACACTGTGTATGCAGCACAATGAGACTGGCAGAACTGTGAGAGATTGGGCCCCTCACTGAGACACGCACGCTCTCTATCTATCAATACCAGCAATCCATGCAGTAGCTGATTCGACTCACAAGCACTCATGCATTGAGACTCCCAGTCGCAACTTCTGCTGGTGCTCGGTTCGACCGCTCGGAGCTGGTCCAAACTCGAATTGAGGATTGGACCACCTCAACGGGACCCCGCGAAATTGTAAGAATCGATCTCACCGCGAACAAGCAGACAGAGAATATCGCCCCGACTGCGTTCAGATAGCTCCCTAGAGACGAATACTGGCTAGAGTGGGTCCTCGAGGCCGCAGGAGATACCCGCACCAGCAAAGACTCAGTATCTATGACTCGTAGCGCAAAGTATGCCCTACTGCTCGAATTGCGGACGTCGGATCAAGGCAGTTCACCACTACTGTGGCTCCTGTGGACAGGCATTGTCTGAGATTGCAGAGTCAGAGAGTGATCCCCCGATGGCAGTCGGTAGAGATGGATTCCTATCACGACGTTCGCTCACATACGTCAATGAATTGTTGAGGGGAGAGCGAGAACTCGACCATGATTCCGTCTCCTACACGGAGTTATCTCGAGAGGTGACTGCTGCGCTTGCAGATTTTGCTCGCCTCGCAATGATCACCGATCTCGATCTTCTACATCTCTGGGGAGCTGGATCGGACACGGAAGCGTTGAGCATGTCCATCGACGACATGAACAGCAATCAGTTCCGAGACTGGCTCGCTGCGGTTGGGCTGGGACGAACTCTCCAGATGTACGATGACGCGCTTCACACTGAGTTCGAGAACGAGTTCAATGACCGAGTGCAGCAACTGATCGAGTACGCGAATGAAGAGCTTGAGAACGAAGAGGTCCCGGAGTAACTGGACGACAAGATTGGTGGTCAACATACACCAGTAGATGAACTCTCGCAATCAGGTACGAGAACCGGCCAGACCACCGATCTACCACGAGTTGTGCTGAACTCCATAGACTACCTGTGTACCGGTTTTCGTGGTTGCTGGTTTCTATCGGTTTGGAGATCAGTAGACTGTGATTTGTCTGACGTACATTTATGCGTATACGTATACGAAACCGTATATGGCTGCAATGCGAGCGGCACTGTTCCTCGACAAGGGCGGTGTCGGTAAGACCACCGGAACTGCTCATCTGGGCACAGCGCTCGAAAAAGAGGGGTATCGAACCCTGCTTATCGATCTCGCAGGGAAGCAAGGCGACCTGAGTAAGCACTTCGGGCTCTGGGAGGAGTTGCAAGCCGAAGACCGGTGGCCGAACATCGCGACGACGTTTCAGGACGAATGGAGTATCGTCGTCGAAAAACTGGATTCAGCACTCGAGGACCTCATCATCGAGACGGAGGAAGGACCAGATATCATCCCCGCACACGGGTCGCTCGATGGACTGGACGCCGTGTTAGCGAATATCGACGAGCCTGCGGAGCGATATGGCCGCCTCGACGCGTTTCTCACCGAATACGTTGACGATGACTACGATGTAATCCTCCTCGACCTCCCAGGGAGTACATCGAACATCGCATACAATGGCCTATGGGCGGCGAGAAATGTCATCGCCCCCGTTAGACCAGGACCATTCGAAGCGGGGCAAGCCGCTCAACTCAGGCAGGATCTGGATGACATCCACGAAGAGCAGGGCGTCACCATCGAGTTGACCATGGTATTACTGAACGAAGTTGATGAGCGAACGAAGGCGGGCCGACGGTACCTCGAAGAGTTCGCAAGCGAGTACCCTGACGCAATTGCGCCTGCACAGATCCCCTCGAGCCAGGACATCCAGAACGCTCAGATGGATGGGACCGTACTCTGGTCACTAGAACGACCGTCGAAAACTGCCCAGCGGGCAATGGCAGCGTACGAGGAAGATGCCAGAGCGCTCATCGCACGATTAGGAGGTGGTAACTGATGACCGGCAACGAACTCGATGAGCTCCGGGAGTTGACCGATCCAGGATCACGCGTCAAGCAGCCTGCGAAAGAAGACGACGTCGACGAACTCGAGACAGCAATTGTCGAGGCGTTGGAAGCGATCAACCAGCGAGGAAAGGCAAAGACGCTCTCGGTTCGAGATGAGCGACTCGCAGCGGTCATTTACGGTCTAGAGGCAACCGGTGAAATAGAGACCGTCGGAGCGTCACTTCAGAGTGCGCTCGGACGGGATGTCGACGACTCTGTTGACCGGTCAGAACTCCTCAGGTTAGCACTCCGGGTTGGGTTACAGGAGGCTGCACCAGAGGTGATCGAGACCGCCAAATCCGCGCAGATACGGCATATGACCGACCAGTTCTGACGTATACGAATTCCTATTCGTGTCTGTATGCGTATTCGTATACGATACCAGGTGCGTTTTCCCGCAGGCTACTGGACCAGATGTTGAAGTATGTGCAGTTCCCGTGGCTGCGGATCCACGCCTTATACAGATACGTAATCGTATATGATACCGTATACGAATTCGTATACGGGTACGTATTCAGATATGGATTCAAAGAAACTCGGAAGGTATGCCGAGTTCGCCTTACCAAACATCTACGATGATAGCATGGGATACGTTTGGTAAGAATGAATACCGAGAAACCAGACCCACCGACGTCGATTCCAAAGTATATTCGCGAGGGCATCGATCGCCAGGACACCGGAACCCTCGAGGACATCATCGAGTACTGCCACGCACGCATCGACTGGCAGACACGTGACGTGGAGACGGATGAGCTCGCGGAGGCGGACGAAGAGGTCGTCGACGTCGATGGAGATGAGAAGCGCGGGACGATCGTCACGAAGAAAATTCCCTGTGGGAAGGACTGTAGCGGCTGTCCGCATGGCCCTTACCAGTACCGGGTAACCCGACGGGGGGACACGCTGAAGTGGGAATACCTGGGAAAGGTCGACTCCTGATTCGGGTATGGAAGATAACTAGAGGAGGCACGGTCTAGTTAAGCCCGTTTGAGAAGTGAGCAGGTCGTTGAGTCAGTTGGTTCAGATGCTCGCAGACCTGCTCAGCGAGTGCTTTGCGGCGGATTTAGAAGAAACCTGGGAGTGTAAGCGGACAGCGAATACTCTGACGAGTGTCGCCGTCCGGCTCCACGTGACCGGCTGTTCGCTTAGAGAAACAACGTCTATACTCGTAGAATTAGGCGTTAAGCGCACTCACGGAGCAGTATGGAAGTGGGTACATCGGCTGGCTGGCAGCGTCCCTGACCCGACGACGACGCCGTCGCTAGTCACGGTCGACGAGACCGCTGCCAGGGTCAATAGCGAGCGGTCGTGGTTGTATACTACAATATACCTCGACACAAATCTGATTCTTGATGTGCAATAGTTCGGACACATGGTACCGATCCGGCGGCTGCGTTTCTGTCCAGCCTTGCCGAAAAACACGACCTGTCAGACACTGTGTTTCTCGTCGGTCAGTTAGGATGTCGAACTTCCCTTGCTCGATCTGGGTTGAGCGATCGGGTCGACTACACCGATCGGATCCTATCGAAAAGTGGTTTCACACGCTCACAATGCGGGTCGACCGCTTCCATATTCATGGGTGGGCAGTCGGCGGAACGTCCGCCAATGACTTGAACAGTTAATACATTACTACGACTATCTCACACCGCACCAATCGCTCGATGGAAAAACGCCAGTCGAGGAGGTACCAAACTAGACAGTGCCAGACTGGCAATGAGGTACCCCGTTCGATAGTACTACGAGACTGAATTTCACATAACGTAAACTGCTTTGTTACTCGGTTGCGCATCCTATCGAATCTTATAACAAGCATAGATTTGTTATATCTTTCATTCTGTACTTCGGCGTTCATTATAGCCATTGCCCATTGGCCACCTGCCCCCTGCCGTCTCTTGGTATGTATGCACAAACCATGTCCGGCATTACCGGATGCCCAGATGGAAACTATTGATATTGGAACAGGTTGGAGTATCTGCCCCCGTCACCAAGTATCAAAAAGAAAATGTAATTGTCTCAAATTCGGGGATCGCGCGTATCTCTGTAGAAAAGTTCGCCGCGCTGGGGGTGCTAGATCGGCATCCAGCAATTACTCGTCCGGCATTGCCGATACTATAATATAGCAGTCTGTGAATTGCACTCGTATGGCCCCAAAGCTCCCCGTCAACTCCCTGCGAACCACGTTCGCGATAATCGAGGAAATCGTCGATCGCAACGGGGCGGGTATCGCGGAACTCGCGGAGACACTTGAAAAGCCAAAGAGTACCGTCTATGACCACGTCGTCTCGCTGTACGAACTCCAGTACCTCACGCGCGAAGACGGTACGTATCGACTGACATCTGACTTCTTGCGTCTGGGATACTGGAACCGGTATAACCGGACGCTGTACCAGGCGGCGATAAACGAACTCCAGCGCCTTGCTGCAGACACCGGCGAATACGCTAGTCTCACGGTCGAGGAACACGGACGAGCCGTCATCATCGCCACCGAAGAGGGTGAACAGGCGATTCCGGTTCACATCTTTGACGGTCTCAAGATGAATCTCCATACTGCAGCTCCTGGAAAGGCCATTTTAGCGTTCCTTTCTCCAGACCGTGTCGACGAGATCATCGAGACACATGGCCTCCCGAAACGAACTACGAACACCATCACCGATCGCGAGCGTCTCGATACGGAGCTCGAACGGATCCGGGCCGACAACTACGCCCTAGACGACGAGGAACGGCTCACAGGAATGCGCTCTGTCGCCGCTCCCGTTATCGACCGAAGCGGCCGTGTCCAGGGATCGCTATCCGTGTACGGACCGACGAATCGCATCGACGACCACCTGTTTACAGAGGAGCTCCCAGATAAGCTCCTCCGAGCGGCCAACATCGTCGAGGTGTTGCTGAACTACGACTGAACGTTACCGCGAGGCAACGATATCTGCCCAGCCCGCGTCATAGTCCGCGAAGTAGTTGAATTCGGCGATGACCGAACTAAACCGCCATTCAGACCCGTTGTAGACGTACTCGTCGGTGTACTGCCCCTGGATCCAGCCCGCAGTACCATCAGCGAACGTACAGGGGACCTCGAAGTACCACCGCCCAGTCGCCGTCTCTCCATCGATATCGATTACAGGGTTGTGGATCATGTGCGAGAGAAACGGGTGTTCGGCGCCGACGATGTGTTCGGCGAACTCCCGAATCTCCTCGCTTCCATCGAACTCACCGACGGGTCCGAAACTCAGGTGAGCATCCTCAGTGAACAGAGCCGTGTACCCGTCCCAGTCACGGGCATCGATTCGATAGCAGTACTCAGCGCGCAGCTCTTTGATCGCTTCTCGGTGCTCCAGGCGAGTGAGTCGTTCGATAAGGTCAGTTGACATTGGTTACAGTCGTGGGAGTGCAGTAATCGCGTTTTCGATGGCTTCAGCGTCTGGGACGACGGCGTCCGCGAGCGGGGGCGAGAACGGTATCGGTGTGTCGTCCACACCGACGACCGAGACGGGTGCTTCGAGGTGGTAGAACGCGTCCTCTTCGATGCGTCCGGCAATGTAGGACGCCGGGCCATTCCGGATGAGTGATTCATCGGCAACGACAACTCGACCGGTCTTTTTGGCGCTCTCGGCGAGTGTTTCGCGGTCCAGTGGTGCGAGGGTTCGCGGGTTGATCACCTCCACACTGATATCGCCTGAAAGCGTCTCGGCAACGTTCAGTGCGTCGTGAAGCAGCTGTTGGGTGGCGACGACAGTCACGTCGTCACCCTCACGTTCGACGGCCGCTTCGCCGAGTGGCAAGGTGTACGACTCGGCCGGGATCTCGCCCTTCCGGTTGTATAGCCCCATGTGTTCGAAGAACACCACGGGGTCGTCACAGCGAATCGCACTCTTGAGCAACCCTTTCGCGTCGTAGACGGTACTCGCGAGCACCACCCGAACCCCTGCCATGTGCATAAACAGCCCGTGGAGGCTCTTCGAGTGCTGAGCGGCCGCATTGAACCCTGCTCCCCCGTTGACCGTCCGGATGGTCATCGGTACGGAGGCATCCCCACCGAACATGTACTTGAAGAGGCCTGCCTGGTTCATCACCTGGTCTGCGGCCAACCCCATGAAGTCAGCGTACATGATCTCTGCAATCGGGCGCGATCCGGTGAGCGCTGCACCCGCACTGCTTCCAACGATCGCGGCCTCGCTGATGGGCGTGTCGATGACTCGCTCAGGACCATACGAATCGAGGAGCCCGCGCGTGAGACCGAAACTCCCTCCCGCGTCAGCGACATCCTCACCAATGAGGTACGTCGAAGAGTCGCGTTCGAGTTCCTCGTCGAGTGCCTCGGTGATGGCATCGCGCATCGAGCGTTCAGGCATTACAGTTCCTCCGTGTAGACGCCCTCGAAGGCCGTCTCTTCGGCTGGAAATGTACTCTCCCTCGCGAACTCGACGGCCTCGTCGATTCGATCCGTTGCGCCCTCGCGCATCGCTTCGACGTTGTCTTCATCGACCGTCCCTGCGTCGAGGAGTGTTGTCTCGAGGGATTCGATGGGGTCGCGTGCCTGCCACTGCTCGAGTTCCTCGTCGGTTCGGTATCGCGTCGGGTCGCCTTCGTAGTGGCCGTGGTAGCGATAGGTCTCACAGACGAGCAATGACGGACCGTCGCCAGACCGGGCTCGCTCGACGGCTTCTGCCGTCGCCTCGTAGACGTCCTGAACGACCATCCCGTCGACCATCTCGGTCGGCATCCCGTACGTTTCTCCACGAGTAGCGAACCCGTCGACGTGGTGTTGATTCGCGGCGGGCGTCATCTCTCCGTACTGGTTGTTCTCACAGATGAATACCACCGGGAGGTCGAGCACGCCCGCGAGGTTCATCGCCTCGTGAACGGATCCTTCGGCCATCGCACCCTCTCCAAAGAACGAGAGGCAGACAGCATCGGATTGGCGCTGGCGAATCGATAACCCCGCCCCGACCGCGAGTGTTGGTCCTGCTCCGACGATACCGTTCGCACCGAGCATTCCCTTGTCTACGTCTGCAATGTGCATACTCCCACTCTTCCCCCCACAGTAGCCAGTCTCCTTGCCGAACAGTTCGGCCATCATCCGGTCGGGATCAAGCCCCTTGGCAATGGCGTGGCCGTGCCCGCGATGGGTACTCGTGATGTAGTCCTCGTCATCGATGGCAGAGCACGCGCCGACGCCGACCGCCTCCTGTCCGATGTAGAGGTGGACGAACCCCGGGAGTTCGTTGGCTTCGAACAGTGAACTCACCTGGGTCTCGAACTCACGTATGAGTATCATCTCCTTCAGCTGCTCAGCTAGAAGTTCGGGATACTCTTCGACAGCTTCTGGCATACCGAGATAGGCCGAGTCCAACTACAAAAAGGTATGTGTCGCCGTCGCAGGGATTACCGACCGCGGAACTCCGCGTCGCGTTTCTCGATGAACGCGGTCAAACCCTCCTGGTTATCCTCGGTCTCGAACAGCAGCGCCCCGAGGGCTGCCTCCAGCTCGAGTCCGCGTTCGATGTCGGCCCGGCACTGGTTGACAGCTTTCTTCGCGAACCATTGGGCCAGCGGTGGACCGTTTGCGAGGTCAGTCGCTAGTTCGGAGATCCGGTCGTCGAAGGCGTCGTCATCGACGACTTCGTTTGCCAACCCGATATCGACCGCTTCTTCCGCGGCGACCTGCCGTCCGGTGAGAATCAGTTCCTTGGCCTTCATATACCCGACAAGGTGGGTGAGTCGCTGGGTTCCGCCCGCCCCCGGAATGAAGCCGAGGCCGATTTCGGGTTGACCGAACACCGCGCTCTCCGTCGCTACGATCATATCGCACATCATCGCGATTTCGGTGCCTCCACCGAGTGCGATACCGTTGACCGCAGCGATGACCGGGACGCGGCCCGATTCGATGGCGTCTTCGAGGTCAGCCATCCGGTCACGGAACTCCCCACGGAACCACATCCCAGACTGGCCCTGAAATTCCTTGATATCGCCCCCACCGATGAACGCCCGGTCACCTTCGCCCGTCAAGACAACCACACGAGCGTCGGTTTCCGCCGTGGAGATGGCATCCGCGAGCTCGGTGAGGACCTCCGTGTTGACGGCGTTCATCGACTCTGGACGGGCGACGCGCACCGTCGCGACCGGTCCATCGTGTTCTACGGCTATCGTTTCGTACTCATTCGACATCATCCGTCGTTGGGTGACTGGTGTGTTAACTGTTCTCCCGAATGATGCGGGACCGCCTACGGTGTGACGACGAGTTTTCCAACGACGTCTCGGTTCTCCATGTCGGCAAACGCCTGATGCGCCTCCTCGAGGTCGTAGGTCTCGTGAACGGGCGGGTCGAACTGTCCGGCTTCGACGAACCGCACGACTCGTTCGAGGTCCGCTTGTGTCCCCATCGTACTCCCCAGGACCTGCTTGTGTTCGAGGAAGAGGTCTTGCGTATCGAACGTCGAATAGCGGTCGGCAGTCCGCCCACAGATGACCATCCGCCCGCCGCGTCGGAGCGTTGCAAGCCCGGCATCGGTGAACGGCCCACCGAGATGATTGAGCACCGCGTCAACGGGGCCGAACTCTGCGACCGCATCCGGAAGCATCTCGGCGTCCTCGACGACTATCCGGTGGTCACCGCCGTGCACTCCCAGCGCGTCGAGTTTCGACGATGATGTGGACGTACAGATCGAGCGTGCCCCCATCGCAGCGACGAGCTGGGTGGCTGCGACGCCGACGCCACCGGTCGCCCCTGGGATGAGCACGGTATCACCGGCGTCGACATCGGCGCGGCGGAGCATGTGCCACGCAGTCATATACGCGACAGGGAGCGTCGAGGCGGCGACGAGGTCGACGTCATCCGTGAGGACAACAAGTCGATCAGCATCGACGACGACGCGTTCAGCGAATCCTCCGTGGAAGAGATGGTACCGTTCACAGTAGTTCTCCGGACCGTCACGGCAGTATTGACAGGTCCCGCAGGTCATCATCGGCGAGAGGACGACTCGGTCGCCGGGCGCGACGCGTTCGACACTCTCGTCGACGTCGAGGACTTCACCGGCTACGTCGACACCGGAGACGAACGGGAGGTGGTTCTCACGCAGTCGGAAGTCACCTTGTAAGTACAGGAGGTCATGGCGGTTGACCGATGCTCCACGAACGCGGAGCAGTGCTTGACCGTCGCCGACAGTCGGTTCCGGTACGTCGATGGCTTCGACCCCGTCGGGGCCGCCGAGGCTAGTAAACGCTGCAGCACGCATAGACCATCATGACCGTACGGTGTGAAATAGCTTGGCGTGGCTCCCCACACAGCGCTCGCCTCTCATCTGGTCAGGAGTGGCGACGGTGTTTACGCCTCTCCTCGCTTCGTGTGGGCGGCGCCGGTACGTCTCCGCATGGGTATTCGTTGCCGTAGGTCGCCGGGTGACAACGGAAGCCAACAGCGAAAAGGGCGATTACGGCCGGACGAGTGGTGACCCGCTCAGTACGACCGGGGAAGGCCGAGAACGTTACTGCCGACGAATGCCTGTACGAGTTCGTCGCTGACGGGTGCGACCCGCGCGAGGCGAACGTCGCGGTACAGTCGCTCGACGTGGTACTCGTTCGCGAATCCCATCCCACCGAGTGTCTGGACGGCTTGGTCGCAGGCATTGAA
>NZ_JARRAH010000004.1 GCF_030553305.1 Halomarina ordinaria | reverse complement strand
CGACCTATCCCGGCTCGACTGAGCGGACGGCGACCGACCAACGGGCCGAACGTGGCTACACTATTGTTCAGTTCGGGGCGGATGCCAGAGCAGGGGATGAGCGTGAAGATCGAGACGACGTGTGCCCCGCAGGGGTGTCCTACGACCGGATTCCGCTCGACACGCGCCCTCACGAATACGTGGATATCGAAGCGACCGAGGATCAGGACGTCGACGCGGCGGTTCGAGCGGAATTACAGGAGCGCAATCTCGAGGGCGCAGTAGTGGCAGTTCGGATCATCGGTGAAGGTGATCCAGTGACGGTCGGGCCACTCGAAGACTTCGCACACGAACTGGGTGCGCTCGTTGCCCGCGTCTCTGACAGACGGCAGCGTGGGAGTGATCGCGTGGCAATCGACGTTTCGTTTGCCGATCCCGAGGACGCGGTCGAGCGGCGACGGCAGACACTCGGCCTCAGTACCGTCGTCGATGAACTAGAGCAACAGGCACGCGCCGAGATCCCTCTCGATTCGAATCTGAAGGAGGAGGTCAAGACCGATATTGAGGCCCGTATCGAAGAGGAGGCAGAATCGTTTGCTCCGGTGGAGCCAGAACTCACTAAAGAGGAACTGCGTGAGCAGGCCGGAACGATTGGTGACACCGCTTCGGAGACTGAATCGACGTCCAGGGCTGAAACTGCCGAAAGTGACGGGGCAGACGGCTCTGATGAGTCAGTATCGGCGGACACCGCATCGGCTGGTGATGACCCGGACCCGGTTTCCTCAAGCGAGACAGCCGATGTGGAAGAGGATTCCAAGACTGAGGGATCGACTGCCGAGGATACGACGGCTGACAAACAGGTGGGACTCGATGATTACTGATTCTCCCTCCCAGAATCAGTGGGGTGTCAGATCGGACATCGTTGGTAGGGCTCGACGCTCACACTCCGATTTCGAACGCCGACCCGGAAGCTACGAATCGCTCGATAACTACGCCAACCAAGTCAACACCCAGAGCTAATCCATGCAATTCACACGCATCCAATTGGACTCGTTCAAATGCTTCGTCGACGAATCGATCGAGCTCCAGGCCGGCGTGACGGCTATGTACGGAGCCAATGGCGCAGGGAAGACCTCGCTCCTAGAAGGTTGCTTCTTTGCCCTCTATGGGGCCGACGCTCTCCCGTCCGGAAAGAACCTCGCCGATGTCATCGAGAAAGGCGAGGACGAAGCGGTCGTCGAACTTTGGTTCGAACATGACGGTAATCAATACCACGTTCGACGTCAAGTCCGTGAGTACGAGACTCAGACTGATCACGACGTCACGTTGACGACACCTGACGGGCCGATCGAGGACCCTGGCCCCGTCGATGACGCAATCGAGGACCTGTTTCGGTTGGACGCCGACGCGTTCCTCAACTGTGCATACGTCCGCCAGGGTGACATCAATAAGCTGATCACCGCAAGCCCGAGCGACCGGCAGGACATGATCGACCAGCTTCTCCAGTTGGGGAAGCTGGATCGTTACGAGAATCGGATGGGGACGACTCGAAACGGTATCGAGAGTGTGAAAGATGCCAAAGAGGGGACGTTGGAAGGGGTAAGGAGTGACATCGACGCGCTTGAGGATCGTGAACTCGAGCAGCAACTGGAACGTGTCGAATCGGAGCTTGATGAGATCGGTGACGAGATCAGCACTCTCAATGATAGAATCGCGCCGCTAGAAGATGAGCAGCGGGAGGCCAATGAAGAGCTTGAATCTCTACAGGAATTAGAGTCTCAGATCAACGACCTCGAGACGGAGCATAGACAAGTACGATCCAACCTCGGCGAAGAGCGAAAGAAGCGAGTTGACTTGGAAAACGAACGAAATCAGTATGTGACCCAGATTGCATCATGCGAGTCAACCGCCGCGGACCATCTTGAGGAAACGTCGGTCGAGAGTCTTGATTTAGATGCTGTCAAGTCGCGGATCGAGGAGATTGATAGGCGCTTGGACCAGATCGAGACAGCTCGTGATGTCGCGGACGAGAGAGTCAGCGAGTTCCGCGACGCTGCAGAGGAAGCCGAGACAACTGCTGGAGAGCTGGAGAGTGACGCTGACGACCTCGAAGGGACCGCGCAAGAGCGTCGTCAAGAGGCGGATGAGAAAGAAAGCGACCTGAGCGACCCCAGGGGGACGTTGGAGAACGTAGAGAGTGAGTTGGGAGACATCGAGAAGCGGTTCGCACAGAGTTCTACCACCCGTGATGCTGTTGAATCCTACAAGGAAGAGAAAATAGCCGAACTGGAGGCTATAAGGGGAGAACTGGAGGGCCTCCGGGGGAAGCTCAGAACCACTCGCGACAGCGTGGGCCATGCACGATTACTACTGATCAGAGGCCGATGCCCTGAGTGCGGACAGGAAGTCGAAGATGCTCCCAATGTCTCGAGTTACGAAGAGGATCGCGATAAGGTCCGTCGCCTCAAGCGAGAGATTCAGGACAAAGAATCCGAGGTTGCGGCGAAAGAGGGGACAGTCGAAGAGGCCCGCAGTCTCGCAGACGCCGCTGGAAGGTACGAATCATTAGAGAGTCGGAAGGAAGACCTCCGTAGGGAGATTCGGGGTCAATCTGAGACGATTGAGGCCCTGCGTGAGGAGGCCAATGAACTCGAAGAGGAGGCCACCACAAAACGAGCACGGGCGGCGTATAATCGCACCGCTATCCCTCACCTGGAGGCTTTGGCCGATCGAGCAGCTAGAGCACGCGCGCATTTGACCGACGAGATGGAATCCCTGGAAACCGAACAGAGGGCGCTTAGCGAGGCACAAGAAGTCCTTTCGGAGGCAGACCAGAAACACCGGGAGCGTGACCGGATCGACGAACGGCTGGAGGAGGATGTCGATCCGCAAATCGACCACTGGAGAAACGAGCGAGATCGAGTGGAATCCGAACTCGAAGGGACCCGAGAGGAGTTAGACCCTGGGCGCATTCAGCGGCTTGAACGGCGGCGAGACGGCGCTGCTCAGTGGCAGTCAGTACTTGAGCAGCGGCGTGCGGATCTCGAATCCCGACAGGGCGAGCTCCGATCTGAGAAAGGTGGGATCAATGAAGCGCTTAATGAGCTCTCTCGAAAGCGTGAGCAACGGGATACCCTCTCGGACCAGATCGACCGTCTGGAAACGGTTATCCAGCAGTGCGAAGCGGCGGAGCAGATGTATCGTGACCTCCGAGAGGACCTCCGGACGCGGAACGTCGACGAACTTGAACGACTCCTCAACGAGTTGTTCGACTTGCTTTACCAGACCGACTCCTATGCCCACTTTGAGCTCTCTGATTCCTACGAACTGACTGTGTACGAGAAGTCGGGAGAGGCACTTGACCCGACAGATCTCTCTGGTGGTGAGCGAGCCCTGTTTAATCTCGCCCTCCGGTGTGCAATTTATCAATTGCTCACAGAAGGATTGAGTGGCAGAGCACCGCTTCCCCCACTTATTCTCGACGAACCCACCGTCTACCTCGACGAGCAGCACATCAACGAACTCTCCGGCTTAATCACTCGAATGCGAGAGCTAGGGGTGGATCAGATCATCCTCGTCTCGCATCAAGAGGAGCTCGTCGACGCTGCTGGTGAGCGAATCGAAATCAGACAGGATAGTACAACGAACCGGTCGCATGTTCGCGTCGAATCTCGCGACTTGCTCGCATAGTGTTATCAAATGAATCGGTCATCCGGCGGTTTCGACCTCGCTCGTCGGTCATGAGGAGTATGTCTCGGCACTCGACTTGGAGCACTTTGACGGAGAGTATATCCACATCTCGACGCAACTTCCAGCTGAGTATCGGCGCAAGTAGGATGGCCTCACCGTTATTGGAGGTGGTGCAGAGGCTGGATACGCCGATACACCCCTTGTCGCCCTCGACTGCCGGGACGACGGGCGCGTGCTTACACGATCACTGAACCGGTCGCAACTTGGGCTCCGAGCGCTGTGATCGTGATCATTGAGGTTGTTTCTGTTCTAAGCACTAACACGAAATCGCCGAGGAAGAGTGCCTTGACGGGCTTATTTATTCCCGGTTCTCAGCTCAATTACCGGCCTCACGAAGCCGTTTATACGTCCAGTCTGTTCCGAGATTGAGGTTAACTGTGTCACCAATGCCGATTATCTCTTGGTGCACACACCCCTCGTTGTGGCTGATGAGCTTCGGGCGCATCTCCCAAGTGAGGGGATTAAACCGCATCTCGGCTGGTATACCGCCACTCAGCCCGAGGACGAGATCCAACAGCCGGAGCTGCATCAGACCAGTGGCAACCAGATTCGTGGGCATCATGCTGATGACCCGGTCGTCATCCTCAAGAACATCATCAACGCCATAATTGTCGGGTCCTCCCTGGTCGTTCCGTTCCATCGCCTGCCGAGCGGATTCGTCGTCATATGTCCCGGCACACCGCTGGCAGGTGTGTTCCGGACCGACGACAATCGTGGAGATAGCAGCCCGCTCACCGAAGGTTTGCTCTCCTGGTTCGACGTTGGTGTCGGTGCCGCCGCCGATGACGGGAATGAGGTGGGCGTGGGAGATCTCGTCCAAGACGCGCGTGGCGTTGTCGGCATCAGTGGCGTCGAAGATGATATCGCAGTCTAACAGGTCGAGGATAGCACCGTAATCAGGGTGGTCTTCGGATACCGACGCCTGTACTTCTCGTACCGTGAATCCGGGGTTAGTCGCGGCAGCTCGGGCAGTCCGGGCTGCGACCTGGACCTTGGGGCGATGAACATCTGCGTCGACAGTTGTCGCCCCCATCGCCCGATTCAGATTTGCGTGATCCACGAGGTCGAAGTCGACTAAAACCTCTTCGGCCACGCCCAATCGGGCTAGCGTTGGTGCGAGGATTGAACCTCCGCCTCCAAGCCCGACGATACCGACGCGGAGTGCGCTGAGACGAGCCTGGCCAGCGGATCCCCAAAAATTCTCAACGTCGATGCTGTCGTGAATCTCCATATCAGCATCGGTCAACGCGGCAGCTGCACCGGTTGCCTCAACGTCTGTGGGAATCTTTTGGAACCTGTCACCGAAGATCCGGACAGCGGACGCACGCCGCGTTCGAGCAGCATATTCGCTGTAACCTCCGTCACCGACCTCCTCTGCAACACTTGGCGTGTCAAACTCGAATGACATAATGGACCACCCCCCGTCCTCCGTGACAATTCCCATAGCGAATGGGCGGTCATCACCAAGTTTGCGGGCGTCTCGGAAGAGAGAGTCGCGCGCAACTTCCGTATCCTTAGCGCTGGGGGTGTTGCCTCCCGGCAAATGAGTGTGTAAGTACAGGAGGCCTGCTTCATCTCGTGCCTGCGCGAGCTCGCGCGCCCGGCGACTGTACTCCCGGCCGAAGTCTAGACCGCCATCGAATTGGATGTCGCCTTGCTCGGGAGGAACGACCTCCTCGATGAGGTATGTTACACGATTCTGCCCAGACGACGGCCGGAGGACGGCAATCAGCCCTCGCTCCGGCATCGACCTGAATCGATCATTCTCGAAAAGAAGCGAGCGGATAGTTTCGCGGGTAGCCTTGGTGAGTGCGACGTGGAACTCGTCAACTGTCGCCGGAGTTGCTGTCTGCTCGTCTTGGATGCTCATTCCCATGGGTACTCAAGACACCTCCGAACGTGCGAAATGACCCGCTTGATGTCCTCCGATTCCGTGACGTCCACTTCGTCGGTGAATCGGCGACTCCAGAACAGCGTCTCGTCGGTGTCTAACATATCCCGGAGATCATCGCCTAGATCACGATTCTCCCGGGTGTTGTCCGGATACTGACCGTCGATAGTAAGGCGCTTGACCGTGACGAACCCATAGTGGTCACCGTCGAGGCCCCGCCGGTCGAACCGATGGTAGATGACTGTCTCGTCCTGGTCGTAGTCTGGCCCCAACCGGTCAAGGTCGAAGGTGCCCAGCCGGACAAAAATGTAGTTACCTCCATCGTCCGCAGCTGGTGCCACCTCTTCATACTCGGACTCTAGGGCGGTAAGGCCCTTTAGGAGGTCGCTCTCCACCGCAGTGACGTCGAAAGCAGAGGCGTTCATCTCAGATGTAACCACCCGGCGGAACATCAATCTCAAAATGACGCCGGTGTGGCTCCGTCAGGTCGACTTCCTCGTCGGCGTCGAACTTCTCGTCGACGGGGCCGTTAGGACCCCGGAGCGCGTCGAGTTTGGCGTCGTCATCAACTTGCTCTTCTGCGACGAGGAAGAGTTCGCTTGCCTTCACGATATTCTCCTCGAACTTGTCGTCAATGCCGTCTACGGTGACTGGGTGGACTGCTTTACTGTGTTCTTTGGCCGGTCCTCCATTCGTCTCGTTGTTATCGGAGCTCATCACAAGTATCTATCACTCCCAGACGTATAAAACACTCGGTTAAAGACATAGTGGTGAGTCTATTTGAACAACGTAGTGTAGATGGGTAGTGGTACCTCCTTCCACTGAAAACCATCGGTGTGAGAAGGCTCCGTTCGAGTTTGTCTGATGGAGGTGGTTCTGAAAGTCACGCCACGTCACGTTTTCTTCACGCGTTCGCGATGGCACAACCTTCCAAGGCCGAAATTCAATCTATGACAAAGGAACCGATTGAGGTACTCGACGACCTGGCCGACCAGGTCGCCGATGAGTTCGAGGCGTATAGACAGCCCGACGAATTCAAGGATGTCTCGCTCGTGATCGAGAACAGCGACAAGGAGCGACCGACGCTGATCGTCCACGTCGATAGGGAGGATGCGGAGTCCCTTGCCGACCGTATTGATGAGTTCCTCCGCGAGCACGGCGCTCGAACTGAACGGGAACGACACTCAGCTACGGATGTCCGTGTGTTAGCGACGGTCGACTGACACCGCCCCTCCAATTTTTTGACTGACTGCAAGCGCCGCTGAAGGGCACTATCTTCACTTCCGATCAAGGGGGTCCCGACCGCTTCAGCTCAGGTGGTCAATCTGTGCAGACAGATACTCTTGGAGAGCGGTGACTGTTTCTTCTGAGACAGCTGAGGCCCCGAAGTCACTCCGAAATCCGTGCTTGAGTTCGTCGCTCTCTAAGATCTCCAGGCCACGCTCAAGTTGCTCCCGTAGGGCATTGTCGTTCCCTCGTCGCAGGTGGGGCGTGACAGCGTCGAGATCGATTTCTTCTGCGACTGCCAGGACATCTCGAAGGTCTGTTTCGCGGCCGCTGTGGAGCTTTGCCGCCACGAGGACGGCCCCATCGATCACTCTGGCTGTCGTCGTCACTGTGCCTCCGCTCACCTCCTGTTGGTGGCTGTGGTCGTACAGGTAGTCGAACGACCACTGTGCCTCCGTCTGGCGACACCCGAGTCCGTTCACCAGGAGATCGAAGCCGATCGGCTGCTGCGGCGTGAGCCGCTTCTCGTACTCGATTACTTCGGTGTCGTAGAACCATCCTTTGGCGTGGCTGTCCGTTTTCTCGAATCCCCGCTGTTCGAGGAACTCGACGAAGTCAGCTTTGGAATCCGGCGCGACGACGATATCGAGGTCCGTGGAGAAGCGAGCATTGAACGCTGAGACAGCGTAGCCGCCAACAAGAACGTACTCGTGGCCCTCTTTGGTGAGCTCTTCGAGCAGTTCGATGAGCGCGTCACTTCGGTTGTTGAAGCTCATGGCTGCGCCCGTTCGGTCCCTCGATACGTGACGCCGAGGTCGAGGTCCTCGTACATCCGGTCGAGCATCGCCAGCGCCGACTGGAACTGGGCGTAGTTCTCGCGCATGTACTCGATCGTCTCTGCTCTCGGTATCACCGGGTACCCCTCGACGTATTCGATGTCGAGTGACGGGCGTGGCTCGAGGACCATCTGTAGCGGTCTGTTAAGCTCGTCTCGGGGCTGTCGTTCGAATGCGGTCGGGAGGTCGAAGGACTCGAAGAACCCCTCCCAGGCGTCGACGTCCTGCTCACGAACAGCGAGGAACAATGGATAGTCGTCGGGCTCGCGACCAACCTGGTAGCCGCCCTGAGTCCACACGTAGACGGCGTCGATCCGCGTGAACGCGAACGGCCAGTCACCGAACTGTGGGATGACGTACGTTTCCTCGATGGAGGGTGGACTGACGCCAGCGCTGGCAGCGACGAGCTCGAGCGCCGCGTCGCGTACGCGCTCGTCGACGACAGTGAGGCCGTCGTCATAGGAAACGTAGCCTGCGTCTTCCAGCCGATTGACGGCTTGTCTCACCGTCTCGTAGGGCGTGTGGAGGTGTTGGGCGACACGGCGGATGGAGTCTCCACTCTCGATGGTGAGGATGACCTGCGCCGCGGTGTCGTCGAGAACCTCGTACATCTGGTGGTTACCAATAATCCGGCAACAGTTAAAAGTCTTACTAGAGGACGGGGTAGAACGGCTCTGTCTGAGTTCTATCACTCAGGACTCTCCCATTGAATGACTGAAGAATGTAGATATCATAGCCAATCTGCATAATGTGGATAATGTAGGTAATGCAAATTGGGCTTCTTCAATTGGTTCGTGTGGGTGGCAAAGATTGCGATGAATACGTATGAAATGCTGATAATCTAAATTATGTAGATTGCGTAGGGTCGACGGTGATTATGCCAATTGAGATTGTGCCAACAATCTACGTAATGTACAAAATGTAGATTGTGTAGATGGCGTACGCAATCTGTCTGACACAGAATTAAGATGGACGAGCTTCATTGACCGCGTATGACCAGTGTAAAACGTACATTATCGACAAAACTCGCGCAACCTTCAACATCTACCCAATGTACATTACCTACAAAATGTACAAAATCCGCTTCTTACGGGGTGCTGAGCTATGAGTGCTGACGAGTTTGAAGGGCTCCCCGGAGCAGCTGTCTCGTTGCTCAAGGGAGGGGTAGGGAAATCCACGATCGCGCTCAACATCGCTGATCGACTCGCTGCTCGTGGCCATGAGACGGTACTATTGGATCTGGATAAGGACGGGCACATGACGACCCAGTTGGGATACGACGATGCGTACGACCGAGATGCGAACCTCGGTGACACCCTTATCGATGGTGAGGACCCCGAAGACCTGCTTATCGAGACGGACTTCGGCGTTCACCTCCTCCCGTCGAGTAACGAGCTCGAGAATGTTGAGACGAGGCTGAAGGACGAACGGTTCGCAGACGTGAAGCTTCGGCGGAACGTTGTCGATCCGCTCATTCAAAACGGATACGACTACGTGATAATTGATGCCGCAGGCGGCCGTGGGAAACTCTCCGACAACGCCCTCATCGCCGTCCAGCGCGTCATAATCCCGCTAATCCCGCGTGCTGGCTCGATCAACGGCCTCAATAAGATGATTGAACGCCAGATCTCCCCAATCCGGCAGAATATCGGGTTGGATATCCTCGCAGTCACTCCGAATATGATTCGCGAAACAATGGGACAACGCAACGAGCATCGGACTCTCGTTGAAAATCTCAACCGGGAGTTCGGTTCATTCGTCCCCGAGTACGCTCGTGTGGACCCGGAGGTCTTCGATGCCCTCGATGATTCGGGACGCACCATCGATAGTATTCCGAAGCCAGGGATTCGCGAACGGACCGCAATTTCCCGCGCCTTCAAGCAAGGAATGCCGGTCTCGGAGTTCGACGAAGATTGCGACCAGATCCCGAATTTCGACCACTTAGCGGACCTCGTGGAGGAACACAGCCATGCCTAATGAGGACGACCGTTTCGGGGACGTCGCTGAACAGCTCAAACAAACGGAGGAAGGAGCCGAATCGGATGACGACGAACGTACTGACACCCAGGATGAACCGCAACCGGATGAAGAGATAACTACTGAGGACACAGAGTCGGAGACTGAGTCCATTCCTGAGCAGGATGAGGAGGATGTGGACGAATCCACCGGTGGACCGGCCTTCTCCTTTGATGAGACCGATATGCACGGCTTCTATGTCCGGGAGGACACGTGGGATGGCGTCACCCGGATGCGATCATCGGTAACTGCTGCGTGCTCTATGTTTGATGTTCCCGAATTTGAGGGAAGAGAGTTTCAAGATGCGTGTCTCCGGGTAATTGCGGACCACGGTGATGAGGTCGCCCTCCAGATCCTCCGGGAGCGTGGTATCGAAGCCGATGAGGAACGTGTTCAGGAAGTTGTGGAGATGCTGAGCGAGCAAGCTACGAACGACTAACATTGGATTTGGGTGATTTCCCTCATCATTCAGATTTCGTGCGCATTGTACATTATGCAGATTGTGTAGCAAGCCATCTGCTTGCAGTCTCGCGATTATTCTCGGAACCGGGTCCGAACGGCGGTCGCGGCTTTGGTATAGCGGCATATGATTTATACCGTTGGCCAAATCCGAATTTCGGGGGGATAGAACCCTTCTATCATAGGAAAAATGGTTATGAGACTTCTGTCACTGGTGGTCCTGATTATGCCCGTAATCACGACCACTTTGAAGTACCCCGACGCCGTCGGTGAAGCACGAATGCTGCAACCGCCTCACGACGGCGCTTCCCCCGGGGTAGAGCCGCAAGGACCGGGCTCCGAGTTTGCTCTGGCTATCCTCTGCTGAGATCGGGCGATGGCGAAGAAGCGGATTCCATATAGAACTAATGACCTCAACCTATATTAAGACAAAGCCCGAACGATGTTGTATGACCGAAGATGAATCGAACTCCGAGGGTCTGAGGGAACGCCAGACCACGGGTGAAGACCGCGTGCGGATGATTGCTCGGCAGCTGTCGGAGCCACAGACGGCCAACTGGATCGCCTCCGAAGCGGGCTGGTCACACGAACCAACTAAGCGCGTCCTCGAGCGACTCGTCGACGACAGCATCCTCCACCGTGACGACAGTGGGACTCACACAACGTATTATCCTGATTACCGCCGCCAAGCGATGCAGGAGGCGATGCGCCTCCGAGATAGCGGACACACTGTCGAGGAGCTTACGGACCGGCTCGCCGATATGAAGACGCAGATTCGCGACTGGGAGGATGAATTCGGCGTTGAATCACCGAATCAGCTTCGTGGGACGCTCGCTGACGAGTCCCTCGACGGTGACGAGGAAGACCGTCGTCGTGAGATTGCCCGCGAGTGGGAGCACCTTCAACGGCGTATCCAGATCGTTGGCTTCGCCATCCGCGAATGGGACTTCCTCGCGCCGACGACAGAGCCTGCCGAGGCTAGCAGCTAACGGATGTCGGTCCCGCATCCAGGTGGTGATCCGAACGCGAACCTTTACGCCCAGCTAAAGCGAGACGTCCTTGACCGCGTGCCACAGATCACGGCCGTTGAGTACGTTCCAGACGATATCGAGGCAAAACAGCTGCGGGCGACTTTCGATCCGGCTCGCCTAGATCCCCCAACGGGCCCTGATTCGCCGGAATTGACCGTCAAGTGGTATCGACAGGAGCCACACGATTGGTTCCGTATCAACTACACCGACCCGAACACGGGCTTTCACGCTGGCTGGCATCAGGACGAAGACCATCCCGATCTGGGACGGACGCATTTCCAGTACTCAGTCGCCGATACAGAGGACCGCTGGGGAATCACATTCGAACACGAGACTCCCTCCCTGATTCTCTGGGAAATTGTCGAAGAGCTCCTCAAGGACGTCCGTCCGACGTACCAGTACGCGAACGAGGAACCATGACACCCCGAGACCGCGCTGATCAGTCACTCGAGGGTTCCCTTGAGCGCTACCTTCAGGACAAGGGGAAAGGCCGCGGTGGCGACGGCGGGAACTATCGACGCAACGCTGCGCGCGAGCTCGAGCGGTTCGCAGAGTGGGCCGCCGGCGACCGCGGCAGCGACGACTGGATTGGAATCGTACCGGACGATGTCGACCGCGAGCCGATCTTCGAGGACCTCGACGAACGCGTCTTCCGGGAGTATGCCCGGCATCTCGCCGGCGATCGGGGACTCAAGCAGAATACTGTACAAACCTATTACCGCTATATCTCTGCGTGGTGTGGCTGGTGTGTCAACGAAGGATATCTCAAGGCGCACTACGCACAGCGGGCGAGTGCGATGGCGCCGCTGCCGGAGGATGATGGCCGCAAGCCCGGCGACCAGCAGGCCTGGACATCCGAGCAGCGCCACGTGCTCACCCGTCACGTCGACGAACGGGCCCGCGACGCCGTCGAGGCGTACACGACACTTCCGGAGGATACTGACCCCCTCGACAAGCAGCGAGCGCGCTACGCGACGCTGAAGGTGGCCCGTGACCGCGCCCTCGTGTTCGTTCTCGCATACACAGCTGTCCGTGTCGGTGAACTGCTCCGGGACCCGAACGATCCACGCCGGCGTGGGGTCCGGTGGGAGGAGATCTCGCTCGAAGATGGTAGTATGGACGTCTACCGAAAGAAACAGCAGTGGGACGCCGCCAGTCTCCCCGACCCAGTAATCTCACCACTTCGGAGCTATCGCCAGCTGATGGACCCACCCACGGAGCGCTGGCCGGTGTTTCCGACGTTCGATCAACGGACGCTCGCGGAGCTCGTCCGGGAAGAGCTCGCCGAACGAGGGGAACGCCCGGAGGCGATTACTGAGTACCGTGACGAATACGCTCGCGACCTGCTGCTGGCGCTCGATCAGGACATTCGGCCGCCGTCGATCACGACGGACGGTGCACGGTCGATTCTCCAGCGGCTCTCAGAGGCTGCAGAGATCGACATCGACCATCCTAAACACGATTATCTTGCCCCGCACGGTGGTCGACGTGGGATGGGTGAAGTTCTTGTTCGAGCGTTCGGGTATACGGTCGCGGCTCGGTATCTCGATAACTCTGAAGAGATGGTCCGAGAGCGGTACTCGCATATCGAAGCTGGGGAATTGGGAGATGTCGCAACTGAGGCACTAAATGAGATTGATAGTCTTACCTGATCGTAATCGACCGACGGCCGAATAAGTTCGGCCGCGTGTGTGGTCAAACCTGATGACCGAAACCAGTCTTATAGGGGAAGGGTGCGATAGGTGAGCTATGGCTGCTGGTCTCGACTATCCGTGGTGGCTCCGAATCACCCACTGGTTCAATTTCTTCTTCATCATCCTGTTGTTCCGTAGCGGGTACGAGATCCTGATGAGCCACCCCAAGCTCTACTGGTCCGACGACGGCGAACCGGGCGACGAGTGGCTTCGCGTCGGCGACGAAGAACGGTCGACAGAGTTCGACAAGGAAGTCATCGACGGCGAGGATCTCTGGGCAGCTGAAGACGAAATCGACCCGCCATCGCCGCTCATCTCACTCCCAGGACGCGATGCCATCGGGATGGGCCGCCACTGGCACTTCTGGGGTGCACTCGGCTGGACTCTCTGCGGGCTGCTGTACGTCGGGGGTCTCTTCGTCTCTGGCGAGTGGACGCGCCTTACCCCGACGTCACTCGACATCCTCCCGCAGGCGTGGAACGCGCTGCTCTCGTACGCACAGCTCCAAGTCCCCCATGCTTCGGGATACAACGCCCTCCAGCAGTTGACGTACTTCAGCGTCATCTTCATTCTGTCCCCGGTGATGATCGTCACCGGACTGCTCCAAGCGCCGGCCTTTCGGGCACATTGGCCGGAGTGGTTCGGCTGGAATCGACAGCTCAACCGGAGCATCCACTTCATCGGCTTCGTGGCGTTCAACGTCTTCCTGTTCGGACACGTCGCCCTGGTCGCGGCCCACGGGTTCTGGTCGGAGATGAAGCTCATCGTCCTCGGGAGTCCGACGGCGTCGACGGACCTGACCATCGCGCTCACGGTACTTGGCGTCGGTATCGTCTTCGGGTTCGCTGCGTTCGCCACGTGGATATCCCTGAAGCGACCGTACTTCACCCAGAATCTCCTCGAAATCGGCGTCGACCCGCTGTTGAAGGGACTGTTCCACCACGTCTCGTTCGTCGACGGCGACGACCGGCCCGAGGAGTCGGACTTCGCCCGAGTCAACGGCAAACCACCACGTAACGACGAGTACCGCGCCCACTTCGAAAACGACTTCGAGGACTGGACGATCACGGTCGATGGCCTCGTCGAGAACGAACTCAACCTGACCAACGAGGAAATCAGGGAAATGGACAAGCAAGAACACGTCACCCGCCACGACTGTATCCAGGGCTGGACGTACTATGCCAAGTGGGGCGGCATCCCGCTATCGGCGATCATGGACCGCTGTGAACCGAACGAGGACGCGGAGTGGCTCGTCTTCTGGACGCTCGACGAGAAGTGGGAGTACTCCGAGGACGGCCCCTTCGAGGAGAAGGGCGTGGACGACGACATCCCGGAGTTCTACTACGAAGCCATCCGGATGGACAAGGCCCAGGAGCCGCGTTCGATCCTCGCCTACGAGATGAACGACGGCGACCTCCCGGTCGCTCACGGCGCCCCCTACCGGCTCCGTATCGAGAGCCAGCTCGGCTACAAGATGGCCAAGTGGGTCACCCGAATCGAGTTCGTCGAGGACTTCGAGGACATCGGCAAGGGCTACGGCGGGTGGCGCGACGACGTTCTCCACTACTATCCCAGCAGCGCCGACATCTGACACGGCGATGCCAGCTCCGCTTTGGCGACGGCAGCGGACGATCTAAGCGGTTCATGACTACCGACCAAGACCCCGACGAACCTGGTGGGTTGTCGGTCAGCAGTGGCGGCCGCGGTGGTAACGTACTCGGACTTCTCGAGTACTGGGATCCGCTCTACTTCGCGCTCGTCATGGCGACCGGAATCGTTTCCATCGGTGCGTCCCTCACCGGGTTCGAGCGGATCGGCCGGTTGCTGTTCGTGGTCAACGCTGTCGCGTACGTCGGTATCGGCGTCCTCACGGTGGCACGAATCGGTCGCGCCCTCGGATCGGCGCTTCACGACCTCGTCTCGCCGGACCGGGCAGTGGGATCGTTCACCGCCGTCGCAGCGACCTGCATCCTCGGGAGTCAGTTCGTCGTCTTCGAGCAGTCGATTCTGGCGGCGACGGCGCTACTTGTGTTCGCAGGCGGCCTCTGGTTCGTTCTCACGTACACCGTGTTCGTGGGATTGACGATCAGGGATGTCGACGATCCCATCGAAGAGACACTCGACGGCGGCTGGTTTCTCGCCGTGGTCGCCACGCAGTCTGTGGCCGTACTTGCGGCGTTGCTCGCCCCGCAGTATCCGTCGGTGCTTGAGAGCGTCGGCCTGGTGGCACTCGTCCTGTACCTGATCGGCGGCGGGTTCTACCTGGTGTTGTTCACGCTGGTGTTCTACCGGATGACGTTTTTCGCGTTCCGGCCGTCGTCCGCGACGCCGCCGTACTGGATCAACATGGGTGCTGTCGCGATCACGACGCTGGCGGGTGCGTTGCTCCTCCAGCTCGGGCCGTCTTGGCCGTTCATTACCGAGATCCGTCCGTTCCTCCTCGGATTTACGTTCTTCTTCTGGGCGACAGCCACATGGTGGATCCCGTTGCTCGTAGCGCTCGGTGTCTGGCGGCACACCGTCGGCGGAATCGCATTGCCGCATCGACCAGAGGGGTACGGCCCGCGATACTGGGGGATGGTCTTCCCGCTGGGGATGTACACGGTGAGTACGTTCCGTCTCGCGAGCGAAGCGGGGATCGGAATACTTCACGTCGTCCCACGAGTGTTTGTGTATATCGCACTTGTTGCGTGGGTGGTCGTAGGCGTTGGGCTCCTCCGCAAAGCGTTGGAGTGGTCGCGGGCAAACCTCTGGTGAGTTACTCAATCAGGGGCGTATCGCTCGTTGAACTCCTCGTTCGGTGGACTGATGCCAGCAACTCATTGGATGAGTCACCATCACTGTTATCGTCCTCAGAATCCGGCAGGACTCTGAAGGGACGCATCATGTCGTGGTCTTCGTGTTCCAGCATGTGGCAGTGCCACATGTACCAGCCGGTCTGGTTGCTAAATAGCCCCTCGAACTCCCCGAAGTAAACGATCACGTGGGTCACCTCACCTGGATTTACATTGATGACGTCGTTCCAGCCCGTTTCTTCCGGTGTAGGAGGTTCGAGCGATTCGACATCAATCATCTCCGCCTCAGGGTCATATTCACTGTACGGCTGTCGCCCAAGCATCTGGAAGTGCACGAGATGCATATGCATCGGGTGTGACATTCCCGTCAGATTCGCGAAGCTCCAGATCTCCGTGTCGTTGAGGGTCGGTTTCTCGGTAACCGGATCGTACAGTTTGTGCGGTGAGGACTCCGCGTCCGAACCCAGGAGGTGTAAGGGTCGTCCGTAATCGTCAGAACTCATGGTCATCGGGAGGTACCGTTCCTTGTCGACCGAGTCAACGGGGATTTCTGGCACTTCCGTCAACGTATCTGGAACCCGGCTTGGGTCGCGGACATCATCGGAGGCAACCTCCACTACCATTATTTCCGGCAGAGGCTGTTGATTCCCGCCATCGATGTCTGGTCCACGGTAGGGCGCCGTGGCGTCGTTGTGTACCAAGAGCGTCTGGCCAGCATAGTCCGAGAAATCAACGACGACGTCGGCACGCTTACCCGTGCCAATCTCCAGGCGGTCCTTAATCGTAACCGGCGAGGCCAGCAGACCACCGTCGTTTCCGATGAGGGTGAATGGTGGTCCATCCGTGCCAGTCGTTTCAGCCGCTTCGTCGTACTCAAACAGCTTAAGGTTGTAGTACCGACAGTTCGAACCGTTGAGTATTCGGAACCGGTACTTCCGGGGGTCGACCGAAAGCCGAGGCCAGGCCTTCCCGTTGACGACTGACGTGTCGCCGAAGAACTGCGGAACGAGGCTCGGGTTGGGTTTCGGCGGGTCGCTGTCCGTATCGGAGCCGGTGGTCGGGTAGAACAACGAACCGTCCTCGTTGAAGCTGCGGTCCTGAAGCACCAGTGGAATCTCGTACTCGCCCGACGGCAGACCGAGTGACTCCTCGTGGTCGTTTCGGAGGAGATAGAGTCCGGCGAGACCGGCGTAGACATTCAGCCGAGTAATTCCGAGCGAGTGGTCGTGATACCAGAGCGTGGCCGGGGGTTGGTCGTTTACGTAGTAGTAGTCTTTCTTCTCGAACTTCGGGCCGGTTTGTTCGAAATCCCGTGTAAACCACGCCGTCGGCTTGCCGTCGCTCGTGTGCTCGACATTCCCGCCGTGGAGGTGAGGTACGACCCGCACTCCAGTAGTGTCGTAGGGAATCTTGCTACTGTGTATCGTCTCATCGACCGGCAGGAGATGTTCGTCCGGCAACTCGTTCTTCCAGCGCACATACACCGGTTCACCCTGCTGAGCCTCTATTGCTGGCCCTGGATACTGGCCGTCGTACCCCCAGACGGTCGTCGGTGGGAGATCAGAGTGAATCTTCTGCTCAACCTCGCGCATTTCCACCTCGTAATAGGGGTTCCCGTCCTTCTTCCCAACTGGTTCAACAACACCGGGACGGGGGACTTCGTCGAGCCACCGTTCAATTTCAGGCGACGAATGCTCGGTTGAGGATGACTGCGACGGGGTTTCAGCACGTCCGGTCGGGGCTGTACAGCCTGCGAGACTCAGCGCGCCAGCACTGCCTGTCGCCGCTAAGAACTCACGCCGCGATAGGCCGGTTCCGGGGATTCCAAGATGGTCACTCATGTATAGACCCTCGTGCGCAGTGACAGTCAGTCGACTGCGGAATCCCGAACGGTGGGAATCCGCCAAAGTGGTCTATCAGTAGCGTTCCAATGGTTGGGCATGGAACGTCGACAGGTCTTGAAAGCAGGTGGAATCGTCGCAACCGCCGGTCTCACAGGGCTCGCCGGCTGCAGCAGTTCAAACCCCGACGCAAGTGGTGAGACGGACACTCCATCGAACGGAGACACAACGACAGTTCAGATGGTCACAGAGGGAAGCGATTATTATTTCGACCCGATCGGGCTCTTCGTCGAATCCGGCGACACTGTCACATTCGAGAACGATAGTGGAAGTCACTCCGCGACGGCTTACGTGGAGGGGAATGGACAGGCCTCAGTCACACGCGTGCCTGACGGTGCGGAAGCCTTCGACAGTGGGATTCTCAGCGAACAGAATGCGACGTTCGAACACACCTTCGAGACAACCGGTACGTACGACTACTATTGCACCCCGCACAAGAGTCTCGGCATGGTCGGCCGCATCGTCGTCGAGGAGTCTGGCGGCCCTGCTGAGGGGAGTATGCCGCCGGATGGAGACGTCCCTGAGAGCCAAACGATCGTCGACCAGGGAGCAGTTTCTTACAGCGACTTTTCCGGGTGACCATGTCACCCCATTCACTGGCCGGTTTTTTCTAAGAGCCAGGCCTGCGGTTCCGAAACCACGACTTTTCGTTTGGTCATAGTAAATCAAATTGGCGGATTCCCATAATCTGGGATTCCGCCACGCACTCTTCGACCGTTGACCCCTGCATTGCTAGAGAGACCCATTCAAGGTAATCGAACGTAGGTGTCAACCCCCTCGCCCATGACTAAAACACAACTCGATCTCGAAGACGACCGCACAGGGGCGCGGCAATCAGTCACCGAGTCCCAGCCGCACTCGTCGTGTCCGGAGTGTGACGGACAGATCGTTCACGACGACGAACACGGAGAAACGACCTGTGAAGAGTGTGGCTTGGTCCTCGACGAAAATTCCATCGACCACGGACCGGAGTGGCGAGCGTTCCACACTGATGAAAAAGACGAGAAAAGCCGTGTCGGGGCACCGACTACGAAGCTCATGCACGACAAAGGACTCAGTGCGACGATCGGCTGGCAGGACAAAGATGCATACGGGCAGTCGATATCCACTCGGAAGCGAGCCCGTCTTCAACGCCTTCGTACCTGGGACGAACGGTTTCGGACGAAAGACGCTCACGAGCGGAATCTCAAGCAAGCACTGGGGGAGATCAGCCGGATGGCGTCTGCCCTCGATATTCCGAATCCGGTTCGAGAAACCGCCGGGGCACTCTATCGGCGGGCAGTCGAGAATGATCTCCTTCCAGGTCGATCAATCGAAGGTATGGCAACGGCTTCGCTGTACGGAGCGGCCCGTCAACACGGAACACCGCGGCCGCTCTCCGAGTTCGCCGAGGTCAGTCGGGTAGAGAAAATCCGTATACAGCGAGCCTATCGGTATGCATCCCGAGAACTCGGATTAGAAATCGAGCCTGTCGATCCACTGGAATATGTCCCCCAGTTCGCTTCGGCATTAGACGTGAGTGATGAGGCGATACGACAGGCGCGAGACTTGCTCACGACAGCAATGGAAGTGGGCGCCCATAGCGGAAAAAGCCCTGCAGGGCTTGCGGCGGCCGCGATTTACGCCGCGACCCACCTGACGAATGAGCAGCTGACACAGGAGACGGTCAGTGACGCCGCTCACGTGAGTATGGTAACGATTCGGAACCGCTACCAGGAGCTGCTCGAGGTCTACGCCGAGGAGGGCTATGCGTGATGAACGGGCCAGCCGAGCCGCGCAGCGAGGAATCAGCGACTGCTGAACGAGCGAGAGAACAGATGAGCGAACTCGATCGGGAAACCGACAAAGAGATCCTCGAAATCCTCGACGCGAACGCGCCATGCCATGTAATGGATATCTCCAGAATTGCAGATCGCCACCCGGTCATGATCGATCAAACGTGTGCTCGACTCCACGAGGACGGACATATCTTTCCGGTGGGTCGAGGGATCTATGACGTCACAGACGAGGGCCAACGACGGGTTGGGGATGGTTCCGAATCGTAATCTCGAGGAATCGATTGCGTTCCGAGGCCGGATTCACGCCCGACAGTTCGAGACGTAATCGGATAGCATATCCCGCGTACCTTCCAAACTCAGACTATGAGGCACGATTCAGCGCCATCCGAGGACTCGCCATCGTTGCAGGCGATTCTCGTTGCGCTGGACGATGCCGACTGTCGGGCCATCCTCCGCAAAACAGCTGAACCAATGACCGCAACCGAACTCATCGACGCGTGTGACATCCCCCAATCGACGTTGTACCGGAAACTCGAACTCCTCAGCCAGGCTTCGCTCGTCCGCGAACAGGACACGATCAACCCCGGCGGCGGCAGAACCACGCAATACGAACGGGACTTCGACGACGTGACGATATCCATGGACGAGGAAGACAACCTCTCGGTGACAGTCGAGCGACCGCCACGGAATGCCGATGAACGGCTTGCGGACATCTGGTCGAAGATGGGGGACGAACTATGATCTGGGTGGAAACTGCCATCATCGTCGTCAAGACGGTGATTCTGCTCCTCGGAAGCGGGATCACGTATATCGCGTTCAGAGCTTATCGAAACACGGGGGCTCCAGCGCTACGCGTTCTCGGCACCGGATTCGGTGTTATCACGTTCGGTGCGTTGCTCGCAGGCATTGCTCATCAGATACTTTCGGTTTCCCTGCAGATGGGTATCTTGATCAATAGTGTCCTTGTGGCAATTGGTCTGGCGATCGTCTTCTACTCCCTCTATCTCGAACGTTCGTGAAACACGAAATGAGGCCCGTTTCGAATTCCTGCTTTCACCCATTGTTCCACCCAATTCGACTGAGCACGATCCTACTGTTCGAGCAAACCGTCACCGAAATCGTCCTAGAATTTGCGAGAAACTGTGCGACAGCTTACGTTGACGCCCCTCGGTTCGTTTTTTAGATGAGCGGCCTGATGGTTCGGGTACTCGTATGACAGATTCGAATTACCACCTCGAAACTCTGGCTACCCGTTTCGATCGGACCGGTACCAGTGTCAGTGACACCGGTGATGTCGTTCCGCCGATTCACCTCTCGACCACTCACGAGATGCGCAGTCCCGGTGAATCAAACCACGGGTACAAGTACACCCGGTTCGGCAATCCTACGCGCGATGTCCTCGAAGAGAGACTCAGCGAACTCTGCGGTGCCGAACGCGCTGTCGCTTGTGCCTCCGGGACTGCTGCGATTGCAGCGACTTGCCTGTCGGTCGTCGAAGCGGGCGATCACGTCGTTGCCTTCGATGGCATCTACGGTGGTACGCGCTTGCTCTTCGATGATCTGCTCGTCGATTCGCTTGGCGCGTCCGTCGAGTACGTCGACGCGACCGATTTGAATACCGTCGACGAGGCAATCACCGACGAGACGAGCCTGGTCTGGATGGAGTCGCCGACGAATCCGTTGCTCCGGCTCTGTGACCTTGCTGCCGTGGGCGAGACCGCCGCCTCGGTCGACGCGACGTACATCGTCGATAATACGTTCGCGACGCCGTACTTCCAGCGGCCACTTGAACGCGGGGCCGACGTAGTGGTCCACAGTACGACGAAGTACCTGAACGGACACAGCGACTCGATGGGCGGGGCCGTTCTGACCGACGACCATTCCTTTGCCGATGCCGTGGAACATACCCAGTCCTACGATCTCGGTGGCACGCTCGCTCCGTTCGATTCGTATCTCACGCTCCGAGGCCTTCGGACGTTCCCCCTTCGGATGGACCGTCACGAGGTCAACGCGAGCGAGCTCGCGCAATACCTCGACGACCATCCGTTGGTAGCTCAGGTCAATTATCCCGGATTGCCACGCCATCCACAACACGACCTCGCTCGCGAGCAGATGGACGGATTCGGTGGCATCGTCTCGTTCGAACTCGACGCAACCGCTGCGGAAACGCGGGCTGTGCTTGAAGCGCTCGACGTATTCACGCTGGCAGTGAGTCTCGGTGGGACCGAATCGCTCGTTGACCACCCTGCCACGATGTCTGCGTCCTACCTCGCGGACGCCGAACGGGAGGCCACCGGAATCTCGGATTCGCTCGTCCGGATCGCCGTCGGCGTCGAGCACGCAGACGATCTACTCACCGACCTCGATCAAGCCCTTGAGCATCTGTGAGTCAGTTCCTGAGGGCAATAACCGTGAGTAGAAACCGGGAATCTGTTCTGTTCGCAGCTGGAAACTACGCTGCTTTGACCGCCTCGATCAGTTCGTCGTAATCGGGTTCGTTCGTCGGATCATCGGCGATCCAGTCATAGGTGATCGTTCCGTCCTTGTCGACGACGAACACCGCCCGATTCGCGACGCCGTAGAGCCCTAGCGGTTCGATGTCTATCTCGAGGTCGTATGCCCGGATGGCGTCGCCGGCCATGTCGCTGACGAGGTCGAATTCGACCCGGTGTTCCTCGCGGAACGCACCCTGAGAGAACGGGGAATCGGCGCTCACGCCGAAGACGGTTGCGCCAGCCTCCTCGAACTCGTCGATTCGCTCCTGGAGTGCGACCATCTCATTCGTACACGGTGGTGTGAATGCGCCTGGGAAGAAGGCGAGAACGACTAGATCAGTACCGACGTGATCTTCGAAGTTGAACGGTTCGTGGTCGCTCGTGCCGAGCGTTGCAGTGAACGTCGGTGCGGTGTCTCCTTGTGAAACCATCGATATTCGCTTCGAGCCGTCGATTGAAAAATGCCGGCCCGAATATACTCCGTACGAGTTTCTCCAGGGGAGTGCATCTGCTGCCAGCACGATGTCTGAAAAGCAGCTTTCCGGGAGGTTGCCGTTAGGTGGTCAGCCGGGCCGCAGTACGGTCTGATTCGGTTCCGCGTTCAAACGACTTGACGATTCGTTCCTCGGCGCGGTGCAGGATCTCCGAACACGTCGACTTCGCCATGTCCAGTGACGCCGCGAGTTCCTCCTGTGTGCACTGTCGCGGAGAGTCGTAGTAACCACGTTTCAGGGCTGCTTCGATCAGTCGTTGTTGCTTGTCGGTCAGGATTCGGTCGAACTCGGGCTTGGCGTGGATGTGCTCAACGACGTATCCAACCTCCGACTCATCTAGCGCTGACCCTAGCGTCGTTAACCTGTTTCGAGTCGTGGTCAGCTCCCATTCGACCTGGCCATTCTGGATCTCGAAGGGCATCTCCACCGGGACGCCCGCTTTGTCGAGAACGTCCAGGAGAATCGGTTTGTCCGCCTCGATCTGGAGGAGGGTTCGGTTCGGCTCTTGGTGGAACACCTCCACGGTGTGGACAGGATCGAACGACCGGATCGACTCAATGATCTCCGCTGGCTTTTCCGCCAGTAGCTCGACGAATCCAACGCCGACGCTATCGGCAGACTGAGCAGATCGGACATGAAACGTCGCTACCGGATGATCTCGTGAGACGGTACCAATCCAGGTTCGCTTCGGGATCGTCAGGGTCAGTGAAGCACACACCATTTTAGGTGAACCTAAACACGGCAGACTATTGAAGGCGTCTCCGAACATGTACGGGTGGCCGTGCGGCCAAACGTGATTGGTACAAAGTATCTCCCGGGGGATTCCGCTGAACGAACGCTACTACCGCCAGATCACAGTAACGACCTGCCCGTCGCCTTCGATTGTCTCGTACGTGAAGCCCCGGTCGTCCAGTTGCGGATAGAGGTGTTGAGGTGCGCGGTCGTTCCGCTGGACGAGTACCACCTCGTCGTCGAGGTCAGCAAGCCGTTCGAGCGTGTTCTTCAGTGGTTGTGGTGGCGGTAGCTCTCTGGCATCGAGTGTTTCGACCGGTCGGTCAGTGGGTGCTCCGACTTCCTCGACGTATGAGTCAATCTCTGCCATATCTCCTGGTCGGGGCGAGACGGACAAACACATTGACCCGAATCTGTTCAGGCGATAGATAGACGATGAATGATCACGTCTTGGTCTTGACACGCGGGAATCGGCCTGGTACTTATCGCATCTGCCCCCGTATATCTGAATGGAAACAATGTCTAGCACCCACGACGACCACGATCACGACCACGACGCAAAACTCGTCACTGACTGGGTCCACGACAACTCATGGTCGGCGAATCTCGAAAAACCGGAACACGCCGACGACCGCCAGCTGGTGGTCGACCAGGCTCTCTCGGCGATCGACCACACCGCCTCAGGCAACCACGTGAACCTCGTCACACACGCCATCCACGGTCATCCAGAAGACTACCTCTACGACGTTTTAGAGAGCGAGGGAGGTGACGATATTGATTGGGAATACATCGAACAGTGTGGGTGCGGGGGTCACGTCGTCAGAGTTCACGTTCCGTAGCATTCGTAAGCAGCGATTTTTCGACCGGCTCAATTTCTCCGTATACGAAAGCCGAGTTACTTTCGACTTCCTCACCGAATCTACACTCGCTTGGCACTATTGAAATCCTCTTAGTCAGACACGAACTGTGATGAAACAGCCGGTAAGTGGGTCTGCGTATCTATCGCCGTACTTCCTCGAGGACCAACTCGGCTAACGGTACCGTCTGCTTGTGTGGCGGGAGTCGCTAATACTGCTGCAACAGAACGGCTATCGCGTCATCAGCTACGCCGTCGACTGGGATTAGTCGTGAGCGACAGTTGTGTTTCGCAATGGCCCACCACAGTCGGGACATTCATCTTCCTGTTCCGGGTTTTCGACACCAGTTCCACACTCTTGACACACATACAACGTAGACTCGGCGGGGTCAGGATCAGTTTCCACCATCATCAATCATTATGTATGGGGGCAGATAAGGTATGGGGTCTACTCATCGCGGTACAGTAGAAACGGAGCATCAATCCATACAACGTTGGGACATGTTGGTGGCTACCCACACTGTACTTAGCGAGTCGGGCACTATTCCTGTTAGCTGTTGAGGATTTCAACAAAGCCACTCACTTGAATATATTCGGAGAACTAACCACGCCACTCGAGACCGTACGATATTCTATGCCCGGTTTCCCATCTCCGTTCGGAGGCGAGGACGACGAGCTCTTCGATCCCTACGACGAATTCGTCTCTGATAACGTTCCGAGGTCAGGGCCGTTTCTCGAAGGACACAACATCCTGGCTGGGTCGGATCACGTCATCTTCCATAGATTGACACGTGAACTCTTCGAGAAGCGGAAGGTGTACGACATGACGTTCAACTACAACCTCGCTCGGTTGAACCTCGATACGCGTCATCCCGGTGCGGGATATCGGTATGCGGTAGAATCATTCGATGCCGATGACGCAATCGGTGCGGACGACATCGATACCGTCTTGCGAGCCGAATTTACCCCGACGACGCCATTCTGTCCGCAGACGCACACGCTGACGATCGGCTCGTTCAGGGCTTGGAACGGCCTCTCGGACCGTCACGAGTACGACCTCGTTCGTGTTCGGGCGGCGCCAATGCACCATCAGAGTGAGGCGATCAATGAACAGCTCGCAGAACTGGAAACAAAGTACCTCGATAAAGGTGACGAACACGTCGTGCCGACCGAGTCACGCGAGGTGGGTTCGAACCCTATGGAGCGCTCGATGGAAGAGGAGGGGACGAGTCGAGGTCCACAGGCGCCGTTTTGAGCTAAATTCGTTCACTCGGTTGCCACTCCGGTTCCGGTTGGTTGGATATGTTCGTGTCGAGACTGACCTCTCCGCATCACCAATGATTCAACATGGCAGTGACGAAAACGCTCCCAAAGGGATGGAAAATTCGGAACAAACAGCAATATCAGGATTCGTTCCTCGAACGCGAATACACGCGGATCGCGTATTCGGACGGCGATCGGACCATCTACATCAACGACATTCAAGAACCCAATTCGTTCGAAGGCTGGCGGTTTTTGGTTCGGGTCCAGGGTACCGTCAACCGGCAACTCGGTATTGCCGAGGATCTCTCGGAGGCCGAGAAAATCGCTCGCGAGTACATGATGCGGTAAACGAATGCCACACCATTTCTCGAACACAACGGTGACGAATACAGCGACGATAGACGACCGATAGAAGGCTTCTCGCTAGCAAAGCTACCGCTGGCGATGGTCCGTAGGACCGGCGATACTCAGTCGTGCCTGAATATATTCGGAGGCATTGACTCCCCCATCCATCACAAACGCATAGAGGATGAGTGTCGTTCCTGGGAACCTGGAGACGGAGAAGCAGCCTCCGATGACCGTTCCACTCCGACACTTTGTCGTGGGTATCGGGTTCTTGCTCGTCGGAGGAATTGTTGGCGTGACGAACGCTTTTGGGATGGGGTCGGGGCTCCTCCCCCTCGCTCACGTTCACCTGCTGCTGGCGGGGTGGATCTGTATCACGATTATGGGTGCGATGACCCAGTTTGTACCCGTTTGGTCCGGCGTCACGCTCCACAGTCGCCGGCTCGCGACCGTCCAGCTGTGGGTCGTCGGTATCGGACTAGCTGGTTTTGCAGTCGCACTGGCCGGTGGCTGGCTTCGGCTCACGCCAATCTTCGGTACCCTGATGGCCATCGGTTTCTGGGTGTTCGTCTACAACATCGCCCGGACACTCGTCACCATCGAAGGTCGATATGACGTGACCGAACGACACTTCGCGTTCGCACTCGCGTTCTTCGTGGCGCTCACGCTGTTCGGCGTCGCACTCGCAGTCGATTTCGTTCGACCGGTGTTCGTCCCCGTTGGTCTCTCCCGCGTCGATGTCATCTCCGCCCACGCCACCCTCGCCATCTACGGCGCCGTCCTGACGACGGTCCTCGGCGCCCTCTATCAGTTGGGCACGATGTTCACCCAGACTGACCTCCACGGGATCGACACGTACCTCCAGCGCTTCGAGGAGGTCGGCTACCCGATCGGCGTGGTAACCCTGGCGATTGGTCGGCTGGTCGGGCACGTCGCGCTCGCCCGCGTGGGCGGGCTCCTAATCCTCGGTGGTATCGGGTGTATGAGTATCATCCTTGCCCGTCGCCTCTACGAAACACAGGTCCCGTGGACGCCGATGCTCTCACGGTACACTGTTGCGGCAGTGGCGATGGCTGTGTGGGCCCTCGCGACTGTTCCCGTATGGATCGCCGACCCGGTCGCACCGGCAACCCGATTTGGCGCGCCGGGAGCTACACACCTGCTCGGGCTCGGCGTGATCGGCTTCGTCGTCCTCGGAACGATCTACCACATCGTTCCCTTCATCGTCTGGGTGCACCACTACAGCGATCTCCTCGGGTACGAAGCCGTGCCGATGATCGACGACCTCTACGACGACAGGCTGGCAGCCCTCGACCTCGGGCTGTTCACGCTCGGCGGCCTTGCGCTCGTTGTCGCGGATTGGACGCCCCTCTCGTCACTCCTCGCAGGGTTTGGCGGGCTCTTGATCGGTGCTGGCATTCTTGTGTTCGGCTGGAACATGGGTTCCGTGATTCGAACCCACAGTCCGAACGGGCTCGTGGGTGTACTCGTTCCTGGCGTGTCGCCGGGCTCGTCGACCGACACCACGTCAAAGGACCCGCGGTGAGCGGACCCGGAGAATCCATGGGACCACATTGACGCATCCAGCTGAGGCTCGTACATGATCGGACGGGATAACCGAGACAACGTTCCTCGGATTGCACCGCCCATCGTAGTCAGCATCCCGTCTCTTTCGGAGCAGCGGTTTGAGTAGTCCATTTGGCACTCAGCTCGCGTGGATACCAGCAAGACGTCTCGTCAGTACGTAGGCGTAGACACTCGTCCCCACGATACCGAGCGTGGCACCGGCGTCCCCTACCATCGGTGCGCCGAGTAGTGGCTCTACCGCTCGCAGTACGACTCCGAACCCGAGTATGCCGATCGTCGCGAGGCCGACACGCTCGCTCGCACCAGTGAACTGGCCCGTTCCAATTGGGAAAAACTCGTATGCATAGCCGATGATCGTCAGCAGGAGAAAGCCGTCGAGTACGAGTGGGACGTGTGCTTCGAGTAGCCAGGCGTCCTCCCCACTGATTGCAACCGTCGCGGCGACGAGTACACCCCCTACCCCTGCGAATGCGCCCGCCAGGACGCCGACGAGACCAATGCGTCGGCGGTCGGTCCGAAGTGCGACGACGGCCACCATCCCGAGATAGCACAGTATGCCGAACGCCAGAACGACGGCACCCACCTGGAACAGTGGCCACGACCAGAAACTACCGGCGATGAGGGCGGGGGCGACGGCACCACCACCGAGAGCACCCCACGTGAGCGGCCGTGGCGGGACAACGTGATAGAAGCCGACGAGGAGTCGCGCGCCCAGGCTCACAATCAACAGCGCTGCGAAGCCCACAGCGTAGTAGTGCACGACGCTGGGAATCACCTGTATGCCGGACATCCTCGTGAGGTGTGTGATGGTACCGACGGCTAGGTATAGAATCGCGAGCGGGACTGTCCCGGTAGCGGCACGCGTCGATCGTTGCGGGCGGTCCCTGCCGCGGATCACCACGCTCGAATCCGCCCGAAGAATAGGAACGATTGTCGCACCCAGTGCGGCCAGGAAACAACCGACACCGATACTCCAGAGGGTGGCACCCGCTGTGACGAGTGGCCGGGAAAGCGTCGTCAGCTGTCCGGCCACGAGCACGGCAGCGCCGGCGTATGAGACGACGAGGTGGACGCCGGGGAGCCGCGGTGTCGCGAGGGTCGTTCCGACATATGCCGGGAGCAACAGATACGCCATGCCGAAGGTCATCGGCAGGACGGCGCCCAACAGCCCGAACAAGCCGATCACCCGGATCGGCCAATCGAGCAGATACGTCGCCTGGAGGCCGACCATCCCGAGGGCGCTGGCGACGGCAAACGCGTGCGTCCAGCGACTGACGCCACCAGCTCGGTTCACGAGCGTTGCCGACGAGGCCGATCACAATAAGCTAATTGCGCCGGCCCGCCGGTGCTATTGCTGTGCGTCGCCCCCGTTCGAGACGAGACACTCCCGGCGAAGTCAGGAGCCATTACAACCCGTGTCCGATCCGACTCGGTACAGAACCCGAATCGATCCATCCACGAGAGATGGCGATTAGGAATTTCGGGATTCGACACCGTCCGATAGTTTCGTCTCCGCTTCAACGAAGAGGACGTTGTTCTCCTTGTGGACGTGTTCGTGTGTGTCTCGCTCGAGGGCATCGAGACGCTCGACCATGCTCTCGTAACTCGGACACGCGTCGGCCGGGACGGTGTACCCGTCCGTTAATTCCGCGATGAGATCCAGCAGTTCTGCCGTTTCCTCGTGGTCCGCCTCCATCTCCTCGATTACCTCCCGAAGTCGTCGGCGTTCCGCATCGGAGAGCGAATCCCCACGGTCGAGCTTCTCGATGATCGGGAAAACTTCCTCTTCTTCCTCCCGAATGTGTTCCTTCATCGCTGGCGCGAGGTCGAGATATACTGCTTGGAGCGCCTCCAGTTCGGGATGGTTCTCTCCGTGGACGCGAGCGACCTTTCTGACGAGCCCCTCCAGTGCCGGCAGTTCCTCACGCAGGTACTGGTGGTGGGTTTCGACGACGTCGTCGATCAGTTCCGCGAGGTCGTCCCAGTCAATCGCTTGAGCGTCGTCTGTCTGGACGTCGGCGAGTTCTTCGCGGACATCGTCCAGATTGACCCCGGCCTGATTACACGCCATCGCAAGGGAGGCATCCCCACCACAGCAGTAGTCGATACCCGCTGCCTCGAAAACACGGGTGTAGGATGGTACCTCACGGGCGAGTTCCCCTATCGGTCGCTGTGGATCAATGGTCGCGTTGGACATCTCGGATCTACGTGATGATCGCGTCCGTAGGTTCTTGAGGGTGAAGCCGAACATTGCCGGACTACGAGCCACCTGCGGTCGTAGGAAGTCCATGAATACGGGGTCGGCGATATTGCTCCTCGAATTCGTGCGCATCCCCCTCGATCAATCTACGCGTGATTCAAGATACTCACGCAGGACGACGGCGTTATTGTGATCCCGGTCAGTAGCGGCGTACAGCAACGTCAGCTGATCGTCCTTGGCGACGTCGAGAACACGTTCGACGGCGTCGTCCTTCTGTTCGAGTTCCGAGACGTACCGCTCTTTGAACTCCGTCCATCGGTCTGGGTCGTGGTCGTACCACGTCCGGAGCCCGTCGGACGGCGCAACCTCCTTGATCCACGCATCGAGTTGCGCCTCCTCCTTCGAAACTCCCCGAGGCCAAAGCCGGTCAACGAGCACCCGCGTTGTATCGTTGTCAGGGTCGTCGTAGATCCGTTTCGTAATGATCTTCATAGAAAGCTCCTCATCGGCCTGGGACTTGATGGTCACGTCTATTCGGACGTCTTCAGGGAAATGGCGCGACGTCACGTGAACGAATTCGGGAGAGAGACTTCATCGTCGGAGAGTCGACGGAAACGTATGGCAACCGAAATCACCTCGACAGCCACCGGACTTGTCGGGGCGAGCGTCGGTCGGCGTACGGGGCAGTATCTGTTGGCAATTGATTGGCTATCCGAGGACACCGACCGAGTGGCGCCTGGTGAGATTGCGGCCCGTCTGGACGTTAGCGGAGCGAGCGTCACGGAAATGGGTTCGAAGCTAGAGGACGCAGGGCTGGTGACAGTGAAGAGATACACTGGCGTGAAGCTGACCGATAAAGGCAGCGAGGTCGCTCGTGAACTCGCCTGGCGACTCTGCGTCGTCGAGAATTTTTTCGAGGCGGAACTCTCCGCGGATCTCGACGATGAGCAGTCCTACGAAATCGGCTATACGCTTCCTCCTGAGGCTATCAAGCGATTGCGTGATCTGGTCGACCATCCCTGCATCGAACGCTGCCCACAGACGAGACAGGACTACGATGGGTGTCGCATCGCATAGCGGGTTCGTTCGAACATAATCGGGGTCGTGTATTGGACGACCCGTCATCAATTTGGTTCCATGAGTGCCGACCTAGACACAGATGCAGACGAAGTACTCGATGTCCGAAAGATAGACGGTCAACCGTTCGATCCGATTATGACCGCACTTGGCGAACTTCCCGAGGGAGAGACGCTGTTGCTCGTCAACAGTTTCGAACCCGAACCGCTGTATGAGGTCCTGACTGAGCGCGGGTTCGAGTACGAAACTGAGCAGCGTGGTCCGGGCCAGTGGCATGTCCGTATTGAACACGCTTGAGGGAACGACCAGACTCTTGCTGCATACGGTTCTATCGCGTCGCTCAACGGGGGGTAACAACGAGGTGGTCATCCGTTCGTCCAATATCCGGGACTGACTCTCGACGTGGGTCGAAGGCCGTATACGCAAACGCCTGCCAGAGGACCCGCTCGGGATACGGACGCTCTTCGAGACTGACGCCCAGATCGGTGGCGAGAGCGGCGTGATCGAGCTCTCCATTCTGGAGGGGGACGGCGAGTGGATTCGACAGCGACGCGAGGTCGAGGTCGAACGAGGGGAACAACCGGTCGGAAGCGTTCGAAACTGGATGGTGTATCTCGCGGCGGCCAGGATAGCGAACCGACAGTTCGGGTGTGATCTCCTCGGGTTCGTCATCGCTGATCCGCTCCACGATGTGTGGTGACAGTTCGATCCGCTGTCGGCCACCTACTGCCACTTCAACGTCGTCACCGTCCACCGCGAGACGGATTGAGTCGGGAGTCACGTCGACGATACGGAGATTGGGAGCTTCGTAATCTCGAACGTGTGCCATACTCGCATCGCCACCCGCTGTCCCGTCGACCACGATCGCGACGCCAGTCGCTAGTTCCGTCGTAAGGCCTCGAATTCCGACAGCGGTTTCGGAACAACCGACGAGATCGTGAGTGGTCGCGTACACGAACGACCAGTCGGTAGCTGGCGGCGACGAATCACGGAGGGCAGACCGCCAATAGAAGACTCGCTCTCTCGAACCATCGGTATACGGAACGGCGTCGGGGAAGAATTCTGTATTAAGTGTCGTCGGATCCAAGTCAGGGTGCTCGAGTACGAACTCGGCATAAGGAACCGTTCGAACGACCGGTTTCCGATCGTCGACATCCGGATGACGCCGCCAGCTGATCGAAGTCGTCGACGTTCCAGCCTCTCCCTTCATATATGCGGCTTCACACTCCGTACAGGAAAACTTCGCCACGGATGTATTCGCCTAGTGGGAACATGACGGATTTTCAGTCATCAACTCGTGAGAATTCGGTCTTGCGGTGTTGTGCTGGGCCCGTATCGAATATATCCGGACGCAGGTTTAGTTTTGACAGGCCTAATGTCAAACACGAGGCGGCCCCACGATGTCAAACCCCACTCAATCCGCGTCTAGTCCCACCACGGAGGCACTCTTTGACCGGTACCTCCTTCCGAAGGTCGCACTCACGATCATCGTAGCTGCGTCCTTGCTCGGCAGCTGGGTCTCTACCACGTTGGCCGGCGACAGTGGCATCGCCTCTGCAGTCGCGACGTGGGCGTTTCTCGTCGCACTGGGGACGCTCGTGGGCGGACTGCTCTGGAAGCATCTGTTCGTTCGTCCGGCGGACCTCGGGACTGGTGCTCGCGATTACTGTGCAGCGATGTACGAGCGGTTCGATCGTATCGCCAGCCTTGCGGTGATCGTCACAGTTCTCGCGGGGAGCGTCGTACTCTGGCGGTACGTCGGCCGATTTGGAACGACCGTCGAAGTTGCTTCCCTCGCCATGCTCGGCTTGACTACGGTTGGAATCGTCGCCTGGACTATCCTCGCGGATCGGACAGTCGAATCCCAGTTCAGAAGTCGAGCGGGGCTACTCGCGCTGACGTTCGGTCTGCTCACACTGCTCGCGACGGCTATTGCCGAAGTCGCGATGCGTGGTCTCGAACCGGCTGGTACTGTGGTTCGGATGCTCCATCTGCTCGCCTTTGCCGTCTGGATCGGTGGCGCTGTCTGGAACATTTTCGTGGCGGTCCCGTCGGGACAGGAGCGCCCGCGGGTCGACGTCGTGGCCGCGGCCGCCGAGCAACTGGAACGCTTCCGGTGGGCCGTCCGCTTCGTCATTCCGACGATCTTCCTTACCGGAGCGTATCAGGCAGTCGACGCTATCGGCCTGAACGTCTCGGTGTACGTTACGTCGACGATCGGCCTCGCGATTCTCGCGAAGGCCGGATTCATCGGAGTACTCGTCATCATCTTCAAACTGTGCCCCCTGTGGCGGGCCTGTTCACCCATCGAGGGTGTTTGTGACCTCGAGGAGATCGGAGCGTCGCGGGTGGAGACTGACAGCGTCGTGTCTACCGATGACTGAAGTCACGGATACTACGACGGACCCGGACATCGCTCCCGACATGGTCGTAGACAATCGGGGTCGCGGTTGCGCGAGTGGTATCGTACGCGTTCAAAAAGCGCTCGAAGACCTCGACGACGGATCGGTCCTCGTCGTGAAGAGCACTGACAAACGTGCTCGAACGGAGTATCCACAGCTGGCTGAACAGACGCCCCACGAATTGATTGCAATCACGAAAGATCGAACCGGACTGCTCAGAACCGAGTACACTACGTACCTTCGCATCCACGAGAACTGACCGGCTCCTCCAGCCGGGCTGATACGTCGAAGCGGTCGAAATCAACGATCGCGATCAGTCGCTCGACCGTTCAGCGAGGACGATCAGTGCGACGCTCGGTTCGATTGCCCGTGGAGAGACTTCCCGGCGCCCGTCAAAACGAACGATGTCGCCCGCATTCAGGTCGTACTCCTCGTCGTCGAGGGTGAGTTCGATCGCTCCCTCGATCAGATAGAGGACAATCTCGCGGTCCGGGTGGTCGTGGGCCGCTACCGCTTCGCCCGCATCCAGCGTCAATCTGATCGTCTTCGGTTCGGCGTCGGGAAAGACGTTTGCGTGGGGCGCTCCGTCCAGATCCCCGATGGATTCGATCTTAACCATTGTCACGCACTCCTTGGGTCGAATTCTCCTTGTTTGATCCCCTCGCGAACGGGGTCGTGTTCGGCGTCCGTCGGCGGCGGGGCAGTAACCAGGAATGCTTCGAGCCGACTATCCTTGTCAGCCTTGATCCCGCGGTCGGTGTCGGCTTCGACGACGACCACGTCGCCAGGTTCGATGGCGTGTTCGTCGTCGCCGTCGCGGACGCGTCCGGTCCCCGAGTGAACGTGTATCGCGACGTCGCTCGATGGAGCGTGTACGGGGATGAACTGACCGGGCTCGAAGTATCCACAGACAACCTTCATTCGGTCGCTTTTGAAGACCTCCACGGCGTTGAACTTACGGTCGTCGTAGGCCCGTTCGGTGTCGAAGTTCGTCTCGGTCACAGCGACCACCTTGCCGGCCTCTCTGTTCGTCTCTCCGTCGAGCGAGATGAGACTGTATCGCGCATACGACTGGTGGTTGGCGTGTACGGGCGAAGAGCTTTGGTCCGAATGTTTCCGACCGGCGACTCGTGGAGGTAGTGATCGACTGGATATGTTCGCCTCCATACCCACGGAATTGGCCATCCAACGTCGATGCGTCTATGGCAAAACACGCCTTCCTGCTCCTGTCCTCACCGGAGACGCCGGGGAAATTCGCCAATCCACTTACCTACGCACGTCAGCTCGACGAGGCGGGCCACCAGGTTGCCGTGTACTTCGACGGCGCGGCGACCTACTGGTTTGATGGGATCGAGGACCACCCGGATCCGGCGGTTCGGGCCTACGAGGACGCCAAGGATCTGGGACTGATTGCTGGCGTCTGCGATCACTGTGCGACGTTCAAAGGGGTCACTGACGCCGTCGAGGCCGAGGGCTTTGAAATCCAAGGGACCGAGCACGCCCCGGACGTTGCGGGGCTCGTCGACGACGGGTACGAACTTCACATCGTTTGAGCGACGACGGTCTGGTTATCGACCGATGTGCCGATGATCGAACGTCCCGACTCGCGGCGAAACGAGTCTGTAGTTCCGGGTTTGCCGCCGTTCATCAAGGAACGGAACGTGGTGATTGAGGATCCCTCGAGCGATGAAATTCGTGAGACCCGCGTATATGTTCGAACCAACTATCACAAGGTTTCGGTGATATCGACGACTATGTGGAAGTTTCGAGCGATTCCAGCCGAGTTGATCGCGATTCGATCCCTCCCGAAAGTGGGGTCATACTGATGTCGGTAGATCCAGCTGACGGGCGCGAACCAGTTACCATCCGTGAGCACGACCAACCGTGGGCTGCCGATCTTGAGTCGGATCGACACGCGAACGACAGCCGTCTTGTCGTCGCGGAGGCTATCGACGCCATCGAAGAGACTCGCCTCGGCGTTCCCGTTGACCTCGTGACCCACGAGTGTCACGGCGATCCCACGGACTACCTTCTCGATCCTCTGCGATCAACAGTCCCCGACATCGCTGTGACCCGACATCGCCGGTGTACTTGTGGCGGCTACGTCATTACCGTCGTGCGTAGGATCTCAGGGTCCGATTAGAGGAGGGCCGAAATCACTCGGGTGCATATCCCCACGTCTCGACGAGGTCGTGTAACTCTTCGTCGGTAGTAGTCTCGGGATCGTACGCGATCGACAAGACTCGATCATCCGTCTCAATGGACACTCCATCGACCCCAGCGGTTCCTTCCAGGACGGTGACGATCGTGTTCTCGCAGTTGTCGCACTCGAAGACAGTATCGGTGACCGGTACGGTAGCAATCGAGTCCATATCGTCTTGACAGTTGATGTCGAACCCTGGTAACGATTCACGCGAATTTGTTCCGAGTATCATTGACCGTCGAGGATATCCACCCAATTTATCGGAGAGCATTCTCGCCCAGTACGAGTGTATGGCCTGTCGCACGTTCAGATAGATCGGGCGGTTACTGGGCTCCGGCAGAAAACCGGTTAACTGTCTCGACCTCCCCAATGCGTTCGATTGCCTCGATTGGGATTTCAGTAACAGCCATGATGATGAGACAGTTCTCACCTCCGTTTGGGTCAGTCTCCACGTCGATTAGCAACTCCCCGTAGTACTTCCGAATCGTGGCAACGACGTACTCGTCCCGACCCGGCCTCGTTCGAATCAGATACAAATACCGCTCCACGTCTTCTGTATCTTCCATTTCACTCAACCTAGCAATGATCGATCGTTCCCAAATCACTGCTGCCCTGGACCATGTCGGAGCCAATAACGACTCTATTCCATAGCCGCGACCCATAGATACGTGTCATTGGATCTACAGGCCGCCGACCGTCAGGAGGAGACTTTGAACCGTCTTACCAACAAAAAAGCCCACGACCGCACCGAGCAGGACAGAATCGATCCCTCGGACGGCGACGACGGCGAGTGCTCCTATGATTGCGAACCCGACACCGAACGTCCACCCTCGTCTCATCACGTCCATAGGTCGGATGATGTTGTCAAGTCGATCCGACGCGGTGTTGTATCGATCATCGGTTGGAGGGCGAATCCACACTGGAGAACCGTATCGACTAACGGCCGTTTGGGTCCGCGCTCCACAATTGGGGACACGGAACTCTCACTCCCCACTGACGTGTACTGGTGATTCTGTCGTCGATCGATCGACAGCGACCTCGTGAATCTCCACCTTATTCTTGTTCTTGAAGGCCCGTTCCGCGGATGCCTCCTGGTGTGCTGACTCGAAGGCGGTACTTTCTCGCCACGCTTCGTAGTCTTCTCTCGTTTCCCAGAACGTCATGGTGATGTGGCCCTCCGCGTCGACGGGTGCGAGGACGGTCATCCCGCGGAACCCCGGCCTGTCTTCGATTCCGTGACTCGTTCGGAGGCGCTCTTCAAACGTCTCTACCCGCTCGTCCGGAACGGTAACCCGGTTAGAAACGACTATCATTCCTGTGAGATCGTTAGTACCGTCGTCTCCTAAATTCTCGTTCGGATATGTTCGCGCCGAGGACGTTCGTTCGTGAGTTTATGGTTATAGCCGTGGTAGTTTCGACAATGGCCGACACCCGCAGCGATCACGAGAACCACGGGACCGAACCGGTCACCGATCACGTCCACGGGAGCGCGTGGGCAGCAGACCTCGAGCGACCCGAACACGCGGCAGACCGAGAGCTACTGGTCGAGGAGGCAATCACAGCGGTCGAGAATACCGTCGAGGGATCTCTCGTCCAGCTCGTCACTCACGAGGCACACGGACACCCAAAAGAGTATCTCTACGAACCACTCGGGGGAACGTTCGGCGACGCTGTCCGATGGGAGTACGTCTGTCAGTGCAACTGCGGTGGTCACATCGTCCGCGTCGAGTATGAGTGTGCGAACGAACAGCCGTGACTTGACACCCGAAAGATGACGACCACCGTCAGTGACCTTCTGTCCGCTGCCGAGCGGTTGCGGAACGCACTCGCAGACTATGAGTCGTTTCTCAATGGTTGGCGGGGCGCAAGCGAGACACTCTCGAACGACGACCACGCTACACCGGCAGAACGGGACACGACGATGCAAGAAGTAACTCAGGAGTCAGGCGCCGAGATCGCAAACGACGTCCTTGATCGCTACCACGTAGCCAGCGACGCGGTGGCGAGGTACGTTCAGCGAGCCCGAGATCGGAGGCATTCTGACTGGTCCGAAGTCGTCGACGCAACCGAACCGGTGCGGAAGGCGACACTGGCGGTTCATGCAGCCGGGTATGGAACCCACCCTGAGACGGGTGAACGCGACTACCTGCTGCCAGCCGAGCTGTGTCCCGCCCGCCGGCTGTCGATGAACGCCGGTTCGTCGCCAGTCACCTTTGCAGACAGAACCGCCCAGTACCGAGCCGTCGCCAACCGGTTCGGTATCGACGCCGATGTCGTGTACCACCCTGGGTCGGGTCACGATGTGAGCCCATCGGTCGCGTTTCCCGAGGCCGGGGTTACGTACGTCGACGCCGACGTGGCGGCGATGGACGACCTGGCAGCAGCGGGGTATGCGGCCCGTTGGGGCGATGCTACAGATTATTCCGTGGCTGGCGGCGCCGACGTGATCATCCTTCGAAATGCAGGACTCGTCGAGGAGGCAATCGTAGAGCGGAACTTGCGAGCGGGCGGTTGGGTGCTCGCCAATGACCACCTCGAATCCGCTCACCACGTGGCAGGGATGGATCGAATTGAACTCGTGGGGGTCGTTCCGGACGATTGGCCAGGCGTCACACCACGGATCGAGACTACGGATTTAGACTCACCGTACAACGAAAGAGAGGGTAAGGTGGCCGCACAGGCCGGTCCCACCGATCGGACAGGGTCGCCGCTCGATCTCCACGTGTTTCACGAGAGGACCCATCGAGGACACGCCAGATCAAACAATAAAGAGCCACCGTGACGAGCCGTCGGGCTGCTGACCTGAGCCGGAGAACGAACTGTATGGTGGCCGCTGCGAAGTGTCAGTGGAAGTGTTCGCCCCAGTGCCTATCCACCCTGGCCCTAAAGTCGATAGTATGGGTACGGAGATTGACCTGACCGGTGCGTCTCGTGACGCTATTCGAGATCGCCTTTACGAGCAGTTCGACGATGGCGAAGCGGGGGATACGTTTCATCTGATCGCAGATCAGGTGCCCGGCTTCACGTTGCTGCGGTATCAAATCGAACGTAACGTCCAGCTCTCGTGGGACGTGATAAGGGAAGCAGACGAGGTTCGGGTGGCAATCGTGGTGGAGGGTGACCTCGCCGCCGACGCGTTCCCGGACTTCGACGTCCGCGTCATGCCGCCACAGCGACGCCACGAGGTGTTGCTCGAAGGCTTCGACGAACTCGTCCCCGAGGAAGGGTTCGTGCTCGTCAACGACCACGACCCGAAGCCACTGTACCACGAGCTCCAATCGACGCGCGGTGACACCTTCGAGTGGGAATATCTGGACGAAGGGGGACGTGAGTGGCGCGTCGCCATCGAGAAGACCGAGGAGTCGACTGCGCCGGACGACGACATCATCACCCGGTACGACGTTCGTCAGATCCCCAAATCCGAGCGACACCCGTCGATTCACCACCGATACGGGATGATCCCCGAAGGCGAAGCGATGGAGATCGTTGCTCCGCACGAACCCCGGCCGCTGAAACAGGAGTTCCAGCAGCGATATGGCGACGCCTTCGAGTGGCGAATCGTTGAGCAGGAACCGGGGCGCGTCGCCGTCCGAATCACGAAGCGCGCGGACGTCGACGATGAAGACGCCGAGGCGAGCTCCTGTGCCGGCGAGGATGCCCATCACGTACACCACGCCAGCGAGGGGCTCGATGGAGACCAGGAAGCATCGTCCGGAGCTGACGAGGACCTCCCCGTCGAAGTCAGTCAGGAACTCGACGTCAGGGAGTATCCGCCAGCCCGTCGCCACGAGCTGATCTTCCAAGCGTACGACGACCTCGAACGAGGCGAAGCGTTCGTCCTCGTCAACGACCACGATCCAAAGCCGCTCTACCACCAGTTCACCTCTGAGGAAGGGCCAGAATTCCACTGGCAGTACCGTCAGAAGGAACCCGGGGAGTTCCGGGTGCTCGTCGGCAAGGTCGAACCCAAAGATCAGGAGGCGTCGTCGGATCCCGCAGAAGAGGGAACCCCATTCTGAACGGCGTTACCGGTAGCTGGGAACAGGCGGAATTGGTCGCTTGTCCGGACTCAAATCGACGGGGTACCTACCCGATCGTCGAGAACGTAGGTAGTGCGGGTTCAGATCGTGATAATATCTCACACGAATCTTGTCAACAGTGCCCAATCCTTATCGGAGTGGCGGACGAGGATTGCATATGGGACCGATTGAAATTCAGCGTCTGTGTGAGCGAGAGGTCGATTTTCCCATTACGCACGATGCTCTCATCGACGAACTCGGTGAGGCGGAACTGAGGCCTCCTACTGGAGAACCCACAACGGTTGGGACCGTGCTGAAGACCACCAACGAACGAAGCTACGAGTCAGTTGACGACGTGTATCAGACCATCCTCGGGAATCTAGACGAGTCGTTCGTCGGACGCAAGTTCTACGATGACCGGGGCGGGGTCTGGGATTTCGACCACCGAGACCGGACCTATTCGTTCTGATGTCTCGCATAAGCGAGACGAGTATATTCCCGTGATACTACTTACAACCCCGCCATGTATCCCGAATACGATGAGACACCAGACACCATGACAGAAAACGAACTCATTTGGCGACTCGCAGGAGGGTCCGGCGACGGCATCGACTCGACGAGTCAGAACTTCGCGAAAGTACTGATGCGGTCGGGCCTCCACGTATTCACCCATCGTCACTATCCATCACGGATACGTGGTGGCCACACGTACGCTGAGATTCGATCGAAGGCGACGCCAGTACGATCCAGAGGAGACGGATACAACTTTCTCCTGGCGCTGGGCGACTCGTTTGCACGGAGCCCGGACGAGGAGGCCTACTACGGAAACGAGGAAGTCAAGCCCCTCGTAGAAAACCTCGATGACCTCCGTGATGGGGGCATCATCGTCTACGACGAAGGGCTGATCGACATCGACGACGTCGATAGCGTGCTTGAGACGTCACTCGAAGCTCTCGCTGCAGAACACGATTGGCACGTCTATCCGCTCGACCTTCGGGACATCGCGACAGAACACGGTCGTGAGGTGATGCGCAACACGGCGGGCGTCGGTGCAACGGCGGCGCTCATATCGCTGGATCTCGATCCCATCGAAGCGTTGATGTCAGATTCGATGGGCGGCGATGCACTCGAGGCGAATCTGACGATCCTTCAAGCAGCGTACGATCAAGTGCGGGATGAACACGAAATCGACCACGACGTCGTCCTTCCGGAGGGAACGCACGAGGAGGTTCCGGTCCTCCTCTCCGGATCGCACGGCGTCGCGTACGGTGCGCTCGATGCCGGCTGCCGATTCATCTCTGGCTATCCCATGACGCCGTGGACGGAAGTGTTCACGATTCTGTCCCAGCATCTCCCCGAGTACGGTGGTGTTTCCGAACAGGTCGAAGACGAGATTGCCGCTGCCGGGATGGCGATCGGTGCGTCCCACGCAGGTGTAAAGGCGATGTCCGGCTCCTCAGGGGGTGGGTTCGCACTCATGTCCGAGTTACTCGGAACGGCCGAAATGACTGAGACACCGGTCGTCTTCGTCGAGGCCATGCGGGGCGGCCCATCGACCGGAATGCCGACCAAGCCAGAACAGGGCGACCTCGACCACGTTCTGTACTCCAGCCAGGGCGATTCCAACCGAATCGTCTTCGCACCGGGAACAATCGAGGAGTGTTACGAACAGACGCGTCGAGCGTTTGAACTGGCCTACGAGTACCAGCTCCCTGCGATCGTCGTCATCGACCAGAAGCTCTCGGGGGAGTATCGGACAGTCCCGGACAGCGTCTTCACGGAATCAGCTCCTGACCCGGATCCAGGCACAGTTCTCACGGAGGAAGAAATCGAAGACGCCGCACACCACGCGTCCGGATCGTATCTCCGCTTCCAGTACGACGCTGACGATGGCGTCGTACCGCGAACACTTCCCGGCCAGAAAGGTGGCCGATTCCTGACGACCGGAAACGAGCACAACCCTGCGGGCCACATCAGCGAAGATCCCGAAAATCGCCGTCGACAGGTCGACCGACGGAGGGCAAAGCAGGAGGCAATTCGCGAGACACTCGACGAAACGGGGACTCACCAGACCCGATACGGGACAGAAGATGCCCGCTACGGAATCCTGGTGTGGGGAAGTCAACAGAGTACTGTCTTCGAAGCGGTCGATCGACTCAACGAGACTGATTACTCCGTTTCGGCACTAGGGGTAAGCGAAATGATGCCGTTCCCGGAATCTGACGTCGCTGACTTCCTCGAGAGTGTCGAGGAAGCTGTCGTGGTCGAAATGAACTCCGGCGGGCAATTCCGGGGCTTAGTACAGCGCGAACTGGGAGCGTACGGTGATCGGCTGTATAGTCTGCTCAAGTACGACGGCAATCCCTTCGAACCTGCTGAGGTGGTCGACGGTGTCCGTGCCGTCATTACCGACGATCCGAGTGTGGCGCCACCGACGACGCGTCTCGAACCAACGAAAGCAACCAACTCGAGGTAACCACAATGAGTGCATTCAACGCAATCGGTGCAGATCAAGAGGTAGATACAGACGCGTTCACCCCCGGCGTCGAACCGCGGGCGACGTGGTGTCCCGGCTGTGGGGACTTTGCCGTCCTGAAGACGCTAAAGCAAGCGATGGTGGAACGGGGCAAGAACCCCGACGAGGTATTGCTCGTCACGGGTATCGGATGCTCGGGCAAGCTCTCGTCGTATTTCGAGAGTTACGGATTCCACTCGATTCACGGTCGATCACTCCCGGTCGCGCGGGCGGCGACGCTCGCGAACCCCGACCTAGAGGTCGTCGCCGCGGGTGGCGATGGCGACGGCTACGGGATCGGTGGCAATCACTTCACGCACACAGCCCGCGAGAACCACGATATGACCTATATCGTGTTCAACAACGAGATTTTCGGGTTGACCAAAGGACAGACATCGCCGACAAGTCCGAAGGGACACAAATCCAAGACGCAACCATCCGGTTCGGCGAAGAACCCGATCCGGCCACTGGAGTGGGGCCTCAATGCGGGTGCGACGTATATTGCACGGACTGCAGCGGTTAATCCCCGGCAGGCGACGGAAATCCTCGTCGAAGCGATGGATCACGACGGCTTCGCCCACGTCGATTTCCTCACTCAGTGTCCGACGTGGAACAAGGACGCCAAGCAGTACGTGCCCTACATCGACGTTCAGGACTCCGAAGATTTCGAGTTCGACGTCCACGACCGTGACGACGCGGCGCAAATGATGCGAGAAGCCGATACGCGTCTCCACGAGGGAGAAATTCTAACCGGCCGGTTCTTCGTGGAAGAAGGGCGACCGTCCTACAGCGAAGAGAAGCGTCAAACAGGCCAGATGCCCGACGACCCGATCGTCGAACAGTACTTTGACGAAAACGCCGAGTGGAAGCCGTCGTCTGACCTGCTTGATCGGCATCGGTGATCGAGCACCCCAAATTCACCACGTACCACTCGGTTTACCGGGATATTCCCCCGCAACAGTCACCAATGAATACTCGGACTGATGGTTTAAGTAATCCATGACAGGGCCTCAAAGCGGACGGAGGCAAGAATACGTCGCAATCATCGACCAGGATGAGGTCACCGACGAAGTACGAAATATCGCGGTCAAATACGATCCGCTGAATCGGTCTGGACACGAAGGGTTCCACGTCACTGAGAATGGTGAACTTCACATCGACGACGCCAACGTCCTGGCCGAGCACAAACTCATCGAAAAGAAGATCCCTAACGACGCGATCCAAATTATTCCACTTCCGGCGGAAACCGGACAGCTCGTCCACCAGTACGGTGAGAACGGATTCCGGTTGTACAATCTCCCCATCCCGGACGATGGTTCTGTAATCGGCCTTCTCGGCCGCAATGGCATCGGGAAGAGTACTGCGTTGGACATTTTGTCTGGTAGCCAAGTGCCAAATTTTGGCGGGGGCGGTGAAGGGCCAGACTGGAACCGGGCGATTGAATCGTTTCGGGGGACGACCCTGCAGACTCATCTCGAACAACTCCGAGACGAGTCGGTCGTCACCGTTTACAAGGACCAACGGGTCGACTCCCTCCACGAGACCGAGGCTGATACGGTACGCGAACTGCTCGTTTCCCGTTCTGACGATCCGGATCGATTCGTCAATGCACTTGGTCTCCGCTCCATCCTCGATCGGTCGCTGTCTGATCTGTCCGGGGGTGAACGACAGCGAGTTGCTATCGGGGTTACTCTCTCGAGGACGGCGGATCTCTATCTGTTCGACGAACCCTCGTCGTTTTTGGACATCAAACAGCGGTTGTCAGTGGCACGGACGATCCGCAGTCACGTACAGGAAACCGATTCCGCGGCTGTTGTCGTAGAACACGACCTTGCGACGCTCGACCTACTCTCTGATGCGATCCACGTCTTGTACGGTGAACCAGGGGGATTCGGCGTCGTTGCCCAGCGGTCGGCAGTACGGACGGGCATCAACCAGTTTTTGGAGGGAAAATTATCGGAAGAAAACGTCCAAATTCGGCGTCACTCAATCGACTTCCCGTCGGCTGGCTCTCGCGACAGCGGAAACAACGAACCGGCCCTTGTATATCCGCAGCTTGAGAAATCGTTCGCGGACTTTTCGCTCGTCGTCGAACCAGGTCAGATTCACGCCGGGGAATCGGTGGGTATCGTCGGAGAGAACGCGCTGGGTAAAACGACGTTCGTGAAAATGCTTGCTGGGAGTGTAACTCCCGATAGTGGCCGGGTTCCGGAAGATGTCCTCGTATCGTACAAACCCCAGTATATCACGCCGGATAGCGACGTTGCAGTCCGTGAACGCTTTGCATCAGTCACCGATATCCACGCCCAATCATTCAAAACACGAATTCAGAATCCATTCGACCTCGAATCGTTGTATACTCGCTCACTTGACTCGCTTTCGGGCGGGGAGTTACAGCGTGTCGGGATTGCACTATGTCTCGCTCGTGATGCAGATCTCTATCTCCTGGACGAACCCTCAGCGTTCCTCGATGTGGACCGTCGAGTGGTACTCGCTGATCGGATTCACCAATTCAGCAAACGAACGAATCGACCCGTGCTCGTCGTGGATCACAACCTCTTCGTCATCGATCGAGTTGCCGATCGGTTGATCGTTTTCGAGGGTGAGCCGAGCCAGAGTGGCTATGCAGATTCTCCGCAATCAATGCGGGACGGCATGAACGCGTTTCTATCTGCCCTCGAAATCACGTTTCGCCGGGACGGACGAACCGGCAGGCCTCGAGTGAATAAGCCAGGCAGTCAACTCGACCGACAACAAAAATCGAGCGGCGAATACTATTATCAGGACTGATTATCCACTCGAATGGGAGCGGCCGTCAGAATTGGAGGTGCCCTGCTGTCACTCTTCTCATATACGCAATCCCGCGAACACATTTGTATGGATCTCTGATTGGTGATATTCGGACAACGCGAGCATCATCGGCAGAATGATTATCCCACTACAACACGAATCAGAGAATATGGGGGCCGACACCGATGACGACAGAATCCACGAATTTGATTGCCGTGAAACTACTGGAAATCCCTTCGATGAGATACTGACAGCGCTTGACGTTCTTGCCGATGATGAAATGCTTGTACTAATCGCCGACCACGAACCGGAACCACTCTATCCCGTCCTTGAAGAACATGGATACACTCATGAAACATCTCAAGCAACAGACGACGAGTGGCGAGTGACGGTTACTGAAAGATGAAGAGCGATGAGTTGTGAATGACACTTCTATCACGGCTTGGTGATCCCGCGAGATGTATACCCGAGATAACGACCCTCGGTGTACGAGATATTCACCTAACGGAGCGCATTTTGAACTCACTAATGAAACCCACTGGTTACAATTTGACACGAGGTGTGAATAATCATGTATGTTGAATTTGATCGAGACACGTGCACCGGGATATTCAACTGCGTCCATGAATGGGAGAAATTCATCGAAGATCGTGATGCTGGCAAAGCCACACTTGTTGGAAGTGACGAGAGGGAACCAGGATTATACATTCGAGATGTTCCAGACGGAGCAGAATTTGATGCCGAGATGGCTGGTCGCGTGTGCCCCGTTGATGCAATTACCGTCTATGATGAGGAGGGCAACCAACTAGTACCCTGATGAGACAATCAAATCCGCAGTATTTCGACTCCTGTGCCTTGTTGAATCCGGTATAGCAGTCTCTGTTTAAAGGATCGTTCGAGGTTGTAGACCGCGGCAGTGAGCACTAGTTCACGAATATTCGCGGTACCAAGCGCGTAGCGTGACAGCGGACCCGTATCGACGTTTGGTGGTCGAGAAGGCACTCCGTCCATTCAGCGCAGCCCGTAGAGCTCGCTGTCCAACCGTACGTTGTGTGCGTGATCGTCGTGATCGAACAGACGATGAGGAATCAGCGTCCGAACGCGATTAGCGCGGAGTGCGGCCTGTAGCGACTAAGAATGCTTCTGTTCCAATATAGTTCCCTTGGAACGGAGTGATTGTGGTTATCTGATATCCCACCCGATTCCGGCCGGTTTGGCCGGTGGCTCCAGCGGACTCGAGGGATAGGATTTGTCGGCTCGGTAGGTGTGATACGCCGGTGGTGCAAGGTCGTTTGGACCGTTTGGATAGAACAGCGAGGCGAGCGCCTGTGAGTGCGCTCGGCCAGCGTCGAGTTCGAACATTCCACCTCCATAGAGTTCGACATCGTGTTGCAAGCCATATTCGAGAATACGACAGAGTGATTCGAGCGTCCCAGACCGACACGGCTTGATGTTGAGAGCAGTTGGTTCCCACGGGAGGTTCCGGATACTTTCGACACCCGTTATCGGGGCGTCCCAGGAGACTCGGTCAGCATATTCGTCGAGCACAGATCGTGTCGTATCCGTGACGGCCGGGTCTTCGATGAGTGCATCCGGGAACGTCTCGAACAACTGCCGGTAGAGGTCCGGATCAGTGGGAGCCCCGACGTCCGAACCGTACTGTCCTTTCAGGTCCAGAATTCGAACCGCACCAGTATCCGAGAGGGCCGAGAGTAACTCGTCGCTCGGCGTGTCGGGGACATCGGTCTTGAATTCGATATCCGAATCCGCGTCGAGGAACCGGTTTACGGGGCGGATGTGTGGTGGATCCCCGAGCTGTAGACTGACGACGAATGCCATCGGTTCGTACGTACGGTCAAGTACCGATGCCAGCGTTTGCCCCGACTGTTTGAGTGCCAGATCGAGAACTGCACTCTCGATCGCCCAACGCAAATACTCGGGAGCGTCTCTGGACGCAGTCTGTGTCAAGAGATTCGAATCGGCATCGAGAGCGTCCGAAAACGTTCCGACCGTCCAGTCACCGGTCGGGAGCGCTAGTCCGTCCTCGCGAAGTCGATTGTGCGCCTCCCTGGAGCGGGTCACGTCTTCTCCGAATCCAGTTACGCCTTCGCCGCGAACACGAATGATTGTTCGTTCGAACGTCCGGTGTTCCGTCTCGATACGCTTTTCCTCGAACGAAACCGCTTCAACCGTGACCGGTACCGATTTGATATCTCTATAGAAGTCGGGGAGGCCACTGTGTATCGCGTCCTCCCAATCCCCTCCGGGTTTGTGGTCGTCCATACGTTCAGTGCGTGCTCTGTGCTGAAATACCCCAGACGACTTTCCACCCAAAAGGGGAGAGACACCACCAAACCCCTTATCCGAATAGCAGACCAATATCAGAGGATGGCAAGTCACTCCCACGATCACGGCGACGACCACGCACACGGTGAGACTGAACCTGTCACCGACCGAAACCACGATAATTCCTGGTCCGCCAACCTCGAGAAGCCACAGTACGAAGACGACCTCTCGCTACTCAAGCGTCACGGAATCGAGGCGGTCGAGCACACGACCAGCGGTCACCACGTGAATCTCGTCACGCACCAGGCACACGGCCATCCCGAGGGGTTCCTCTACGATGCGCTTGATGATCGGTTTGGAGATGAGGACGTCCAGTGGGAATATATCGAGCAGTGCGGCTGCGGTGGTCATGTCGTCCGCGTTCACGTTAACTGATCGGCGCGAATCAGAGACTACCCTCAGGATTGGGAAAAGCTCCTCTCGACCGATTACACGCACAGCACTTTGGACTGAGCTGTCAGCCAGCTACTACTCGTCGTCAGCTAATTCTGTCCGGACGTAGTATGGCCCCTCCCAGTTTTGGACCCACTCTGGAGCCGCAGGGTGAGATTGCAACTGATTTGCTTCGTACGACTCGTCTGGGAATATCGTTCCCTCTTCATCGGTTCCGTCTTCCCACGGCACTTCGAACGTTACTGAATCCCGGTTTTCGGCGGGATTCAGTTGTTTGTCTGCCCCATCGTCTAGATGGTACGGTCCGTCGACCCATTCTTGCGGATTGAATGTGACAACTATGTTGGATTTTCCGTTTGTCATAGTATTGCTGTCCGGTGCGTATTCGAAACTACTCGTGGAAGGCGAAAAAGCATAGGAGCGAATCCCACTTTTGAGCCCGAGAAAAGCCAATATTCCTACTGGGCGGTGGCTGTCACAGCAAGTAATAGAGCCATAGTTCGATGCACATAGGGCTGTTCAGTCCCATAATGGATTCATGGCACCGGTGAAATCAATTGAGGACTGTAAAGGTGTACCGCACGCTAACGTGTTCCCGGCCGAAGAGCCGAAAACAATCCGATTATCCCTGGACGAAGGCGAAAGCGTTGGTGCACACAGTCATCCTGAAAGGCAGGTTATTCTATATTTGATCTCAGGTGAGATCGATCTGCAACTCGATGGGGAGTCTCATATCATACAGTCAGGAGATATCGTCCAGTTCGACGGGATGCGTGAAGTAGCGCCAGCAGCAAAGACCGATAGTACTGCATTGATCGTTCTCGCCAAAAAGAGCGACTAACAGCGTCTCGTTCCAACGCGTCGGCTCACTGCGATGACTACCCTTATTGGCTAGCCGAGCGAACGTTGCTCTATGTACGACCAGATACTACTCGCTACAGATGGCACGATTGCGTCGAAGAACGCGGAATCTCATGCAATCGAACTCGCCGAGACGCACGACGCTATTCTTCATACGCTCTTCGTCGTCGATGAGAGCATCTATACGGCATACAGTGGGGACGAGTACGTCGACGAGGCAGAGGGGCCCGAGCATGGGCTCGAAGAACGCGGGCAGGAAGCCATTGAGGAGGTCCGGAGTAGTGCGGAAGACAGTGAGGTCGAGATGATCGCGGCAGTGAAACACGGACATCCCGTCGAAACGATACTCGAGTATGGGGATCGACAGGATATCGATATGGTCGTCCTCGGGACGAAACACCGGCCAGCGGAATACCGCGCGCTACTCGGAAGTGTAACCGAACGCGTGCTTCGGCTAACCACCCGACCGACAGTCGTCGTGAAAACAGAAGTCGATGAATAAACGAATTCTATATATAATTTGATAGAAATACAATTCCTGAGTCTTGGGAGGATATCATAGAAGCAATCTACTCACAGTGATTACTCAGCTCAAAGCGTGTCGTTCAAACTGACGGAGCCGCTGTTTGTCAGACGGCCTCGACGGCCTCGATGAGTTCATCGTAGTCTGGTTCGTTCGTCGGATCTTCAGCTACCCACCTGTAGGTCACAGTCCGATCTTCGTCAAGGACGATCACAGCCCGGTTGGCGACACCGTACAGGCCTAAGTCCGGGATGTCGATAGAGAGGTCGTATTCCGGAATCGCTTCGCCCCCCATATCACTGACGAGGTCGAACTCGAGATCGTACTCGTCTGCGAACGCACCGAGGGAGAATGATGAATCGGCGCTGATGCCGAAGAGTGTCGCTCCCGCATCTTGAAGCTCATCGAGACGCTCTTGGAGGGCTACCATCTCGTTCGAACACGGAGGTGTAAACGCCCCGGGGAAGAACGCTAATACGGTAGGACCCTCTCCAAGATGCTCGACAAGTTCGAACGTCTCGTGTTCGCTTCCTCGGTACGTCGCTGTGAAATTCGGCGCAGTATCTCCTGTTGAAACCATAGCAGATCTATTTAAATGCGGAAGCGCCCTAAACCCTTGGCCGAACGGTTTCAAGAAATCAAACCGAACCCATATCCAAACCCCAGATTGTGCGCCATAAGAGCAATGATACAGCCTTTCTAAAACAGCTCCTCATCTAGAAATCCGACTCGTTGGCGAGCCCGCTTTCGCTCAGCATCGGTCAATCTGTACGCTGGTAACTCATCCACGAGTGACCCCAACTGCCTTCGTCGTTCTTGGTGACGTTCGAGAAAATCAGCTATGTTCTCTGCCGCGATATCTTTGAGTTCACCACTCAACAGCGATCCATCACGATATTCCTGGGCAAGTCGTTCCAGCCGTTCGTCGTCCGCTTCGAAGAAATACGAAAGAAACTGGAACGACGTGTCTCTCTCGGGATCTCCACCCAGGTCTCTGTGCTCGTCAATGGTCGATTGACCACCGGAATACGCGTGGGCCCGAATCTTCTCGAACACGGCCTCTCTGTCGTCGGAGAGGAGAATACTGGGCGCGTCGTCCGAAGAGCTCATCTTGCCTGGCCCTGCGAGGCTCGGAAGGAATTTCGAGAGCAACGCGCTCGGTTTATCGACGTCGTATCGCTGTTTGTCCGCAATGTCCCGACAGATGCGGATATGGGGGTCTTGATCGATTGCGATCGGGACGAGCGTCGGATGACGGCCCTCGATGAGTTGCGGCAAGAGGAGGTGTGTCGCCTGCACTGCGGGATAGAATGACAGACCAATATTCGCAGGTTCTCCGTACGTTGCCTCGATAGTCGATTGGGTCACCGCTTTTGCAAATGCGGTTGCGAGGGGATACACCACGTCTCCATCCGCTGTATCCACGATGATACGCGTCCTATCTGGATCAAATCCTACTGCGAGCAGATCGAGTAAGTTCTCACGAGTGTGAGCGCCGATTACTTCGAGAGACATCTCTTTGAGGAAGTATTTCTCGTCGTCGGACACTGGAATGTAGACGAGAGCGTTTGTCTGCTCTTGTAGGTACTTGGCGAAGTAGAACGGGAGGACGTGACCGATATGCATCGGCCCTGATGGGCCACGACCCGTAACAATAGAGTGTGGTTGCCCTGCGTTAACAGCGGAGAGGAACCTGTCTATGTCACGTTCTGCGTAGAACACCCTTCGATGAACAAGCGGATGGGGTGGGTCGGGGAAGGCTGTGATCTGGTCGTCCGAGAGCGGGTCAGCCCCGAACTGTTCGAGGAGTTTCTCGTAGTCGATCTCTCCGTCGACGCTGTAGGGCGTGACGGTGAACTCGTTTTCTGCTGTCATTTGTGGGCGTGCGTTTGGAGGTCATGATGACGGCGATACAATCGAGAATGCGAGTGAGCATCGTGGTTGGGTCAGTCGGGTGAGACCGACTGACCGTACTCCGCGATACTGTCCACTTCCGGACCCTAACTACCGCCAGCGCCGTACGTCCGTTTCACGGAAAGTGGACACTACGTCTAGTGAAAGGTATGGAGCGGGTATATCTGTTGCTGCTTTTCTCAACCCCAGGAATACGAAGTGCCGGCGTGCTGTTACTTCGATTTCTGATAAACTCGGCGACTCAGCAGAGATTCAACGTTCCGGGTTCCGATGCATATGATTGGTCTATGAGGCAGTTTCGTGTGCGTCTTCGGGGACAGCTATTTCGGTGGTCTCCCCGTTACCTTCTCACATGGAACTCCGCTACCCTCCTGAGCGAATTTCAGTACTATACCCACAAATATGAGCTCCCAACAAACACCCTCAGAGGCAAAAGAGAAATCCGACACTGACTCTACACCACAGCAGCAGCGTCTCGATAAGAAACAGGAACGAGCAAAAGAGCAGGAGGCACAAGCGGCCGCTGAAGCACAGTCTTCCGCCGATGAGGAGACAACGCTCCTGAAGGTCTTCCGGTACGATCCTGAAGTCGAAGCCAAGCAAGAACCCCGATTCGATGACTTCCACGTTCCCTACGAAAAGGGGATGACTGTCTTGGATGCACTCATCTACGCTCGTGACCACTTCGACTCGAGTCTCACATTCCGTCACTCGTGCCAAATGGCGGTGTGTGGAAGTGACGGCCTATTCATCAACGGCAGCCAGCGACTCGGCTGCCAAACGCAAATTTCCGATCTCAACGATCCAGTCCGTGTTGAGCCGCTCCCGCATGAACCAGTGATCAAGGACCTGGTAGTGGATATGGATCACTTCTTCGAACGGATGGAATCCGTCGAACCATATTTCCAGCCTGACGAGCTTCCTGATGGGGAACTCGAAGAACAGCGCCAATCTCCCCAGAATCGTGAGAAGATCAAGATGGCCTCGCGTTGCATCCAATGTGGCTGTTGTACGTCGTCGTGTAATCCCTCACAGTTCGACGACGAGTACATCGGTCCTGCAGCCATCGTCAAGGGATACCGGTTCTACATGGATGAACGCGAAGGGGAGGCTGCACAGGAACGTCGACTGGAACTACTCGACAAAGAACATGGGGTCTGGCAGTGTCATACGCAGTTCTCGTGTACGACCGTCTGCCCGAAGGATATCCCAATCACCGAGGAGATCCAAGAGATGAAACGCGAATCCGTCAAACAGAACCTGAAATTTTGGTAGCCGTCAGAAGGAGACGTTCCGTTCGTCGCGCGGGTAGTCCCCAGTCACCTCTTCGACGTTGCTGCCACGATCGTCGTAGTACTTTCGTCCGATGTAACTATCGTCGAGACTACCATAGATCGACGCGAAGAGGTCTTCAAGAGTTTCGTACGGGTTGTCGTTGTCCCGTTCCAGCATCGCACTAATAGACTCCGAGTCATCGTCGTCGGGAGCATCAACCGTTACGTCTCCGGCACGTTCGATGACCCCCGCTCGGTCAACCGGAAACTCGAATTCCTCGTTCAGATAGCCGCGTAAGCGTGGGGGTCTCATTGTAGTTGATGTGTTATCGGGGGTATCCACCGGTCGAATGGTGAATGGGGTCGGTCAAAACTCCTTCAATGAGTGTTTCGGGCGCTCACGGGAAAAGTGTGCTCCTCAATTCGTTCCCAAGCGGTGTTCGCGCTCGATATCCTGCAGCTGGGGGATTAGTTCAGAATCCCGTGCGACGTGGATGATATAGCGGGGGACGTCCTGTGTCGTCCGGGCCATAAACGGTTCGCCCCAGAAACTCAACAGCGCGTCCGTCTGCTCGTTTTCAGTCCCGCGAAGAATGAACGAGACGTTTTCATCGAGGTCGCGCCAGACAGGTTCCCGTACCGACTCGGCGCCTGTACATTCCTGTACTTTCGGTTTGACCTGTGTCTTCCAGCGCTCTCGTTCACTCTCATCAAGGACGAACTGAATTGAGGAAACCTCTGGATTTTCAATCGGTGGACGAAGCAACGCGTCGAACAAATCCTGGGGGATGAACATCAGCAGGCAGACGTTGAACCAGATCATTTCACCACGGGCACCTTGACCAAACTGGGTACTCCGCGGTCTGAGTTGTGCTGGACCGATGAGTTCGAGGTCGGGAGTATCTATACTAGCTCGGATTTCTTCGACGGTGCGTTCGGTGTGAGCGACGGACTCGGAGAGGGTCTCCGTTTCTGATTCGCGTCGAAGATGGCTGATGAACAAGAACGCCATGAGAACGAGCGTAATCTGAAGAAGTACGGATTCGTCTACGATGTGCAAGAAATGGAGTACGAGCGCGAGAACAGCCGCTAGGATGCCCGCGACAGCTTCCCATTCAATCTCCTTGATTTGCCATCTCATATCGACTGTCTCCCTGACACAGGATTCTGGCTATAGGCACATTACTCTGTGCAGTCAAGTAGCGAGGTTCACAGGAGGCGTTCGTGGTTGAACCCAGACGGCCTGTCCACACAGAATGGAACTTCCTCAACCTCCTTGCTCTGAGTTTGATGCTCCGTCGAGGATTTGAACCTCGGTCCTCGACGTGAGATGCCGAGATGATTGGCCGAGCTACACCAACGGAGCAGGCTTACTTCGATGCCGGATTCTGTTAAACCTATCCACCGGACACGCCGGAGGTGGGTGTCTGTCCTCTACAGATAAATCAATGGTTTGTGAGCTTGCACTATCCTTCTGTAGGTTCGGAGCATCTCGAGACGCGAAATAATTCGAAATGAGATACAGATCGACCACCCTGTTGAAGCGTATACAGACGCAAATTGTCGATAATGGACGAACGGCCAAGAAATTCGGACGGCGATTCGGACCATCATCGTCATCAAGAGGACCAAGGCAAACACGATAGCTCTCACATCGGGGCAGGGTCAGAACAAGCGCTACTCGAAGACGAGGCAGGTCCGCAACATCACCACGAAGAGGAGGAACACGGCGATCACGGGAGTGGTCATGACGGCCATGGCGGGATGCACGAGGGCCACGAACAGATGTTCCGCCGACGCTTCTTCGTCTCGACGATCCTCTCGATTCCCGTTCTTCTCTATAGCGAAACGCTGCAGGAGTGGCTTGGCTTCTCCGTCCCAATGTTTCCGGGTAGCGAGTGGATTGCTCCGGCATTCTCCATCGTCGTCTTCGCGTACGGTGGAATCCCGTTCCTCCAGATGGCGGTGCCGGAACTGAAAGACCGAGCACCGGGGATGATGACGCTCATCTCGATGGGGATTACTGTCGCGTTTGTCTACAGCCTCGCGAGTGTAGTCTTCCCAACGGAGTCTGCGTTCTTCTGGGAGCTCGTCACGCTCATCGACATTATGCTGCTTGGGCACTGGATCGAGATGCGGTCGGTTCGGCGTGCATCGAGCGCCGTCGACGAGTTGGCGAGACTAATGCCCGATACCGCCGAACGAATCACCGACGACGGTAATACCGAAGACGTCCCCGTGGACGAACTCTCCGAGGGCGACCTGGTGCTCGTCCGGCCGGGCGCGAGCGTCCCCGCCGACGGCGTCGTCGAGAAGGGCGATTCGGACGTCGAGGAATCGATGATAACGGGTGAGTCGAAACCGGTTTCGAAAGAACCTGGCGACGAGGTCATCGGCGGTACCATCAACGGCGACGGCAGCCTCCGCGTGCGCGTCGGTGCGACAGGCGAGGAGACAACGCTCGCGGGCATCATGCGACTGGTTGAGGAAGCCCAGCAAAGCAAATCCAAGACACAGGTGTTGGCTGACAGAGCGGCTGGATGGCTGTTTTACGTCGCACTCGGGACAGCAGTCGTGACGGCACTCGCGTGGACAGTCGCAGTCTCGTTCGATGCGACCGTGATCGAGCGGGTCGTCACGGTACTCGTCATCGCCTGCCCACACGCCCTCGGACTTGCCATCCCGTTGGTCGTCGCGATCAATACGTCACTCGCGGCCCGCAACGGGATGCTCGTCCGCGATCGGATCGCGATGGAGGACGCTCGGAATCTGGACGCCATCATCTTTGACAAGACAGGGACGCTCACCGAGGGCGAGCATGGCGTCGTCGATATGGTGACCGACGATGGCGTCGACGAGGACGACGCCCTCGCCTTGGCGGCGGCCGTCGAGAGCGACTCCGAGCATATGATCGCGCGAGCCATCCGCGAGGCAGCCGACGAGCGTGGTCTTAGCGCATCTGATGCGACTGACTTCGAGGCGATTAAAGGCCGAGGTGTCCGCGCGAGCGTCGACGGAAATGAGGTGTACGTCGGTGGGCCGAACCTGTTAACCCAACTCGATAGCGATATTCCAGGCAACCTCCAACGATTCGCTGACGAGGCCGGTCAGAACACCCAGACCGTAGTGTATCTCGTTCGTGAAGGGGAGTTGATAGCAGCATTCGCGATGGCTGACGTGATCCGCGAGGAGAGTTATCGAGTCGTCGACGCGCTGCACGACCTCGGGATCGAGGTGGCGATGCTGACTGGTGATTCCCGAGATGTCGCAACCGCCGTCGCCGACGAATTGGGCATCGACACGGTGTTCGCGGAAGTCCTCCCAGAGGACAAGGACAAGAAAGTCCGAGAACTTCAAGCGCAGGACAAGCTCGTGGGCATGGTCGGCGACGGCGTGAACGACGCGCCGGCGTTGACGCGGGCCGATATCGGGATCGCTATCGGGAGCGGCACGGACGTTGCCGTCCAGTCGGCGGACGTCATCCTCGTCCAGAACAACCCGATGGACGTGGTCCGACTCGTGAAACTCAGCAAGGCGAGCTATCGGAAGATGCAGGAGAACATCGTTTGGGCGGCCGGGTACAACGTCTTCGCACTCCCGCTTGCAGCGGGCGTCCTTGCCCCGATCGGAGTTCTGCTATCACCGGCTGTCGGTGCGCTCCTGATGTCACTAAGTACAGTCATCGTCGCCATCAACGCCCAACTGCTTCGGCGCGTGGATCTGTCCATCCCCGAGCTTCCAAGCGGGACACCATCGATTGACGCACAACCTGCAGACTGAAACGCTCCGGATTGCTCCGAAGGGCTTCTTTCAATTGAGTCCGGTTGGTGGAGAGCAAATAGCGACACTGTGTAATTTAGGCAGAATCGCTATGCGGTCACCGATTCCACAGTTTTCAGCCAGGAGTACGAAGTTCGGTATACACAGACGCTTCCTCTGATGGGCTACATAGCTACGCCAGCACTAGGTTTATACCGCTTGACGGGCTTCTTTCCGATATGAGCCTCGAAGAGACGGTTGACTACCTCGCCGAGGAACTCGACCTCGAGCGAAGTGAACACGTTCGCGAGGTCGGACAGTCGGTCGCCGAGCTTCGCGACTGATCAGAACATTTCTCTGAAGTCCCGTTCGACGAGCCCGGCCTCCAGATACGTGATGAACTCTTGTTTCGTGGGTCCTTGACGGTCGAGCAGATCGTCCCGTTCTGCTCGTTCGAGAACCGCCTGCGCGAAGTCCGTACAGTGGGATTCGTGCTGCTCAGCGTATTCTGAGAGGGCTTCTCGCCAGTGCATATCAAGCTCGAACTCGGCTAATCGGATTTGAATCCCGTCTTTCCGTTCGACGAGGTCGACGTCCAACTCTTCGAGCTGCTTGAAACGGAGATTGTTCCGGCGGACCGTGATGAGCCGCTTGGAATCGACGATATAGGGATCAACCCACTCTCGCCAGGTATCGTCGTCGACGTGCGTTCGTGGCATCTCAAAATCCGGGTCCACACTCTCAATACAGAACTGCAGCATCGCGATGCTAGTTCGATGATTCGCATTCGGGAGGGAATGTCGGAGGATCAAATTCGCCATCACCTCTCCAGCGACGGTCGGAAGTGGTGCTCCCCAGGAGACGTGATCGAGTGCCTGCTGGATCTTTTGCGGTTCGAACTCCTTGTAGAGCCGGAACTCATCCTCATCTCGAACATCGACCGCGGCTTCGAGCAACTCTACTAATCGGAATGCGACAACCTGCCCAGCACGGGGGAGGTCACGAATACGGTCGCTCAGCCATTCCTGATCGAAGTCGATATCTTGGGCTGATTCGATCTCTGAATCGCCTTCGTAGAGCACATAGACTGGAGCTTCGAAGGGGTACCCGATGAGCTTTGTCGACTCGCCGGATTGCTCTCGCTGAGACAGGATTTCTGCCACCGATGCCGAGCTATATTTGAGTGAGAAATTCTCGGCCTGTGGGTGGTGATAGAAGACGAGCCGAGCCATCTTACTGTGGATTCGTGGGAAGTGGGTAAAGCAGTCCCGTTTTTATAATGACTCTACGACGTAGTGGGTGCGTTCACATCTTCTAAATACTGACTTTCCCACTCACGTCGCGCCTCGATTTCCCGCAATCCGCGTTGCGTGACCGTGTACACGTTCGTCCGCTTGTCGAGTTCACCCTTCTCCAGCAGTCCTTTGTTGACGAGATCGTCGAGATTCGGATAGAGGCGGCCATGATTGATCTCCTGCTCGTAGTAGTCGTCGAGTTCGTCCTTGATTGCGAGCCCATGTGGTTCCTCGAGCCCGGTGGTTACGTACAAGATATCCCGCTGGAACCCAGTTAGATCGTGCATCTGCCTGTTCTCTATTTTTGAGGGGTGGCATATGTTCTCTCTGGTACTCAGATGCCAATATTCGATACGACGAGGCGAGAACCCTGCGTGAGAACTTCGAACCTTTATATGGTGGACAAGAGAAGTCCGCGATGGAATGTCTGACCTAATCGTCAAAGCAGCCGTGAAGGACGCGCTCTCGGACCACAACGTCTCGGCAGATTTCTACGACGCCCTCAACGAAGAGGTCGCCGAACTGCTCGACGACGCCGCCGAGCGTGCCGAGGCCAACGACCGGAAGACGGTCCAGCCCCGCGACCTATAGCCTGACTCCGTACGTCAGACCAGAGCACCAAATCGCAATACGCGGACGGTAGCAAGTGTAGCGGGCGATATTTATGGGTGACTCCACGAAAAATAGGCATGCCTACTCCTGCGTCGTTGGATATCGATTATCAGTCCCATGAACGTGTAATGAAGTTGATTGATATACTCAAGTTCTGTATCGAGGATATCAGTTTGGCGTTCGAGTCTTGGGATGAACCGTACGTCACTGGTCCGGGGCTCTACTTTGCCATCGTCTCGGGACACACGGTGAGGAATCACGCAGATCCGATGGGGGCGAATAGATGGCCCGTATCTACATCTCGTGATGTCCTCGATGACGTCGATAGCTTTTATGAAGCAACGGCTGAGGTTGCTCGCAATCGTGACGGAGCTGTCGTTATCAGTGTGGACGGGATCGTCCAGGAGCAGATGGTCCGATTCCATGATTATTCAGCTGATCCAAATCAGCCAACCGAATCTCACATTCAGTATGCCGATTGGATGGGGTCACGCCATATGAGTGCCGCCGACACGTCTGCGCGGCCTGATGTCGTTACGACGATGACCCTTAGCGCTGAAACAGGGCGCGTAACGGTATTCGACGATGGAGAGTACTCTACGACGCCTCGTGATGAACTCTATCAAGCGTGGCAGTAATCGGAGTTCTTCGTTTCAAATTGGGATGTCGAAGGCCGGTGAATATGTGCTCTCCTTCGAGAATAGTTATAGATATTTAGACGAGGTTATCGACGGAAAGAGGGGTTAACTTCGAGAATTTCCGGATCGTCAGCCATCGAGTGGGCGCAGCTCTGACACAGATACGTGATAATCTTCGCCTCACTCTGGAATCGGACTTCCATTCGTACCCCATCTCCCGATTCACAACGGTTACACTCCATATGAGGGAGACGAATTGACCGCCATTAATGAATTCGGAGAATCGCAGGGACAAGCTGGGGGAGAGATCTACTTAGTTGCTTGATTCATCTGAAAGTGGTTCTTCCCCCTCATTAACGTATGTTCGTTCCTCAGACTGTTGTGGAAAACCATCTTGTTCCGATTCGAGGAAGCTGATTTCCCGCTGCGGGAAGGGGATGACGATGTCTGCGTTGTCGAACTCGTCGTAGACCAGCCGATTAATCTGGTCAATCGCTCGCTGCTCGCTAAAGGGATGGGCAACGTAGGCCCAGAGTTCGAAGATGAGTGCAGAATCACCAAACTCGCGGAACATCACCCGCGGAGAGGGCGAGTCGAGGATAAGTGGAATTTCGTCGCAGACTCCCAGGAGAATCTCTTCGACATCACGGTAGTCTGTTCCATATGCGGCTGTAATCGGAACACGAATTCGCTTTCGTCGCTGTGGTGCTGACTCGTTAACGACCGATGCGGAGTTCAATACCGCGTTCGGGACTGTAATTAGGATATTGTCGCGTGTGAGAACCGTCGTACTCCGAATCCCAATGTCAGTAACCGTCCCTCGCTGGCCGCCCTCCAAGATAATCACGTCTCCGGTATTATAGGTGTCGTCGAAGTATAGCGAAACGCCACCGATCAAATTACCGATGGCTTCCTGTGCAGCCAACCCAAGGATGATCCCGATGATTCCTGCCGACGCGAGAAACGGGGTGATATCAATCTCCCAAATGACGAGGAGGCTGATCCCGGTCCCGAGAACGATGAGGATGGTCCAGAAGTTCTTGAAAATTGGCGAGAATTCATAGTCACTCTCAGTCGCATTCACGGCCTCGATCCACTGGCCTCCGAGGCGTTTTGCTGCTCGCATCCACAGCACGACGAGTATCGAAAGGATGGCACCGACGAGGAAGTAACTCGATTCGACGACCCCGAGAACGCTTAGACTGAGGTAAATCCCGCCAAGAGCCACTGAAACGTACAGAGGCATGTGAATCTCTTGGAAAAAGGCGCGGTTGATCGAGTCGTCTGGCCAGTAGTCTGATTGGTCTAGGAGTTTATGTCCGCCCCACTCAATTAGCCGTGAAAAAAGGTATGAGATGACGAGGATAGCGATGACGAGTAGCCACGGCCGGTCACTGAGGGGGATGTCGCTAGCGGTTTGGAGTAGAAATTCTGGGCTGTGAGAGATATCGAACAATGTCCTGTCCATAGTTGATTCCGGTATAAGTGTGTAGTGAGTGGCTCTCGAACTCATTTCGGACTTCCGGTTTCCGCCACCGTTAGAAACGAAGTATTTCACGTCGGAGGTGTGAGATGAACCGTGTCAGTCGAGAGGGGATATTTCGGTGCTCTTTGACCATCAGCACCGAGCTAGCCGATCGTCGCCCCACCTGTTCAGGGAGCGATCCGATAACAGAACGGCGGAAGAGGTCTTCAGACGTCGCCCCGAGAACAACGAGATCAACGTCTTTCGATTGGTCGACTATTGTGTCACCAACGGAGTCACTCTCCACGATTTCTTGAGTAATCACTGGAACGCCAGTAAATCCGCCGATAACACCCTCTAACATCGTTTCTTTCTCGTCACGTGTATCTGTTGTTTCGTTGGGTGAGTGGACGACGATGACACGGATTTCGGCATCGTGAACGCGAGCGAGAGAGCCTGCTACGGTTGCAGCCAGTTTGGTGTTCGGACCCCCAGCGACGGGAAGCAGAATTTGTTGTAGCTCTTCATCGCCGTCCATCCGTTTAACGAGTACGTCGCACGAGGCCTTTCGAAGCACCTGATCGAGATGGGAACCTAAGATTATGTCCCGTCGACGTGGACGCCCTCGCCAGCCCATGAGAATCGTCTCGATGCCCTGCTCTTCTGCAACGCTGAGAATTCCGCTCGCTATCGAGCGAGCAAAACGAATGCGGCTCGATACCTGGATAGCGGGATCGCTGACGAGATCAGCAGCATAGTCGAGAATCTCACGCTCGTCGGTGACGAGTCGCTCTCCTTCAGAAAGCGGTACCTGCTCGGGAACTCTGATCACCGTCAGCACCTCGAGTGGACGTCCGGTGTCAGTCGCGATATCCGCAGCCGTCGAGACGAGTTGGTCTGCCGTCTCTGGATTTGCGATTGGAACGAGAATCGGCCCCTGGGTGGTCGAATCAGTCATTACGTATTGAATGTTTCACACTGGGTTTAGGGGTTCGGTCCGACCGATATGGGAGAGGAGTGTACGAATTCACAACGAGGCTGGGTGGGCTCCATCCCAAGGTTCTGTCATCACTATCGAAATTCCAGGTCCTGGTGTAAGCGGCGTTTGTTCCGTGACCGCAACTCTTCGAGCGACACGTCTTCGGTGAGTACCGTTCGAATCTTTTCCAGGAGCTGTTCCGAGGCGAGGAAGTCGGGAACGATAACGTACTCTGCACCAGCTTCCAGCAATTCTCCCGCTTCATCGACGCGGTCCGACCGAAGGATGATATCCGCATCCGTCTCTAATCCGAGGATTTGGCTAGAAAGCTGTCGGTCGGAGACTGTCGAGAGAATCAATTGCGCTTCATCGGCGTTCGCTCGTTCCCAGGTTTCGCTGCTGACTGCATCGCCGAAAATGTGATTCTCGTGGGTTGTGGCCAATTCGTGCCTGTCCGGATCGTGTTCGACCACGACAACGGGTTGGCCTTCATCTTCACACGTCCGCGCCGCAAGCGTTCCGAGTCGGCCGTATCCAACGATAATGACGTGGTTTGTCAGAGATGAGTCGACGGAACTTCGGTTATTCAGTTTGGAGTGCGTCGATTCCAGCGGCAGAATCCGCATCAGGATTCGGTATAGTGGCTCGCTGTACTGACGCGTCGCGGTTGACGTGATCATTGTGAGTGCCGCCACGAGGATAATCGCCTCGAAGACGTCCGGTTGAATCCGCTCGAGTATCAACGCCTGGATAGCGATGATGAGGGTGAATTCACTCACCTGATCGAGCCCGAAGCTCGTCAACGATGCCGTTCTGGTTTCGTATCCCTGATAGAGAAGTGCGTAGATCGTCACTAGGGGCTTGAGTACGACGATTACGAACAGCAGTACTCCAGCGAACAGCAGTGCTCGTGGTGTGGGGACTGTAATCAGACTACCAACGGTGACAAAGAATACCGCAGCGAAGAAATCGTCGAACGACTCGAGACCCGCTTCGAGCGCCAATTTGTCCGGGAAGTCCCGTGTGATCGCCAGTCCGGCGGCGAACGCTCCGACGACGATCGAGATGCCGGTTAGCTCGGCGAGGCTGATGAACCCGAGGAGGAGCGCGACTCCGGTCAAGATGATGAGTTCGTCGGAGTCTCCCGACAGCGAGACGAGAAGATCGAACACGTACACTCGAACGAGCGCTGCGACGAGGAGGATAACGACGCCGTACCCGAGTTTGAGCGCAATACCATCAGGAGTGAACACGTCCGCGCTCAACACGAGGATGAGCACGACTGCGAACAGGTCCTGCGCAAAATGTATCGACGAGATGAGGCGTCCCTGAATGAGATTACGACGAATGTCGTGTACCGCAAGCTCTCGGCCGACGAGTGAGGAACTGAGTGCAGCTGCACTCGCGAAGTAGACTGCGTTCAACGTGTCGAGTCCGAATACGAGTCCCAAGCCGAATACGAGACTACCGATCAGCAGGACTTGGAGGGCAGCGACGTGCTCGCTGTCACGTGCAACGGCCCGAAACCGCCCTGGTTCGACTTCAACACCGAAGGTGAACACGAGGAATGCGACTCCCCATTGTGCGAGCTCAAGGGTGGTCCCTTGCGGGATAAACGGCGCCAGTATTACTCCCACGATGATATAGATCGGCACTGCGGGTATCCCCAGTCGCGTCGCAAACACGAGGAAAATGGCGGCGACGATGAAGATTGCGCCGAGGGGCGTCAGGAGCTCAACCATCGAACTCACCTCGGACCCAGCGGAGGTGGCCAATGTCGCTGTCTACCACCGACCAGAACTCCTCCGGTTCGTTGAAATACCGACGCAGGTGGTCGGCCAGTTTTTCACTTGTGAGGGCGGTACTGAGGATGACGTATTGGGCACCGCGGTCGTATAGGTCCGCTGCGTCTTCTGTTGACTCGGCCTCGGCGAAGACGACCGTCTCGTCCCCAACCTCCTTGAGGAGGATTCGGTTGATATCTGGTTCGACTGTCGAACTCAACACGAACGCGGCTCGCTTGAGTCCGGCGCCGTTTCGGATCTCGCCGTGTTTGAAATCGCCGTAGATGTACTCGTAATCGGCGGACTGATGGATCTCTGCGTGGGCTGGATTCCGATCGACGACGACGACATCCCTGAAGTGCTCCTGGAGTAACGGTAATGCGGCACGAATAATCTCGTCGTATCCGACGACGACGGCGTGATCTCGATAGACGTGGAGATCGACATCCTGTTTTTCCTCGCTCTCAAAACGTGCTAGATACGGCTTGATCCGCTCGTAAATCTCGTAGTTGTAGTTAATGAGGTACGTCGAGAGACTCATCGTGACGATCGCCATCAGGCTGAGGTACCCCAGTATCGACGCGTCGATGAAACCCTGAGTAACTGCAAGAGCGCCGACGACGAGCGAGAACTCGCTCACCTGAGCCATATTGAGGCTCCCGATGAACGACGTTTCCGGCGTGAACTGTTCGCGGTCGATGAGATAGAAGATGATCAGGAAGTTTCCGACCATAAGTGCGGCCGATGCGATCAACGCTTCCACCCAGTAGGCCAGGAGGTTATCCGCAGCGAGCTGGAGGCCAATGCTGGTGAAGAACACGACCATAAAGAAGTCGGTGATCGGCCGAACTCGCTCCGTGAGTTCGCTCGTGTATGGAACCTGTGCGAGACTTAGTCCTGCGAGAAACGCACCGACTTCGAGTGAGAGGTCGAGCTGTTCGGTCCCGAGAATGAAGACAAACGCCCATGCGATACCGACGATGAAAAACGCCCGTCTGTCGTCGGCGACGGCCCTGAACAGCGACGGGAGGAGATACCGTGCGGAGAGATACGAGACGATGCCGATCCCACTCATCAACAGGAGTATCGTCCCGACGCTGACGGCGATTTCTTGGGGATTCGAGAGTGAGTCGGCGCTCAGAACCGCGAGGAGAATGACGAGATAGATGTCCTGAATGATGAGGACACCGACGTCGATCTTTCCCGGAAGTGTCGCTAGTTCATCTTTGTCGGAAAGCAGTTTCACGATGATCGGTGTCGCCCCGAAGACGGTCGCTAACGCGATAATCGTCGTTTCGAGTAGCGTGAATCCCAGCGCGAAAGCGACGACGAATGCGAGTGCAGTCTGGAGAATTGTCTGCCAGATAGCGATGTTGACGATGGGACGGAGGATCTCGCGGATGTCGTCGATACGCATCTTCATCCCGATGAGGAAGAGGAGAAATCCGAGTCCGAGCTCGCTCATCAAGACTACGAGTTCCGATTGGGAAACGACGTTGAGGAAGACTGGGCCGAGAACGAGCCCGGTAAAGATGTACGCGACGATCGTCGGCTGGCCCGTCAATCGGGCGATGTAACTCAGTAGTACCGCTGTGATGATAATGACCGCAAAGTCCGTTGCAAAGGGGAGTGACCCAGTCTGGAGAAGCCCAATCACATGCGGAGTGTACGTCCCGGCCTCAATGAGTATACTGATTTAAGCGGCTGCCCGGTCCCCGTATAGCGAGTAGGCGCTTTTCCTGAGAGGATGTCGTGGTCCCCACGCTCATTGAGTCAGGGATTTCGACAGATTCGGGTGATCTCTATGGGGTCCTCCCACAGGCTATAAATTCGTGCTGACACTCTCAGCACTCATGATTCCATTTTACATTGGAGCAGTTATGCGCAAGCGGGCAGTGGAACTGGAGAAGGAGCGGAAGGCTGCCCGGGCAGTTGAGAAGCTGACCGAATCGGACACTGATTTAGTGGTTGTGACGGAGAATGGCGAACCGCTTGGTGTCTTCGCCCATACGGAGGTGGTTGAGTTAGTCGATGATGAGACGGGTGTCTCCGCTACGTCACTTGGAGACTGTCCACTATCACCGGTCGTGACGGTCGACGAATCGGAGAGCCTCGAGACAGCGGCCGCGATGATGAAAGAAAATAACCTGCGGTATCTGCTCGTCACGAAGGCGAATGAGATCGTTGGTTACCTCACTGATCGTGAAATCTCCAAAGCAGTCGCGAAGTCTGAGGGTAAGTCATCCAAGTAGGTCCGAATATGCCAACCACATATTTCTGAGTGTGAACACCAGCAGAAATACGAGGAAGGCAAAAGTCGCATATTCAGTTTGACCGAATACCCACAGACCCGCAGCTAGAACGAGAATCCCCAATACATACGGATTGAGATTATATGCGACAATTTCACTCAGGACCCCGTCGTTATCGGTACTTCTCATTGGATACACTCCATTAAACCCGAGAGAGATATTATGTATGGTTGGATCACATCCATCTCAAATCACTGTTTTTGTTCCAGTTCGTCGTGAACATGGGATTTGGGAGGTTCGTCGATGAGATCGTCGACTTCCTCGCCGCAGTGAGGACAATACTGTGGTCCTTGCCGTCGGCGCTCCAGTTCCTCGACAAATCCAGATGCGACGATACCAGCAGGGAGTGCAAACAGCGCAATACCGAGGAGTGCGACTGTCGCCCCGAGTGCACGTCCGACTGGTGTCACGGGGACGACGTCGCCGTATCCCACTGTCGTCAGCGTGACGATGCCCCACCAGATTGCGGCCGGAATGCTGGAAAACACCTCGGGCTGTGCGGCCCGCTCGACATAGTACATGAGGCTAGAAACGAAGACCAACCAGATGCTCATCACGAGGACGGTGATCAGCAATTCCTCCGATTTTCGCCGGAAAACGTTCGTGATCAGCGTCAGCGAATTCGAGTATCGCGCAATCTTCAGCAGTCGGAACAGCCGGAAGATCCGAAGCATCCGTTCTGCACCCTGCTCTCCGAGCACGATCGGGAGGTAGAACGGGAAGATCGCGATTAGGTCGATAAGCGCGTAGGGGGAGAGCATGAACCGGATACGACCACGAATCGGGCTCGAGTAGCGCTCGTCGACCGTACACGACCAGACGCGGAGGAGGTACTCGACCGTGAACACACCAACAGCGAACACGTCGAAGGCAGCGAAGAGCTGGCCGTATCGGGCACCGATCCATGACACCGTCCCCGCAATAAACGTCGCGACGTTGAGGACGATAAGTGCCATAATGAAGAGATTCGTCCCCAAAGAGAGCCAACTTTCTCTATGCCTCCCGTCGAGCAGAAGGTAGACACGCTCTTTCGGCGGCCGAGACGGATCCATCGCCATTATTTACTGCTTACTCAATTGAACGATCGATATAAGAGCGCTGGTATGACCGTAATCCCGGAGAGACGTGAACCAAGGAAGATCGGGTAAATTGCGTTTCGTTTTGATGCCGGTGTCGTCCGAACAATGATTACGCTGCTCGGTCCACTATGGATATGAAGGTTTTCGAGACACAGCTCCCCGGCGTCGGACGACGTTACCAGATCTCGTTTCCCGACGGAGGAGTCTTCACGATCGTCGTCCACAACGACGGAAAACGAAGCGCCTTTTGGCGAGATGAACCGGACGCCGACGGCGAGGAACTGTTCACGACGAATGAGCGCGACGCAGAGAAGATTGCGGAGATATTCGAAGGCGTCTTTTTCGATCCCGTCTCCGACGACCTCGACGACGCGCTCTCGGGCGCTCGAATCAAATGGGTGGCCATCCCAGATGATTCACCGGTTGTCGGACGGACGATTGGCGATGTCGGTATTCGGACCCAGACGGGTGTCTCTGTCCTTGCTGTCGAACGCGGTGGACAGACGATCGCGAATCCGACACCAGACACACAGCTACTAACAGATGACGTTCTGGTCGTCGTCGGTGATGACGACGCACACCAAGCGCTCGAAGAGCTGCTCTCGAAACCCAAATAGTCCATTAAAAGGAAGCCACCACCGGAACAATAATTCACCTGTAGATACCGGTCATATCCGTGGCTACGACGAGTCTCATACTTTCGGCTGGTATCTTTCTTACAGTCCTCACGATTGGTGGCTTGATTGCCGTTCGTGTCGGCCAGTCGGTCATCCCCGCGTACATCCTCGTCGGCATTCTCATTGGCCCGTTCGCGCCCTCGATCGGGGGTGTCTCTCTCACGGTAGTCGACTCGACGGAGTTCATCCGACTACTGGCCGATCTCGGTGTGATCTTCCTGCTGTTCTTCGTCGGCCTGGAGCTGAGCCTGACGTCGCTGATCCAGAAGCGCTCGCAGTTCTTCCGTGCCGGCGCAATCGACGTCGGCGTCAGTTTCCCGCTCGGTATCGTCGTCGGTCTTCTCTTTGGGTTCACCCTCCTCGAGTCACTGTTCATCGGGCTGATTGCGTTCAACTCGTCGACGGTCATTATCGCCAAATCCCTCCTTGACCTGGAGTGGATCGTTAATCCGGAGAGCGAAGGGATTCTCGGCGTGATAGTCATTGAAGACGTGCTCACCGCCGCTGTGTTCGCAATCCTCTCTGCTGTCCTCCTGGGCGCTGCCGACATTGCTTCACTCGGTCGGACACTCGGACAGGCAGCGATCGTGTTAGTGGTACTGACGCTGTTCGCCTACTACGGCGGTGAGTGGCTCGATAGAATGTTCGATATCCGGTCGAGCGAACTATTCCTCCTCGGCGTCCTCGGTGTGACTACGCTCGTGGCCGGTCTCGGTTTCGCTGCCGGTGTCAGTGACGCTATCGTGGCGTTCCTCGTCGGCCTGGCGTTTGGACAGACATCGCACGTCGAGCGTATCGAGAGTAAACTCGCCCCGAGCCGTGACCTCTTCGCGGCGGTGTTCTTCTTCGTCATCGGTCTCCAGACCGATCCGCGACTCGTGCTCTCGGTCGCGGGGTTCGTTCTTGTTGCCGTCGTCGTCACGGTGTTCGGGCAGATTGTGAGTGGGTTCTTCGCCGGTCGGAGCTTCGGTCTCTCGATTGAGCAGGCATCGAGGATGGCGAGTGCGCTCGCTCCCCGCGGGGAGTTCTCGCTGGTGATCGCCGCGTTCCTCGTCACTGCGGGGACCACAGACGCTCTCAGGGAAACGATCCCGGCGTTCACCGTCGGGTACGTCCTGCTCACGAGTATCCTCGGCACGATACTCATGCGGAACGCACATCTCATCGAACGGGTAGCACGTACGTTCCACACCGAGTGACGACGCGATCAGGGACCGCGTTCGACCAAATCGTCCAGAGCCGCGTGCTCTTCACGTGTCCCGATAGCAACGAGGATATCCTCGCTGTGGAGTTCGAAATCAGCTCCCGGATTCGGTATCGTTTCGGTATCCCGCTGAACGGCGATTACCGTCGTGCCTGTTTGGCGTTTGATTTTGCTTTCCTCGAGTGTCTGTCCTGCGATAGGCGAGTCCTCAGGGATGTCGATCCATTCGATGATAGCGTCACCGAGCGGGACGGTTAGTTCATCCACGTTCACCGACTCGAAGTACGCCCCTTCGAGGATCGACCCGAGTTTGTTCGCTTCCTCTCCCGTCAGGTCAAGGAGTTTCTCACCGTTCGCTTCACGGTTGGGCCGTTTATAGAGTTCACACCGGCCGTCGTGATGGATGACGACCGATGCAAGACTGTCATCAGCTAATTCAAGGTCGAATTTGCGGCCAACCCCGGGGAGGTCGGTCTCGTAGACGGTCATACCGACTCTCCGTCAGCCGTCCGAATAATACTGTGGCCTCACAACAGCGTGTAAACTCGCAAAGATCACTGGGGCATCCGGGCCGTGACTTCAGAGGTTCATAATTGCCAGCAAACTGAAGGAGAGAGTTCAGAGAACGGATTGCGCCAATCCGAGAAAGATGAAGAACCCGAGAACGTCCGTCGCCGTCGTGATGAAGATCGTCGCCGACGTCGCGGGATCCTTGCCGATACGTTCGAGCACCAGGGGAATCGTCGTTCCGAAGAACCCGGCGATGATGAGGTTCAGGATCATCGAGACCCCGAGCACGAGCCCCAGCAGCGGACTCTGATTGAATACCGACGCTATCGCTGCGACGAGGACACCGGTGATGAGGCCGTTCGCTCCACCTGCGATGATTTCGTTGATCACCGCTCGACGCCCGGTCGACAGCGAGACCTGTTCGAGTGCGATGCCACGGACGGTCACCGCCATTGACTGCGTCCCGGCGTTCCCACCCATCCCGGCGACGACGGGCATGTACACGGCCAGGAGCGTGAACGCAGCGATCGTGTCCTCGAAGAAGCCAACCGCCGCAGCGGCAAGAAACGCTGTCCCGAGATTGATGATCAACCACTTGTACCGGTACCGAACCTTCGTGAGTGGCCCGTCGAGAATGCTCTCCTCTTCTCGAACCCCGGTGAATTCGTAAAGCGTCTCCCCGGCTTCCTCTTCGATGACCCGGAGGAGGTCTCCGGCGTAGATAACCCCTAGAATGGTTCGGTCGTCGTCGAGGACTGCGACTGAGCTCTCCGGATGCTCTCGGAGCACGTCGACGACCTCCGTGTCTGGTGTATCGTACGTTACAGCAGGCGTTTCCTGGACGTAGTCATGGAGGTCGACGTCGTCGGTGTCTGCCATCGCGAGCGCTTGCCCGGGAAGTTCGCCGACGAGTTCGTCGTCCTCGGTCACGAAGATCGTCGGCACGTTCCCCGTTCGGTCCTCGTATCGCTGTACTCGGTGGGCGACGTCGTCGATATCCCTAGTCGCATCGACCGTGACGTAGTCCAGGTGCATCAAGCCAGCAGCACTCTCCGGACTGAATTCGAGCAGGAACTCGGCCTTCTCTCGGCGATCCTCGTCGAGTCTTTGCAGGACGTCTGTTCTCGTGGTTTCGTCCGCGAATCCGAGAACGTCAGCTACCTCGTCGGGGTCGAGCCGGCGAACGAATCGCTGGAGCTCTTCTCCGGTCAGATCCTCGACGAGCGATTCCTGAAGTGTCTGTGGAAGCAGAAAGAACACGTCCCGCTGTCGACTTCGACTCAGTTGGCTAAATTCTGCTGTGGGATGGGACGAAGCCGCAATCTCCTGCTGAATCTCTGCTAAATCCTCCGCCATAGGTCAGTACTGGCGGTAGTATCCGGAGTGTGTTGAAGCTTCATAGATTCTGCACACTCATCTTCCGAGCGACTGCGCCTGTGGGACAAATATACATTTAACCCCCGGCATCGCTAGCGGTAGTGAATGAACGTTCTCGTTCCTGTCCAATATCCTCTCACGGAGACGAATAGACGGGCCATCCGCCGCGGCCAGGACTTAACCGACGGTCGTGAAGGAACTGAACTGTTGATTTTCCACCTTAACCAAGTTCTAGAGGACCGTCGTGTCAGTCGGAAAGAGCTCCGAGCCGCGGTTGAATCTGCAGTGGGGGAGATCGACGCAAACTACGTTATTCGAGATGGGTTCTTTGTAGAGGAAGCGGTCATCGAGATCGCGATCGAATTCGAGATGGATATGATCGTCCTCAGCGAGCAGCGACGGAATCGATGGCAACGTCTCCTCAGCGTGATGTTCGGGATAGAGCGAGACCCAGAGGAAGTGATCGAGGAAGCGACGGGTATCGAAGTAACAGTGATCCGGGATCTAGATGCCGAAAACGCCGAGCATGAATGACGGTTTATCCACTCGAACCATCAACTGAAGGTACCTTTTTGAGGATGCTGTCCAGAATTTAATAGACGGAAATGGCGGACGCACCGGATACCGAACGGCAGGCGGTCGAACCCGATGCGAGAGAGGTCCTTAGCGTGTCCCAGCTGAACGGCCGAATCGCGTCGGTCGTCCAGGACACGCCTGCCCTCAACGGCGTCCGCTGTATCGGCGAAGTCACCGACCTTCACAAGAACAGCACGGCGCTCTACTTCACGCTCACCGACGGCGACGCCGAACTCCCCTGTATGATTTGGGCGAACCGTTACCGGGAGATGGACGCCGACCTCGAGGACGGGACCGAAGTCATCCTCGAAGGCGATATCGACTACTGGACAGAGGGCGGGAAAATCGACCTCAAACCGTGGGAGGTGATCGTCGTCGGCGACGGCGACCAGGCGGCTGCCGTCGAGCGACTGCGAAGCGAACTCGAAGAGCGTGGCTGGTTCGACGACGAGCAGAAACAGCAACCGCCGGCGTTCCCGGAGCGGATCGGCGTCGTCACGTCCCTTCGAGGAGACGCTCGGTACGACATCCAGAACGCGATCCACGGACAGGACCCCACCGTCGACATCCTGGTGAAGGACGCAACCGTCCAGGGGTCGAACGCGCCGACGTCCATCGCGAACGGCATTCACCATCTCGACCGCTCGGAGGACGTCGACGCCATCATCGTCGGTCGGGGCGGTGGGAGCGATTCGAACCTCCAAGCCTTCAACACCGAGCGGGTTGCGGAGGCGATCTTCACCGCGAATACCCCGGTGGTCACCGCGATTGGACACACCGATGACCGGCTCATCGCGGATCAGGTGGCGGACGTCGCGACGATCACGCCGACCGCCGCCGGCGAGTACATCGTGAACTCCCGCCAAGAGTTCCTTGCGAGTGAGATCGAGCCGCTGGAGCAACAGCTCGACGCCGCGTACGAGACCTTCCAGCAGGAGCACGAACACGAACAGGAGCTCGCCGAAGCAGTTGGTGAAGCGACCGCACCCGAGGGCCTCCCACCGATTTACTACAAGGCCGCGATCGTCATGCTGCTGTTGCTGTTATTGGTCATCACCGGGCTTTGGCTGGGGGTGATCTAACCGTGGCAAAAGATCCAGACATCCACGATCGGCTGAGTCGCGTCGAAGAGATCATTGAGCAACTCGACACGGACGAGTGCAACCTCGATGAAGGAACAGCACTCAACGAAGAAGGTCAGCAACTCCTTGACGAAGTACGCAGTCTCCTTGATGATGGAAGTGGGGACATCGTCGAGATCGAGTAGAACGGTTCTATTGTGAGAGTTTAACCAACACCCACGCGATAAGACTCCACCCGTTGGTTAAGACACACCTGAAACGTTCCTAAATTATTTTCCGATAATTTGCATGGCGAATCTCAATCCCGAACAACCAGAAAATATTTATCTATTTTCCAGATAGTCAGCAAATATGTACCGGGACTCAGCCGGTGCATACCCATACCCGCATGTATGATTACGAGGTCAGTCACCATCGAGGACATCGATGATCTGTACCTGATGTGGAACGACCACATCAACGCTTCCGCCCTCTATCGCCGCGCCCTCCGCGAGGAAATGGAAGTCCGCGGTGTTGACCCCGATGAACTCCGCGACCTCCTGGACCGGGCCCGCGAGCAGGGCTACACGCTCGAAGAGATCGCAGAGGACACCAACCGCTTCGACGACCTCCAGTCGCTCGTCGAAGAACAGCAGAACCAGCCTACGGCTGGAGACGCGACTGATGATTGACCCGCAATGTCCCAGAACAAGACTCCCTCCGACCCTGAACGTAGCACCGACACCGAGTCATCCCTGACCGGCAAGGTTCCACGACAGGCCGCACTAACAGTCGTCTTCCTGAGCCTGTTCGCTGTCCAGCCGGTCGCCGCCCAGAGTAACGCGGTCTGTAGCGCAGACAACCTCCCGAGCATGATTGAGGGGTTCTTCCAGCTGACCACCGCGCTGGGGATCGTCGGCCTCGCCATCGTCTGGCAGGCTGACTCCCTCATCGAGATGTTCACCCTCAATCCCGAGCAGAAGAAGGGCCTCAAGCGGCACAAGCGCTCCGCGATGAAGTCCGCGGTCGTCCTTGTCGTCCTCGGCCCGCTCTACACCGTCGCGGGGTCTATGATGGGGCTGCCGCTTGCGCAGTGCGTTGACCTCGTCCCCTGGTAAGCAACCCCACAATCCCCGTTGCGAGCCCTATGGACCACCGAGAGCTCTCCGTACTCATGGCCGGCTTGCTCGTGACGAGCTTAGTCACGGGTATCGTCGCCGCCGATCCGCCGCGGCCAGGGACGGAGGAGAACGGGCTCACCGAGAACGAGTCTGCGACGCTCTGGTCACGTGATTCGGACAGCTACATCAGCCAGGAGGAGTACCGCCAGCGCTACGGCGAGGACCGCTCCGCTGTCCATCAGGTCGCCAACGGAACGGACGTTACGTTCAAACGACCGCCGGCGACTGCGGCGACGTGGACGCGGAACGACTTCGAGGACCTCGACGCCGGCGGCCCAGATACGTCCGTACATCCACCGCACGCAGACCTCGAGGACGGCGTCTTCATCGAGGATGCCCACGCCACCATCTTCGCGGTCCAGCCCTCAACGCGCGGGCACCTCGAGTCAGGTGAAACCCCACTCTACATCGCACCGAACGGGACGATGCGGGGCTTCGTTGACTATCGAGTTCGGGTTCCGAACGGGAGTTCGTCCGGGAACACGACCATCGAGTGGTCGCTCACGGAGCACGAAATAGAGGAAGTCCGGCTGAAGAAAGATGGTGAGACCATCGCGACGCAGGACGGGTCCCATACGCCAGCCCTCGACTATCAGATCGAGGAGGACTGGAGTGCGAATCTCACGCTCGAAGCGGAGATCAGTGCCCGCCTGAAGAAGACCACTCGGTTCGACCAGGGCAACCGGACGGACGTCAACGTCACCTACCAGACGGAATCACGCAACGTCTCGGACGCGATCGACGTCGAGATCTACGACCTCTCGGCGTATCCCTACTACGCCGAGTACCCCAACGGCGACGCCGGCGTGGCGATCTTCCAGTCCCGCCCGTGGCAAGGCTATACCCTCACCGAAGATGGCGATGCCCGGGTGCGCGGTGTCTGGCGGTTCTACACTGCTCGGAACACCAACTGGGACACGCTCGTTCGGTCGAACCGGACAGATAGCGCCACCGTCGAGTCGGATGCGATTCCCGTGTACGTCCACGCCTATCCGTCTCGCATCGGACCGCGTGCCGAGCCGGTTCGAGATGGCCCCGAACTCATCAAAACGTGGGGGACAGACCGCCCGTCGCCGGTCGGCACCATCGGGGAGAACATCAACATCGACATTGTCAACCAATCGTACACGACGACGTACGGCGTCGCCGTTCGAGCGGAGACCGTCGACCGTGAAGCGCTCCACGTTGCGGGTATCGTCCGTGGCGTGAACGCCTCGATCGTCGAGCCGGACGGTGGCTCCGAGCGACAGCTCCGTCGCAGTAACCTCACCGTTGAGGTACTCGAGCAGAACCAGTCACAGGCGACACTCCGGATTGAACTGCGGGACAATCAGACCGGCGCTCCCATCACGCTCGACGATAGCCGCCAGTACCCGATTGGCGGAACCACCCGGAATGGATACATCACCGTCGCAGATCAGCGCGTCGAGACCAACGAATCGGGCGTGGCCATCGTGACGATCGACGAGCCGGGGATCTACACGGCCCGCTACCATCCGGGTTCGTGGCTCGGCCATAATCCCGCGTACGTGAGCGATTCCGCGACGGCCCGCTGGCATCCACTCGGAACGATTGAAGGCTGGTTCGCCCTCATCTTTGAGGTCGGCTGGCAGCTCCTGCCGTTCTTCGTGATGTTCTACGCTGGCAAGCGCCTCCTGCGGATGCTCGGCCCAGAAGACATCTTCCAGCAAAACCCATGACTCAGGATAATCCCCACCTCAGTAGACGGACCGCCCTCCGAACAGTCACCGGCGCCGCTCTCGTGAGCGTGGCCGGATGCCTCAACAACGGCGATTCCCCGGGTAGCGGGAACTCAACCCCGTCTGATGAAGAGGGAATCATCCAGCAAGTCACCGTAGAGGGGACAGAACTCGTCATTGAATACACGTCAGAGGAGGGAGTCGATCAGATCAACCTCGTCCAGCCGAATGGGGAGCTGTTCGGTCAACAAGAAACTGCTGCTGGGTCACAACAGGTCTCTTTCGAGATCGGAACTTCTTACGAGCCTGGAGAGTATACTGTCGTGGCTCTCAGCGGTGAAGAAACGATAGCTGAGAGTTCCTCACTGATTCAGCCGGAAATTGGAATTCAAGATGTTGGTCTTTACCGGAATAACCCGGAGAAGTCGTGGGACGAAGTCTACGGAGATACTGAGACGGATCGGCTAAAGAACGGGGAAGCGTACGTCACCGTCGAAAACACCGGAAGCGGACCAGAAGCGGTTGTTGAGTTAATTTTCACCGGTGATGTACCAAACCCTGTCGAAGATCCCCGAGGTAGCGGGATGTATGAAACCGAGCAGGTGGTGATCTCACCGGGAGAAACTACCGACCTGTTCAGTAGTTCGTTCCCGTTTGGTTCCGAATCTGAAGAGGGGATGGGATGCTCCCCGGACGGAAACAGCGGCCAGTTCACCGTCACAGTCCGAACTCAAGTTGGCGGCGACCAGGTATCCAAGACCTTCGATGTACAGTACTCCGGATCCACGGAGATGAGTGATTGCGAGGTTTCAATCACGGAGGCCTAACGATGGTGGACCTGATAGACGTCGTTCTCGAGGGGTTCAAAGACGTCGTCGATTGGTTCATCGGTCTGTTCATGGACGGGCTTCGGTCGGGGTATCAGACGCTGACCGAAGAGATGTTTGGCACTCCAACTCCCCAGACCGACGGGGCCTTCATTTTCGGAGAACCAAGTAACGCCCCTTGGCCAGCAATCCAAGAAGGGCTCATCGGCGGCGAGATAATGTTGATCTCTCTGCTGCTCCTTGTGATGAGCGTTCAGGGACGGCACACCATCCGTATCTTCAATATCGGGAGTGCATACGAGGCTCGGAAGACCAAGAAGACTGCCTGGGTCGGTGCGTTCCTGATCATTACGTGGTACTGGATCGGAGCGCTCGCTCTCTACCTTGTCGACGGGTTCACAATAGCGCTGATGCCGGAGCTGTCCTCGCTGGCCTCTGCTATGTTGCAGTTCATAACGGGGTCAATTACCAATCCCGGTCTTGGTCTCCTCTTTGCTCTTATCGGCGGAATCTCGATGTGGGCACTGGAAGCGCTGTTCTACATCCGGCAGATTCTCCTCTACGTCTACCTGTATGGGATGCCCATCGCATTCGCCGTCGCGTATGGCAATATCCCTGTCCTCTCTGATGTCGCGATGGGGTTCAGCAAACGGTTCGTCCCAATGGCCATCCTTCCCCTGCCTGCAGCGATAGTTCTCAAGGGGTACGATTTACTCTACTCTGGAGGGGCTTTGACGCCGGAAACAGCGTTCCTCAAGTATCTCGTCGCATCTTCACTTCCGCTCGTTGCGCTATATGTCACGTGGAAGACGTTCAAATACGCGACCCCGCTAACGGCGAAAGTCCTCGGCGGTGCAACCAAGGGAGCAGCCCTTATCGGCGGCGTTGCTGCCGGGGCCTACGTCGGCGGTGCCGGCGTCGCGACGACCGCGGCCCGCTGGGGACCGAAAGCCGCTGCGGGACACGCTGTCGCCCAGAAGGCGGCAGCACGAGGCGCGAATAGTGACGATGACAGCGGGACGCCGTCCTACCGGCGGACCGAGAACGACCCTGGAGGTTACTAACAATCCATGTCCATCGACGAAGACGCAGCCGCACGGCGCATCATGGACCAGTTCGGTGAGGAGAGCCGCATCCCCTACCTCAACATCGAGGAAGGTGACGTGGGCGTCCTGATCGCCTTCCCAACCGTCGGCCTGTTCATCGCTGGCCTAACCGGCATCGAATCACTCGCTCTACCGTTCGTCGCAGGTGGCTTCGGGTTCGGCGTCGCGATCGTCTACGTCTCGCCCGACCACCTGAATGCGTGGACGTGGACGAAAGACGTCTATCGCTACGTCAAGCGCCCCCAGATCACGTTCAGTGCTCCGGAGGAGGCCGACAGTAGTACCAACGAGACAGAGCGCAACGAGGGCGGGCTCGCGAACTACACACCGTTCAAGCCCGACGAGCGGACGCAAGACCTCACGAACATCGAACGGGCGTGGCCGGGCGCTGGCGCGATCCAGCGCGCGGACGGCACGATGGAGGCGTTCATCGAGATCGACCCCGGCAACATGGACTTCGCGATGTCCGACGACTGGGCACAGCTCCAGGACGCCGGCGAGGAGTTCGCCAACAAGGAACTGGACTCGAAGCTCAAACTCCACGCGACGACCCGCTCGTTCCCGGTCGAACAGATTACGGAGAACATCGAAGACCGCCTGAACGACGAGGACGTCAAAGAAAACCCGATCTTCCGGGAACTCCTCGAAGAGTATCGGGAGACGCGGCCGAAGGAGATGCGCGAACGGGGCATCCAGCAGGTGCGGTACTACATCGGCGTCGAGGTCACCCCACTGGAAGTCTACGACCGGTTCCGCGACGAGGGGACGCCGGCCGAGAAGCTGACGCAGTTCCCCGTCATCGGGTTCCTGTTCAACCCGTTCGTGACCCGCCGTGAGGACCTCACCGACGTCGAGCGCCGCGCACAGATGTTCGAGAAGCTGGATAGCCGGGTCAACGACGTGCGCTCGGAGTTCATCCAGCAGGCGTCGGGCTGGTCCGCACGCCGGCTCAGCACGGTCGAACTCTTCGTGTTGAATATGGACTTCTGGAACGGCCGCGAACACGAGTACGACGACGCAGAGAGCGTCGTTCGCGAACAACCCATCATCGGCCATTCGCGCCGGGAGGATGACCACGATGCGTAACCTCGTCCTCCAGACGGACAGCGGAGCCGTCGGCCAGCTCACGGAGTGGCTCACGAACCCAACCTCAGCGGAAGGTGCGGCTCTCTACATCCTGCTCGCGGTACTGGTCGGGATCGGCGGGAAACTCCTCTGGGACTGGTACACCGAAGACGACGAGGAAGAGGTCGAGTTCTCGGATCTGCTCGACGAGGAGACCATCGAACAGGGCGCGGCCGAACGCCAGCTTCTCGACGACATCGCCGAGTCACACAAGACGGTAACCGCGCCGGCGGCGATCGAATGGGAGACGCGCGCGGCACGGGTCGGCGAGCAGTGGACGACGACGCTGTACATCGCTGACTACCCGGACTACCCCAACGACGGCTACCTCTCCGAGCTCTTCGAGATGACGGACGTGCAGTTCGATCTGACAGCCCACATCACGCCGAAGAACCAGGAGCGGGCGCGGAACGAACTGCAGGATATCGCTGACGACCTCCAGGTCGACGCTGACCTTGAACAGAGCGTGCGGAGTGCCTACCTGCAGGAACGTGCCAACGAGGCCGCAGCGACGTACAAGGCCGTCGAGAACGGCGCGAACGTCTTCGACCAGGGGATGTTCATCACTGTCCGGGCCGACGAGAAGGAGGACCTCAGGGACGCCGTCCAGAAGGTCAAGAGCGCGCTCCGTGACGACCCGGCGAACCTCACGCCGAAGACGGCGATCTGTCGGCAGGATCTCGCCCTTCAGTCAGCCGCGCCCATCGGCGACAACGAGTTCGGGCGGACGTCGATTGCGCTCGGCGGCGCCGTCGGTGCGTTGCTCTCCTCGCCGCACAACGCAACGATCCTCGAGGAGGGTGGCGTCGAGTTCGGGATTCACAAGGACAACCAGAGTCCGGTGGTCATCGACCCGTTCGCTCGGGACAACGGGTACGCGATGTTCACCGTCGGCGACACCGGCTCGGGGAAGTCGTTCAGCTCCAAGCAGAACTTCATCCGCTCCATCGAGCAGAGCAAGGACCGTATCGGCATCATCCTCGAGCCGCTGAACAACTGGGCCGGCGTCGCCGAAGCCCTCGACGCCAAACGCATCACGGTCGGCGGGACGCTCGGCTTGAACCCCTTGGAGATTCGGGAGACGCCCGAGCACGTCCAGCGGGCGATGGGCGAGGACGCCAGCCCGTTCAACGAGAAGCTCGACGACGCGATGAGCTTCCTGACGAACTTCTTCGCGCTCCGCGGCATCTCGCTGGGCGACCGCCGGACGACGCTAGAACTCGGGCTCAAGCGGGCGTACAAGCGAAACGGGATCACCGATGACATCTCGACGCACGACAATCCGAGCCCGACGATTCAGGATATGATGGACGTCTTCGAGGAGATGGTCAACGACCCCGAGGAGTTCGTCGTCCGGTCCGACGAGGAGGCCAGGAAGATCAAGGAGGACGCGACGTGGCTCCTCGACCAGCTCCGCCCCTTCGAGGACGACGGTCGCCACGCCAACCTGGGCCAAGAATCTGACTTCGACATCCGGGACGAGAAGGTCATCTACCTCGACCTCGCCCAGCAGGAGGGCAGCGTCGACAGCAGCACGGCGCTGACGATGCAGCTACTCATCTCGCTGGTGTACGAGCGGGCGAAAGTCTCGGACAAGGAGGTCGTGTTCTACATCGACGAGGCGCGCTACATCATGCAGGACGCCGCAAGCCTGGCGTTCCTCGAAACGGTATTCCGCCACCACCGACACCACGACCTCTCGATCCGGCTGGTCACGCAAACCGTCGACGAGTTCTTCGAGCACGCCGAATCTGAGGCGATCCTGGATCAGTGTGCGGTCAAACAGTTCCACCGCCTCGACGGGATGGACGAAGAGTGGGCCGACGAGTTCGGGCTGAACTACGCGCAGATGCGGTTCGTTCAGGACGCCGTTCCTGGCAACGAGGACGCCGGTTTCTCCGAGGCCCTCGTGGGCGTCGACGGCGAGTGGCGCGGCATTCAGGTCAAAGCGATGCCCAAGGAGAAGCAGGTCATCGACTTCGAGCCAACCGAGCAACGGCGAGACTCACTCCCGGGGACTGGTGAGAATGCTGTGGACGCGGAGGTGCAGGCGTTCCAAGACGATATTGAAAGCCGAGCGACCGACAACGGACAACGCCCACCTGAGCAGACGCCAGCAGAGACTGATGGTGGCGCAGCGGGAGGTGACGGCGATGCGTGAGTACCTTCGCGTGACGCCAACCTCCGAACGGCTCAATCCGGAGCGTCTGCCGCAGGCACTGGAGAGCCTCCACAAACTGACCTCCACGGACTCGACAGGGCTAGCTGACAAACTCAATCCGCTACATAGCGACACACCGCTACGCTTCGAATTCCTCGCGCTCAGCGAGGGGAAAGATGACCTCGTCGAATTCTACTACGGTGCCGACGACCATCTGGATACCCTTGAGAAGCGGCTCCGGTCGGTCTATCCCGAGACGTTCGACATCGAGCGTACCGAGGTCGACATCGCATCCCGACTCGTACAGCCTGTCGAATTCGACCGCGAGACATTCGTCGAGCACTATGAGGCGGGCGACCTCCAGTACGAATTCGACCCTGACGAGCAATACGAACGTGGCACTGACGACAACAAACAATCGGGGCCAGGGGACGCCGAATCGGTCGCGGATGGAGGAACGGTCGGTGACCAGTCTGCCGACCACATCATCGAGATCGGCGATACTGCCCTCGAACTCGCCCCACCAGATGCGATTCCCGAGGATGAGCCACTCACGACGCTTGCCAAACCAACGGTAACATCGGAGGGGACGATACTCGCGCGGCCAGCGACCGAATCCGTCTCCCCACTCGGCGTGCGGTGGCAAGGGTCGGCAACTCGGAAGCAAGACTGGATGACCTCACTCTCGCCATTTACTGCAGACGACGAAGCGGAACTCCCAGCCGTCGATCAGCCAGGAGGTGCGCTCGCGTCGCTCGTCGACCACCTAATGGAGGCGACAGCACCAGTAGCATTCCAAGTCGTCTTCCAGCGACGCGAGAGCTGGCAGTCCGATGCCGACCTTCGCAAGGAGGACGTCATCGACGGCCGAGACACACTCGCTCAGGAGATTATTGGCTCCCTCTTCGAACTTGACGATCAGCCGGAGAACCGGGACAGAAACCAGCTGAGCGACGCGGTTGCAAAACGTGTCGCAGCAATCGAGGCGAAAAATCCGAAGCGGTCGTTCACCGCGAACATCCGAGCAGTCGGGATTCCATCCGGTGGTAACGGTCGCGATGATCTCGATGAGCGGATACAGTCACTTGTCCCAGTATTCGACCCGCTTGACGGGCCGTACTACCAGGTTGCAGCCGAACGAATACGTGACAGCGGCTTGCGGGCAGCCACAAAAGAACGGAACGCACGAGCGGCGCTGCAGCGGCTCTTGGATCGTGAGATCACGACCGGTCGTGGGACGACCCGACCGGAGTTCGTCCTGAGTGGTCGAGAACTCGCGCACTTCGTACTCGTCCCCTCCTCGGAGCAGCTTACTGTCGAGGGGGCACGTGGGACGCGTGCGGAACAGCAGAGTCGGAATCCGTTGCCCCGTCCGCACCAGGACCTTATGGGTGAGTTCCGAGACGGGATGGCAATCGGGTATGCCCTCGACGACACCGGCGAGGCCGAAGACGTGCCGACACACATTCCACCCGGACTGTTGCCCACTCATTACGGCCGGTTCGGAACAACCGGCTCTGGGAAATCGAAAGCCCTCATCAACGATATGCTGTCGCTGTACGACAACACCGAGGGGCCGACGATCCTCATCATCCCGAAGAACGACGATATGGCCCAGAATTATATGCGAGCTCACGCGCGTCGGTTCGGAATGACCGACCTCGAAGAGAACGTCGTCCACTTCCCAATCCCGGACGTCCTCCCCGGGTTCTCGTTTTTCGATCTCGAACCGTCGATGGAGAGCGGACGGCGCCGCGAAGACGCCGTCCAACGGAAGGCCGACCACTACGAAGAGATTTTGAAGCTCGTGATGGGAACCGACCGCTACGAGCGGGCGACTGTGGCCCCGACTCTCATCAAGACACTCATCAAGGCCCTGTTCGACGAGGAATACGGCCGTGAAAACGGGCTGTACCGAGCGTCGACGGACTATTTCGCCCACCGACAGCTCGAACACGTCGTCGACCAGCTCTGGGAGGCCGGGCCACCGAACGAAAACATCGGCAACGCCCCACGGTCGAGCGACGAGGAGGTCACGCGGACGATTCGACGGCAACTCCAGTTAGATCCGAACACCTTCGCGAACGTGATGGGTGGTGTCGGAAACCGCCTTGCGTACATTTCACAGGATACGCACCTGCGGCAGATCTTCAACAATACCGAGAACCAGTTCGACTTTCGGGATGTCCTCGATGAGGATACGGTCATCCTCTTCGACCTCGGCGACCTGCGCGACGACGCCGCCCGGATTATGACCGGTGTGATCCTGACGAATCTCGATGCGGCCCTCAAAGATCGCAAACAGGCGCTCTCCCAGCACCCGGACGACTACGTCGTGAACTTGCTCGTCGACGAGGCAGCGTCGGTCGTGGTCTCCGACATCATGAACGATCTCCTCGAGAAAGGGCGGGGCTTTCGCCTCTCTGTTGGTCTGTCGATGCAGTTCCCCGAACAGATGGAGGCTGAAGGTGGGCGGAAGATCTACCTGAATGCCCTGAACAACATCGGCAGTTCGCTCATCGGGAAAATCAACGTCGACCGGGAACTGGCACGAGCGATGGCCCACGAAGAAATGGACCCTGCGGATTTCGCCAATCGGATTCGTTCGTTGCCGCGCGGAGAGTGGATCGCCAGCCTGCCAAGCCCGACGTTCGGTGAAACGGGGCCGTATCCGTTCAGTCTCGAACCCCTCCCGATCCCACCGGGCCACCCCGAAAGCGAAACCCCGCTCACTGAGCGTGAAGAGGAGCAGTTCACTGAGACGCTCTCCTCGATGCACGAGCACATCAGTGACGAACACGGCGTGCCGGCCGCAACAGACGCCTCAACAACGAGAACACCGACCAACGAACACGAGGTGCTCGATATCGCGAGCGACGACCTGGACGTCGCGATTGCGACGGTGGTCCGGAGTCTCCAGCTTCGAGAAGGATGCCGTGAGGAGAACGGCTGGGTGGCCGTCGAAGCAGTCGACGACGAACTCAGACGACTCTTCGACGACGTTGACGCCGAGCCGCCGTCGTATGATGCACTCGCGGACATCCGAGAACGATCACGATACCTCGATACGACCGTCGATATCGACGCCGACGAGCTCCGCATCCGGCTCACTGACGCCGGAGAGGATGTCTCGACACCCGATACTGGTAGCGTGCAGGCCGCTGGTGGGAGTGCCCACGACGCAGCACTCCTCCAGATCGAAGAAGAACTCACCGCACTCGGTTTCACCGTCTCGATCCTCGCACAGGATGGCAGCGAGAAACCTGACGCGAGGGCGAGCCACCCCGACGTTGCCGACCGATTCGCCATCGAAGTCGAAACGACGACGCCCGACAATCCCGCGAAGGTACTCACGAATCTCCGGAAGGCCCAAGCAGCAGGGGATATCCCACTGTTTGTCGTTCGACCAGGAAACGACGAAACTGAGTGGGCCAAGCGTGTCGACGGCATTCTCACGCCACCCATCCGCACCCTTCAGAATGACGAGACGCGGTTCTACACAACTGACTCGAATCTCACGTTCAACGGCGGGGCAACCGAAGAAGGTGGAGTGACGGCCGTGCGACCGGCGACCGACGACGAGAACGGGACCCAGAATATCTGGCAGCGTGATGGCGCCGAGATCGTCCTTCGTGATGCCAGCGGGACGGAACACATCCGCCTCCCGTCGCTTGAAAAACTCTCGAAGGACCGTGTTCCAGCCATCTACAGCTACGACCACGCTGCCGACGAGTACGTGGTATACGAGCACGGTGAGCAACACATCTACGAGACGAAATCGAAGTTCGAGGACGACTGGGTGCGTGTCAAGAAGCCATTCGTCCCCGAAGCCGAACTCCCCGTCCCAGATTACACACGTTCGACGTACGGCATCGTTATCCTTCACGATGAAGCGGAATCGGTTGTGTATGAAGACGGTGAGAAGCGGCCACTCTCGACAATCACTGACGAGTCGCTCCGTCCGGTATCGCCCGAATCAGCGGCCGCTGACGAACCACCCAGTCAGACCGACCAGGCCGATGAGAAAGTCGAGGAAGACCAATCGCCACCGTCGTTCGAAGCGTTTGTCGACGAATATCTCGTCGAAGACGCGGATGAAGCCGTGCCGAAAGACGATGTATTCGGTCTCTACAACGACTGGGCAGAGGCACACGGCATCGACGATCCGCTGAATAAGAGTTGGTTCACCCGGAAGCTCAACACCCACATCAAGGTGGACTCCACGAAGAAGCGAATCGACGGAGAACCCGTCCCGCATTACACTGGTGTCCGCATCCGATCTGAAGAGGACTTTCAGCCATGAAACGGACGTACACGCTCCAATTCCCGATATCATCGGGACTTCTTGAGACCTGTTCCACCCAAGCTGAATCATGACCTCATCCAATCAAACTCGAAGGTCGGAAATCACCCGACGGCGGCATGTTCCACCCAAATCCTCAATGGGTGGAACACCAACGAACCGAGCGAAATGGGTGGAACACGCTCACGTCCAGCGATTTTTAACCTGCTATAGCGGGTGTTCCACCCAACAACCAACTAAGATAGAACGGGGGGTCCCCGTTGGGACCAAGGGATTGGATCGCGACGTACAGCAGAGAGCGTTCTGTGCTGGCTCAGAACCAGTGAGAGCCATGCGAGGTGCTACGTGAGGATGAGTGACCCTATCGTCAACGAGCCGGAGGCGATTCCGGAGACGTTACGCGAACGCGACCAGTGGGTGTGCTGGCGCGAGGAGGAGCGAGACGGCAAACCGACGAAGATTCCGGTGACGCCAGGGGCTGGGGGGTTCGCGTCAGCAACAGAGTCGGAGACCTGGGCGAGTTTCGAGGCAGCACTCGACTACAGCGAGACAGAGCACGCCGATGGTATTGGGTTCGTGTTTACTGACGACGATCCCATCGTCGGCGTCGATCTGGACGACTGCCGCGACCCGGAAACCGGCGACGTCGACGACGCAGCGCTGGACATCATTGAGCGACTCGACTCCTACACCGAGGTGTCACCGTCCGGTACCGGCTATCACGTCCTGATCACTGGCGCACTCCCCGAGGGGCGGAACCGGCGCGGGAGCGTCGAATTGTACGACACAGCACGCTTTTTCACCGTCACTGGCGACCACGTCGAGTGGACACCAACGCGCGTTGCACGCCGGCAGGACGCGCTCACAGCGATTCACCGCGAGTACGTCCAGGACACAGAGCGTGACACAGCCTCCGAGTCCGAACAGCGTGATGGCACTGACGCCCGGTCACCGACGACCGACGCAGCCGACGTCGACGTCGACCTCGAAGACGAGGACCTCCTCGAAAAAGCGCGAAACGCATCGAACGGCGAGAAGTTCGAGCGGCTCTGGAACGGGAATACGGTCGGCTACGACAGTCAGTCCGAGGCCGACATGGCTCTGTGCTGTTTGCTTGCATTCTGGACCGGCGGCGACCAGACGCAGATGGATCACCTGTTCCGCCAGTCGGGACTCCACCGCGAGAAATGGGACGAGGTTCACTACGCTGACGGGTCGACCTACGGCGAGAAGACCATCGAGCGAGCGATTGCGACCACATCGGAGTTCTACAACCCGGACGCCGGCGACGACGCCGCAGATCCCCACGGCACACCTGACGAGGTCACAGCTGGCGGGACACCTGACGAGGCAGACCGGAGTCGTGCATACCTGACGGAGAAAAACCGACTGTTGAGCGAGCGCGTCGACGAGCTCGAAGCAACACTCGAACAGAAGACGGAGCGGATCGAGACTCTCGAAGCAGAGGTCGAGCGGCTCACCGGCGAACTCGCAACCCGTGACCGGGAGACTGCGCAGTCTCACGAGGAAGACTCCGGTACTGCGAGAGAGACCGATGACGATTCAGAATCACCCTCTATGTTGAGTCGATTCTTCGGTGGCCAGTCCGAGTAGTAGCGCCGCATCACCTTCATCCGAGAAGCCCTCCCTCGAGAGTTCTGGTTCCGCGAGATAGAAGTATTAACCAACGTTCTCGCTATATTGCGCTGTTTGTTGGTTAACTACGCTCAATCTCGCCGCAAAATGGGGGCTATCGCAGGATACTGTTGTTCGGGAAACTATTCCTTGAAGTAAGAACTATATCCTTAGACCTGCAATTCTGAGTATGTCCGAGACAGACGCCGCCGATGGGCCACCTCCCTTTGAGGATGCGTTCGCCAGCGACGACGTCGAACAACGCATCTACGGCACCATCCTGCAGACCCGCGAGCCGACGACGGCAAGCGCGATCGCCGACAGCGCCGACTGTGACCCCAAGACCGCCCGAAAGTATCTGGGCTGGTTCGACGATCTCGGCATCGTTACCCGGCACGACGGCCACCCAGCCACCTACGAGCGTAATGACGCGTACTTCGAGTGGCGACGCATCAACCAGCTCGCAGCCGACCATTCTGTCGAGGAACTCCAGGACCGCGTTCGTGAGCTGACGACGCGCATCACCGAGTATGAGGAGGCGTACGACGCCGCGTCACCGGCCGTCGTCGACGCCGTCGCCGCCGCGGAAGCCAGCGACGAACGGACCATCGACGACGTGTACAGCGACCTCGCCGACTGGGCGACCGCCCGCGAGGAGCGTGACCGCTACGAACGCGCACGCCAGCAACGCACGGGTGGCGAGCGCGAACAGGCATCCGGGTAACCCGCTCGATGGTGCCACCGACAGGCGATGGCGGGAGCCCCGCCCCCATCGATCGCCCCATCCTCGAGTTCCTTCAGACACGGCTCCAAGCCACCGGACAAGTCTCCCGAGCGGCCATCACGGATGCAAGTGGCCATCTCGAGCTTCAGGTCGTCTTTGCATCATCGTACTACCCAGCGCCCGTTGACGAAGCAACCCTGACTATTCGCTGGTACACGAACGACGACTTCAAGATCCACTATCGAGAGACTCATTCGGAGCACACCTGGGAATGCCGATGGGATCGGCATCCGAACCCCCACAATACGCGCGATCACTTCCATCCCCCGCCCACCGCCCCGACGCCCGGTGACGATGACTCCTGGCCGACCGATCATCGTGATGTCCTGCGACTCGTCCTCGACGAGATTGAAGACCGGATCGCAGTACTGTGGAACGAATAAGCGACTGCCCCCGCAGTGGCGTTTATCGCGCCGACCAAGGGTGACGGCGCTCAGCGCGATGGGCACCACCAGGAGAGTCGTCGTGGTGTCCAGCCTGGAGTCAGCTGAGTGCAGTCACAGGTGAATCCATGTCTACGTTTAGTAACTCCGAGACAGCGAGTGCATCGCCGTCAGAAAACCACACGAGCCCACCCCGAGAGACCGAGGACACAGAGCCACAGAGATCCTGGCCAGACGATACGAGCAGCGAGGATGGAACACCAACGCTCAGGATGGACCAATGTCCGGAGTGTGGGAACCGTCGCTTCGTCTCAAAACTCCTCGTGTACGAGATCACAGGCTACGACGAGGGCGGCGAGCAAGAGTTCCGCCGCCAGCACGTCCGGGCAGAGTTCGAATACACCTGCAGCGAGTGCCAGACGACACTCCGGACGCTTCCCGCAGATCGCCGCGATTACTACGACGAAGTCGCGGTCCTCGAAACAGAACGGCGGGCAGCCCTCCGTGATCAACTCCGCCAGCTGGGGCAGCGGTGCTGGCGGCGTCTCGCAGCGCGAACGACGTGGCTGGCACTCGGACTCGTAATACTCGTGACCGGCCTCGTGATCGCACTCTAACAGTCCGAAAGAAGAGAGCCTCCCCGCTATCGACTCTTGCAATCCGCCGAAATACGCAGTGTGCCATCGACGGTGGAGAGCTAGCCCATCAGCAGCAGGAGAGGAACGGGTTCGGCGTACGTGCCCGGGAAGAGCAGGGCGCAAACGGCCGGGCGAGCTGGCCGCACGTGATCGTCGTTCGCGCCCGCAAAGGGGCGAGGCGCGCTCGAAGCGCGTCCAGTGAGAGCTTCCATGACTGGACCTGATATCCTCGACGATACGACAGACGACTACGAACGACTCGAAACCGAACTCGTTGCCCAGGACCGGGATGGGGCCCGGGTCTCGACGGCGGACGTCGACGAGCGGAGTGCCCGCCGTCTCGTGGGTGATCTCATTGAAGACGATGTGGTGACGCCGGTCCCCGACCAGCGGGTCCTCGTTCACGGGCCGAGTGGCGAGGCCTTCGACTCGATCACCCAGCTCGCCGTGTTCCATCGCGGATGGAGAGCCGCCAGAGACGCGGAGGACAACTGATGCAACAGACGCTTTCCGGGTGTGCGTTCTGCGAGACGCTGCCAGGGTCAGAAATGGGCGAGGCGCATACGTGGGGGCAGGACGAACGGGTCACCCACCCAATCTGTGTCGACTGTGCCGTCCAAGAACGGCCGGATCCCGAGGAGCACGATCACCACGCCTGCGACGGGTGTGGGCTCGTCGTTGACACGCTCGCAGCGCTCACCCGGTTCCGTGTGGAACTGGGGCACCTCGAAGGCCCGTTGCAACTGTGCGAGCACTGTAGTCCAGGGGGGCTCGCAACGTACTGGACGCGTGATCTCGAAGAGCATCTCGTAGCCGAGTGACGCTCGACCGAGTGACGCTCACATCGTACACACGAAAACGGCTAAGTGCGTTGGCTCACAATGTACACATTATGAGCACCGATAAGAAGCGCGTGCAGTTTCGGGCCCCCGATCGGCTCATCGACCGGGCCGACGCACTGGCCGCAGTCCTCGGGGAAGACCGAACAGACGTCCTCGTGACCGCGCTTCGGGAGTACCTCCAAGACGCCGCTCACGACGACGCACTCACCCAGGAGATCGCTGCCGCCTATTACGACGATGAGATCACCTTCGAGCAACTCAAAGCGCTCGTCGGCGCCGAGGAGGCGGCAAACCTCCGAGTGTTGAAACAGCAACTGGACGAGGACTTCGTCGACGAGGTCGCCGACGCTTAGATGTCGCGGCTTATCGCAGACGCCTCCGCCCTCGTGAGTCTCGGGATCGTTACTGACGACGATCCTGATCCACTCGCACTCTGTCTCTCCCGGTACGAGGTCGTCGTCCCAACGGCGGTCATCGATGAACTCCGAGAGATCGCCTCCTACGATGACGTCCATGGCCACGCCGCGTCCGCCGTCCTCGACCAAACGGAGTCATTCACGACACAGTCGGTGGACCTCGATGCCGAGTTTCCGCTCGATGACGGTGAGAACGCGGCGGTCACGCTCGCGAACGATCTCGATGCTGCACTCTTCCTCTGTGACGAGTTCAACCAACTTGGCTTGATTCACGCCTCACTCGCTGATACCCGACTCGTCACGACACCGACGCTACTCTCGGTTCTCGTTCGAACTGAACACCTATCAGCTGCCGATGCCCGGTTGCTCCTCGATGCGATCAGTGACGCCCGTAGCTGGGGCGCGAACAGTTACGTGCAGCGAGCTCGCTCATTGCTCGAAGAGCCCTGACACCATGGAGGATCCTTCGAAGTGATTTGGAATGTCCGATAACGACGCTCTCTACGACGTTTGTGAACGAACGAAGAATCCCGAGCACGCATCAGTTGATGACGTGGTCGAACTCATCCTCGAACGCGCACAGCATCCCCGGACGGAGCACCGGGACGCGCATCTTGACGAGATGATGGCTACTGTCGTCGATAGGTACGGGACCGGCCCCGTCCGAACCGTTATCCATCGCATCCTCGTCGACCACCACCCCTTTCGGACTGCTACGCATGACCTCGAGATGCGTAACGTCGACGGTGTTCGTATCGGGACAGCAGCCGGCCAGTTCCTTACAGAATTGAACGCGCAGCACGACGATTGAAATACAGTTTCTGAAAGCCCTCGGCCGCTCGGCATCCCGCGACCACCGCTGCGCTCCTCGTGCCTGTGGTGCTTGCGGGGTCGGGGGACGGCCGAGGCGGCCTCGCCCTTTCTGAGTCCGCCAGGCCGGTAGATGGTTCACCGAGCGACGTGGCCGGTTGAACAGGTGTGTACGTAGTGGCCCGCCCCGCTCGCCGCGTTCCGCCCTCCGCGTCGCTCGCGACCGACCATTCCGGGCATACGGGCGCTCTCCGCACCGCCCGCGCCCGTTCCGGGCTAAAATGGATGTGCCCTCGACGCCAGCGCTTCACCCGTTCGGGTCCTCCGGACCTCGGCAAAGCCGACCGCGACGGACGTGGTTGCGTCGCGGCGAACGGGGAATGCGCTGGCCGCTCGCTCCGGGCGGGTCGGCGCGCGGTGCTGGTTGGGGCCACCTCTTTCAGGCGCGCTCTCGCTCGCGCCCGGTAGGGCGCTCGCGAAGGCGCGAGCGAGAGCGCGCAGATGGTTCTGTCGGTCGTTGTCGTCGGAAAACCGCGATGTAAGGGCATCGCGGTGTCGGCGCGTGAGCGCCTTCGGAGTTGGTGAACTCCAATGTCTAGTAACAACGCTAGCGGAAAGGTCGTTACGGTGGATGAACAGGCATTCGAGAAAGCGGGCGGTCAGGCGGTCGATGAGGACGGCTTCCCGGTCGTCGACGAGACGCCGGAGTTCGAGGCCGCGGTCGAGCAGGAGACGCAGGCGAAGGTGGATGCGAACCACCCGGACGGGATCGCGGACACGAGCAACGAGCGGATTCACGGTGTCACCCTCGAACAGGAAGAGCGCATTCGGGCGCGGGAAGCCGAACTGGAGCGCATCAGTGCCCAGGCCGAGCTGGGAACGCAGGACGGTCGGGAGCAGCGCACGCGAGAGGTCGTCAGCGAGCAGTGTGGTCGTGACGAGCCGGCGCCGGCGGAGCGCACGGATCCCCGAGAGAAGCTGACGCAAGAGGAACTCGCGGCGGTCAACAAGCAAGCGATGCGGATCAGCGACGAAGTGCAGGGCGGCTGGTCGAGAGCGGTCGTCGCGAAGCAGCTGGCCGAGAAGGTGCAGCGCGGACGGGACGTCACGAAGGCGGTGCTGGAAACCCTCGAAGAACTGAAGGCGGCGCCGGGGGCGATCGTGCCCATCGCGGACGTGCCGGACGTCCCGGTCGGTGAGGTGACGGTCGAAGGCACAGTGAGCGAACTCTGGGATCCCAGTTCCCCAGCCATCGCCCAAGTCGGACTCATCGAAGACGAAAGCGGGCGTACGAAATTCACGATTTGGGAGCGCTCGAATCAGCCCGTGGTGCGTGAAGGGCAGACGGTCAGGTTCCGGGCAGCGGCCAAGAACTGGTACGAAGGCCGGTGCTCAATCGCGCTGACCGGGTGGTCGCGGGTCGAATTCCCGGAGCGCGGCCGGTGGTGGGAAGAGTAGCGAGCGAACTGGTCTCTTTCTTTTTCGGTGCCAGACCAGACCCAAGCCCCACCGCCCCACCCTCCGCTCCGTGCTCGCTCCCTGCGGTCGCTGCGCGCGCAGCCACGACCGTTGTGGAGAGTGAAGTGGTGAGTTGATCTCTTCTCGTCCAATTGGTAGCAGGGAGAGTTTATCCGCGCCGCCGATGGGCGCAGCGCGATGACAAATAGTTCACCCGAGACCCATGATTTCGATGCGTGGTTTACTGGCTTCTTCGACGGTGAAGGCTGTATCCGCATCGCAATTGCCGATCGAGAGCGGTACAGCACCGGCTTTGAACTTGCACCAATGCTCCGAATCACCCACGAACAGCTGACTGGAACTCTCGACGCAGAAGGATGGATTGGCGTGAAAGTAGGCCAGAATAGTGAGTATCGAGTCGACCATCGACTTCAGCCGCAGATCGAGGTCACCGAAACGTATCGTGACCACCTGATGGAGGCGCTCTGTGCGTACTGTGATGCTCACGATGTGAACTGTCATGTATCCAGTCTCGAAGCCAATGAGAACCGGAGCGATCAGTACATTTGGGGCGTGCAGGGTATCAGCAATACACGGACGCTCCTGACCCCGCTCCGCGATCAGTTCATCGTCAAGCGCGAACAGGTCGATCTCCTCCTTGACGAGATTCTGCCCCGGATGGACCAGGGCGTCCATCACGAGAAAGAAGGCTTTCTTGAGGTGATGTACTACGTCGACCGGTTCAACTCGTACAAAGGTGGCAGTCGAGGGAAATACACACTCGAGTATTTCGAGGATCTCTGGGGGATGAAATACACTCCCGAGTAGCGGTATCGCACGGTGGCCGCATGAGAGATCCAGATGAGGATACCTCTTGTTTTAGTGTGCGCCGGACCAGCCCAAGCCCCACCGCCCCACCCTCCGCTCCCGGCCTCCCTCCGGTCGGCCGGCAGCCACAACCGGAGTTACAGCTTTCAGGAGTGGTGTACCGAAGAGCAAGGCCGCTGTTTCGATGTGGTCTGTTTATTTGCCTCCTAGAGGGGCGGAGGGCACATTAGAAGTGTCCCCGAGCACCAATGTCCGAAGAACGTACTCTCACGGCCCGTGAACGGCTTCGCATTCACATTCGCGAAGCCCGCCGGACGACCGACTCGCCAATCGTCGAGGCACAGTTAGCGGCTGCTCTGGACGCCTGGAACGACCTACCGCCAACACCCCTTCGGGAGTGTCCCGTCTGCGGGAGGATCGGGCTCCCGGAGCGAATTCAGCAACATGATTGTGTTAGTAGATAGCTGTGTCAAAAAGGGGTTAAACGGGTATTTTAGCTTATAGAAGACATATCTGAGCGGGTGTGTTTTAATCGATAATGACATCAATTACTCGGCTCCTGTCTCGGCGGCAGTCAGCCAAATCTATTCAACAAGAAAAAGACGCCGAACCGACAGTATTAGCGATGGATGATGAGTCCGCTGACGAGATTTTCAATGCACTTTCCTCTGCAACCACCCGATCGATACTGACCTCCCTTTACAAGAAGCCGAAGACGGCATCTGAAATTGGCGATGAAGTGGATACTTCGCTTCAGAATATAAACTATCATTTGACAAAACTCAAAGAGAATGATCTCATTGAGGTTGCTGATACGTGGTACTCAGACCAAGGTAAAGAAATGAAAGTATACACACCATCCGATGAAGCACTTGTTTTATTTGCTGGCGAAGATTTGACTCAATCGACCGTTCTGAGTTCAATTAAAAATCTGATAGGAATTGTGGCAGCGTTCTCTATCGTTAGTGTCCTTGTTGATCAGCTATTCCGGCGGTTCGCCTCATCTTCCTCCCCGATTTCTGCTGGAGCGGGGCAGTCTTCCAGTGAAGTAACAACCTTCATGTTACCACCTGGAGCGATATTTTTCCTCGGAACGCTGTTTGCAGTAGTTGTGTTCCTTTGTGTTCGTCACTATCAGGAGCAGCATCATTGAGGAGTAAAACGGCTCTTGAACCCCACTGAAGGCCTTTATTTTTACCGTTCTAATTCCCATTTGGCTATGAGGCGACGCACATACCTGTCATCGGTTGCAGCAGTGGTAATAACTTCAGGATGCATCAGCAGCGACGCGGGTCAAAGCCCTTCCAATCAAATGCAAAAGACAGTATCCGTCAAAGACGTGGTCACAAGTACCGAGACAGAAAATTTAGAAATCGAGGTGGACATCCCCAACGCAGAAATCACAGCAAATGCTACAGCACACATTCGAATCTCATACACAAATAATGGCAGTGAATCTATCGAGTTAAATATCGATCCAGACGCCCCAACCCCTCTCCCCAGTACTGAAGAGGAACCAGGTCTGGTACTGCTATCTGATGCATATGATCCGACGCGGGCCTCGGACGAATGTTGGAAGCCAGAGGAGGAGAGTTTCCCAGAACCTGCAGTCGTTAATCAGTATGCTATCGAGCCGGGACAGACCGTTAAGTTGGAGTATGACGTCTGGGCGAATCCACAGCAAGAAGCAAGCTGTATCGACCCTGGAGAGTATGAATTTGAGCCGATGGATGGCGAATTCGTGCTCATTGTGGAAGATGAATAGGGCGAGACATCCAGACGTTCAATTCGTGTTTTGAATATCGATGAAATCCGACGGAGATGTAGTAGCCACTTCACCTTATTAATCGTTGGCCTATTGCTGATTTCTAACTAAGCAGAACCTCCCACAGAGTCTATTAACCCCCAATGGGTGAGGGGCTCGCTGTACTGGCGGGTTCCCGAAACACGGTGAGAACGATGGCAACCAGAGACATCTACGAAAGCGGATTCGACGAAGACGGCCGAGCTAAGTCGAGCGCGAACCAATGTCCCGAATGCGACGGCCGAGTCACGACGAACGCGGTCGAAACGGTCTGCGAGGACTGTGGCCTGGTCATCGACGAACAGCGCATCGATCACGGGCCGGAGTGGCGGGCGTACGACGACGAGAAGCGCGAGCGAACGGGTGCTCCACTCACTGCGGCCCGCCACGATCGCGGCCTGTCGACGGAGATCGGTCGCGGTACCGACGCGAAGGGGAACGAACTCTCGGGGCAGAAGCGACGGCGACTCGCGCGGATGCGCCGTGAGCAGACCCGGGGGCGCTGGCGGTCGAAAGCGGAACGGAATCTCGCCCACGGACTGGGCGAGGTGCGTCGGTTGGCGAGTGCGCTCGAACTCTCTGATTCGGTCCGCGACCAGGCGTGTCAGCTCTTCCGGAGCGCCCAGAACGAGGATCTGCTTCGTGGCAGGTCCATCGAGGCCATTGCCGCGGCCAGCGTCTACGGGGCCTGCCGGTGCAACGGCCGCTCGCGGTTAGTGGACGACGTCAGCGAGATGGCCCGCGTCGCGGAGTCACGAGTCACGAACGCGTACAAAACGCTGAACGAGGAGCTGGGCCTCCCCGCTGAGCCCGTCTCCCCCAGCGTGTTCGTGCCGCGACTCGCCTCGGACCTCGAGTGTCCGGACGAAATCCGACAGCGGGCCCGAACCCTGGCGGAGCAGGCCGAGGATCGGGGCGTCACGACGGGCGTTCATCCGGCCGGGTTCGCCGCAGCCTGCCTCTACAAGGCCGGTCGCGAAGAGGGCCGATGGCTGACGCAATCCGAGGCCGCGGACGTGGCGAACGCCTCGAAGGCGACTGTTCGGGCGCACCGGGATACGTTGGAGGAGCAGGTCGCCTGAGACAGATTACTGTCTCTCCATCTGTACTGCGCATCGTTCTATCCACGCTACGATTTAAACACGAAGACGAGCCATGTTCTCTGTAGACTGCTCTATGAACGGTCGTTACTCCGACTTTGAGGAACTGCGGCCGACCGGCGAGGCGTCCCACATTCCGGACACGAGGCTGGACGACGGGTGTGAAGGTACCCCCCGGCGGCAACGCGTCGCGACGAGCGCTGGTGGCTACCCGGATGTGCCGACGGCCGCCGATGGCGAGTGCCGGTCCTGTGGGGCGTCAGTCCCAGACGGCCAGACGAAATGCCGGTTCTGTCTCTCTAACCATCTCGGAGGTGACGCCACTAGCACGAACGAGGCAGCGTCGACGACGTTCCTCGGCATCGTCCATCTGGTCGTCGAGTCGACCACGTTCTACGGCGCCGTGGCGAAAGGCGGCGCCGCGGCGAACCTCCTCTCTGCCAATGAGGCGGATCCGGCCGTCGACGACTACACGCTCATCTACGATCTCGACGAGGCGCCAGCGCGCCAGCTGGCCGAGCAGTGGCCCTCACTCCCCGACGCGGTACAGGTGGCGTCAGAGGAGGGAGAGCGGCTTCTCAGTGCTGCCCGTGACCGGAGTGGGTGGAACGGGCAGGAAGCGTCGGAGCGTCAGGAGCAGGCCCCGACGCGGCTCTACGACCAGCGTGGGGACGGCATCCGCGACGGGGCGCGTCTCGACGCGGTCCGCGACAACGCCGACGACGCGGTGTGGCTGGTTCCAGCGATGGCGCTGACCGAATCCGCTGGCGAGGCTGCGGCTGATCGCCAGGCGTCGTCGGTACCGACGACGCAGGAACTCGACTGTCAAACCTGTGGACGGGCGACCGACCATCGGTTCAAGACGCACGAGTCGGTCCCGGATGCGGCGTGGACGGGGCAACCGATCTGGGAGTGTCGGGTGTGTGGTTCGGCTCGCTACGGCCCCAATCTCGAGTAGCGCAGGGCTGGGCATCGATTAACCAACAGCCTGCGAGTACCGTCGAGGTTCGTTGGTTAAGACTGGGATCTCCTGCAAGCCCGACGCCAGTCTCGATGGTGGGTCTTTCCGCGCCGGCGAGCGGTGAGGCGCTTCCGATGGAGCAAGAGTTCAAACAGGGCTACCGGATGCATCGTATACTCAGCAATCTCAACCGACTCGACGTCGACCGGTTGGACGACGCGGATCGAGAGCGAGTCGAGACCGCGAGAGACCTCCTGGAAGAGGTGAGCCTTCTCACGCGGCCGGGCGACGGAGTCGGGGCGGACGTCCACGCAGACTCCTAACTGGAGTCGCCGGCCACGCCTCGGGAGGCACCTCTCGCGTCGGTTTATTGCCCCCGACAGGGGTGCGGGGGCGACCCCGTGAGGTCCAGACATGGCGACACTGCAAGCTGCGACGACGTCGACCGGCGCGATTGTATCGGATCCGCAGGCAGTCCGCGAGCTCTGTGAGAGCTACTGCTTCGGGACGCTCGACTGGGAGGTGACCGAAGACGGAGAGCTCACCATCTGGGGGTACGACGACTTCGAGGTGTACGAGGCGCGGGAGAACGGCCTCCCGGACTACGAGGGCGGCATCGTGACCCACGAATTCCTGCGAGAACTCGCCGACCACCTCGAAGCCGACGAGGAACTCGATATCCAGACGGCGGGGTTCACCAAGTGCCGCTTCCCCGTGCTGGCGAAGCGGTACGTCGTTCGGGACGGCGAAGTCCTCCACGCGGACCTCAGTTCCCCCGACCCGATCGACGAGTAGAGTTGTTCGTCCCCCGGGAGGGGTGCGGGGCGATCCAGTCGCGGTCGCCCCGTGAGGTGATTGCTCGATGGGACACCGCGCACTCGTTGCGTACGAACGCACGGACGGACAGTACACGCTCCACTACAGCCATTGGGGCGCAGCGAACCTGAAGCTCAAGCACCGAATCTCGGCTGAGTCGCCGTTCGGTGGCGACGACACCGACTCCAAGTGGGCGAAACAGCTGCTGGCGGAACTGGCCGATGGCCTCGAGGCAGAAGCCGTCGACGGCTACCTCGCTGACGAGGAGCGACCGTCGACGGTCGTCGAACCGAAGCCCCGCGCCACCGGGCTCACCCTCGACGAGATCGTCGCGGACCATCTCGACTACCTCCACCACGAGGCGTTCTTCGTGGTGTCGCCGACGTTCGAGGTGACCGCCTATCGGACGCTGTGGTTCGGCCTCCAGTACGATTCAGAGACGGTCGACCACGGCGAGACAGTAGGGAACGGGGCGCTTGCGACCGTCCGATGGCACGACGGCGAGCCGGTCGGTGACGGCCATCTGAAGGGGCAGTTCCGGGCACTGAAAGACGTCGTTGGCGATATGGTTGACAAGGGTGTGTTCACCCAGTCGACCGCGAGACAGTACCTCACACAGAAGCTCGGCGAGTGGGTCGGGAAGCGGCAGGAGTTGCGCATCCCGAGCGGTGAAACACTGTCTCTGGACGCGACACTTAGCCGCTCGTAGGCCGATTTGCGTCGAAGCAGATGGTGTTTTTCTGGGGCAGAAAGGACTGAGTCCCACCGTGGGCTCGTGATTGGATGCCCGAGAAACCAGACGACGACCCATTCCACGATTGTGAGTTCGGTCCCGACGCAATCCTCGGGACGCGCACCTTCCACGATGTCCTGTTCACCGACGACACGGAGACGCCCGTGAACGTGCTAACCGGTGAGACGCCCGCACATTCGCAGGCGACCGTCGAGGAAGCGAAGGCGTTCGCTGCGAGCATCGATACGGACACACCACAAATCGCGCTCCCGGCCTCTGTCGAGACGCAAGTCGAAACCCAGAGCAAGCCCTACACCTCGGCTGCGTTCTTCCACTTCAAGGCGACCGGGTCGCTCGAACTGCACCGTGCCTACCACGCCGCCTACGACTCCGACGCGTTCAGCGTCGACTTCGAGGCCGACTACGCGTCGGGCAATCTAACCATCACAGTCGAGCGAGCGAACGAGTCCTAAAAATCGACCGCTAGATCAGGTTTTTCGAGCGCCGGCGATGGGTGCCGGCGCAGCAGGAGTGAGCGAGCAACGACTCCCGGTGCGTCGGCGCTTCGAGGTGTTCGAGATGCATATGGTGATTTACGCTCTGGTAGAAGAATCGACCCACGACGACGCACTGGCCACCGGAAAGACGGTGTTCGACCGCCTGGTCGGCGCGGACCCACATGCCAGCGCAGTCTTCGACTACCACGTGACGTTCGATGAGGAGGACACGTCCGTTGCGGGGACAGCGCGATGGGGTGAGCTCCCGACCGCGGCCCCTGTCGACTCCGATGACGGCCAAGACCTGCTTGAGCGTGGCTGGGAGGCGACGAAAGAGGAGTTCGAACGCAACCTCGACCGGGTGAAAGAGGCCATCGAGGAACTCTCCGACGAGGAGATCATGCGCGACGAAGATCTCGCTCGGCACGCCTTCCACCAGGTCGGCGCCTACGACGGGCCAACAATCTTCCTGTACAACGAATATGCGAACGGTATCCGTCACCGTGAGCAGCTGGATCGAGTGCTGGAGGAGAGCGAGGACCTCTGGATCGTGCCCGCCGACGTCCACTTCTAACAGATGTCCCGGATCACAAATTGGAAGCGCGAGAGTCGCACACCCACACTCGCATACCGGAATACCGAGACCGGCGCTCGGGCGGTCTTACACCGAGCACCGGGCTCGTACCGCTACAAGTGGCGTGGCGCAATCCTCGTCGACGGCTACCCGGTGGGGTCGCGGGGGTACGAGACAAAAGACGCGAAATCGTTCCGTGACGAGCTCCGGAAACGGCCAGCGCCCGAACTGAGTTGTCCCGAGTGTCCGAACAGCGATGTGGCAATCGGCGGAAAAACGGCTGACGGCGCGAAGGTTCAGCGTTGGTTCGAGTGTCGGAGCTGTGGGTACGAAGCATCCTCGAGAATCGTGTACGGCGCCGAGCGCTGATTGATTAGTGCGGATCTACGGTGACGTTTATTTTGGGCCGGAATGGGTGGCCCGTCTCAATCGGGCCAGATCCACAGATGAGTCTGGAAGTTATCGACCGCCACAGCGAAGCACTGTTCGAGTTCCTCTGGTGTCCGGTCTGCGGGCACGAGGTATTCAGTCACATTCCCTTCGAAGGAGTGTTCTGCAAGAACTGCAACACGCAGGTCGAACTCCAAGAATCCCGAGAGACACGCGGCTACGAGGAGGCCGTCCTCGCCTGCTTCGACACCCACTCAACGTGGAACCTCCACGTCGACGAGAAGCTCCGTCGCGACCTACCCGATGGGTCGGCACGGGTGAAGATCCTCGGCGCACCGGGTGCCTACGAGGTCGACTGGTGGAGTCCAGCACCCGGTGATGACTGGCAGCCGGTCGAACGAGGCGAGTTCGACGATGTCGACGAACCAGCCGATATCTCCCATCTCGCGTAGGGGAAAGCAGTTCCTGTGGCTGTTTTTCGCCCCCTGAGGGGTGCGGGGGTGCTCGAACGAGTAGCTCCCGAACAGACCGATGAGTAGACCTAGCGACACACACTCGATTGAACAGACACACCCAGCGAGCGACTGCGACATCGCCTACGTCGGGTATCGGCAGAGCGGGCAGGCTATCGTTGAGAAACGTCCCGGCCAAGAACGGCTCACGCCAGATCGGAGTCTCGCGCTAGTGAACCACAGTCCTTCGGGATTCGAATGGGGATATGGTGGTAGTGGTCCGGCGCAACTCGCGCTCGCACTCCTCCTCGACTACACGAGAGACGAGGCGTTGGCCCTCGACCACTACCAGGCATTCAAAACCGAGGTCGTGAGCCAGCTGGACTGCGCTGGGTCTGGTGAACGCTGGCGACTCACCGGACCCGAGATCGACGCAATCCTTCACGAAACACCCGGCGAGCCGGTTGCACCGTCCATCTGAATACCAATCACCGAAAGTAACCCATGTCAGAACATACCCAACTATCTCGTGCGGATGGCGAATCGGCCGAAACCAGTGAACAGACGACACGAACGGAGTACGTCGAACGCAGTGACGTCGGCGTCTCCCTCACCGTAAAGCTCAAGCGTGGAACCGGTACCAGAGATCAGGACGAGGTAATCGCGAAAGCGAAAGGCAAGACCCTCGAAGACGCTCGCGAGGACATGGAAACCCTCAGAGAATACATCCACGATCTCGCAGAGGACGCTCGCCAAATCCAACCCGAAGAAGACGGGTAACGACGAGGGCCGTTTTTTGTCGCCTCAGCAGTGGCGGAGGCGATTATCAGTGAGCAATCCAGACGGTCAAACAACAGACGCAAGCGAGCTTTCGCCAGAACAACGGCTCGAGCCCCCGAATACGCGACTCATCAACGCTGGTATCGTGACGATCAACGATATGGAGACGCTGCGAGCCTGTGTCGCCTACGAGAACGCGAATCAGCAACGGGTCCAAATCCTCCGCCGGCTTGAACAGCGGGCCAGCGAACTCCGCGCACAAGACGATTGACCCAACGCCCGGAGGTGTCTGTCGGAGCCTCGGTGGGTGGAGGCTCAATCCAGATGAGCGATCGACCAGAGATCGAGATTCAACGACAGACCGCATTCGGTGACGATGGCCAACTCGAAGTAACTGAAACGAGCGTCGAGACCTCGCTTGAGGATTTCGGCGCTGACGTGGATCATCGTGACCGGGATTCGCGTCTTGATCGGCCCGAGGCTAGTGAGTTCGGTGTCGACGATCGACCCGAAGTTGAGCAAACATCCGAGGGAGATCAGTCAACACTCTTCGCTGATACGGACGAGGATCAGCAGACCCTCAATGGAGAGGATGCGTCCGCTCAGTGCCTCTACGAATGATTACGTTCAGCGGTCGGCCGCATCAGATCCGGTTAGGTCGACGGTGACGACGATGTTCGTCACGGAACGCTGGCCCGAGATCGCCTACGAGTGTGGGTCGTGTGAGGCGCTGTTCGACACGGCACAAGAGCACACCCGTCACTGCTGGAACGCCCATCCGTGGGTACTGAATCCTGAACAGGTACGCTATCGACGCAAAGCCGACGAGAGAGTCGAAGACAGGTGTCGGGGGCGTCTTAGTGATTAACCAACAGAGCTGATTTTTTGGGCAGAATGTTGGTTAAGGTGGTTGTTTTTGCGCCCGTGAAAGTAGCACGAGGACGCGCTACGCGAACGCTTCCAAAATGTGATGAGCTAGACTATCGGCCGAAGTTGTCTATGAAAATGTGCCTGAGTTAGTACGCGGGACGCGGATAATCTAGAGGACCCCCTGCGACTCTAGGTGTCGAGCGAAGAATTTGGGGATCTTCCCTCGACGGTTTTCAAGAAATTCTTCGACATCATCAACGTTCGGTGGGATTCCTAACTGCAGCGCAACCGACCGGTCTACACCTTTCGACATGAGACGCAACTCCCCGAAGTTCATCGATCCCATCTCCAACATCTGGTCGAAGTTGCTTGCCCACTTACCCATCTCGTAGTCGGTTTCTTCTAGCATATCGACCAGCATCCCGTAATACTTGACCAGAATAAATCGAACGTCGTCGTTCACGAGATCAAGGATCGTTCTGATACACTTACTCAGACCCTCATCCTCAACGTTCGCTTGCCTAGAATCAATCATGGAATTGTACGTCTCTCCTCGAAGCCACTGATTCGCAACTACTACGATCGGCTCCAGCGCTCCGTGCTTGGTTTCTCGGTTTGAGGGATCGATCCCGTATTCATCATCCTTAGTGAACTTGAATACCTGATTCAACTGCTGAGTGATCCGCATGAGTTTATCGTAACTGTATTCTGCTGTATTCTCACCAATCACCCACCTTTCCGGGTTCTTCATCACCAGCCTGTAGAGCGTGTTCTGCTCCACGGGATCGACAGTTGGGTTCCGCCTCAGCAGTTTCTCCGGAATCTCGATGTCTTCGAGAGTCCGATCGAGTTCGTCTTTCGCTGAGGAAATATCTGAGTCCGAGAGCCCCTTGTTGGAGAGGTATTTGTCGACATCGTAGTCGGATTTGAGGTAGCGAGAGCGAAGGAGAATCGACGTGTACCGCGTCGATGCGTCTTTGAGCTGCCGAAGGTCATTGCTTCCGAGCGCAGTGATGAGTTTGTTTGGGTTATCCGTAGCTTGTGAGGTAGCAGGATTGACCGATTCCTCCGTGTCGCTATCCAATTTCTCATCCACCCATTCGTCATCTTCGGCCTCAACGCAATAGATAGAACCGTACAACCGGGAATCAACGCGACCGACCCGTCCGACGAGGTTCTGGAAGTCGAGTTCTGACAGCTCATCGTCCCCTCGATATGCACTAGTCAGAAAAATTTTCTCCGCGGGGAGGTTCACCCCCTCTAGTAGAGTGGAAGTACATACGATTGTGTCCAGGCCCACCTTCGAGCGATAGAGGTCTTCTATCTCCTCTCTCGCAATCTTCGGTACGCGACCGTGGTGGAAGGCCACTCCTTTTTGGAGGTGATCAATGAGTGGATAGTCTTCGTGGATCGTGTTCTTCAGGAATTCGGTGAGATCATCGATTCTCGCAGACGTTATCTCTCGGTCCCGGTTGTTTGCGATAGCGTCGGCTCGATCCTCGGCTAGATTGGTTTTGCTGGCGTATACCAGATTTTGGCTATTTTGCCCATATTCATCGATTATGGTGGTCAGCGCTCTAGTCTTGCTATTGTTGACCGTAGTATACGTGAGGTCGTCCGGTTCGGCTATCGTGAACTCTAATTTGTCTCCAGAAGGACTGTAGAGGACAACATCAACCATCCGTCTAGATCCGGATTGGTTTTTTGCTCTCTTGAACCGAATAATCGCCTTCATTTGAAGGACCGGTGTAAATGCGGTTTTGATCTGTACGACCTCTCGGTCTGTTAGACTGCTTAGAGTATCCTGGGGCTCCTCAAGGTAGGGACCTGCGGCGACGATTTGAGTTTCCGGCCAGGATTCACTGAGTAATTGAATGATATCCTCGAATAAGACACCCCTCTGCCCGTCCTGGACGTTCTGAATCTCGTCGAAGAATATCAGATCTGGCTCAATTCTCGCCCTAGTGTCCTCGTCGATGAGCCGCAGACACCGCTCAGGAGTAACTACTAAGAACGAGTTCAAATCTGTTTCTAGATCCTCCGATTCCTCCTCGAAATATGCGCCGGTTCTGACCTCAATCTCTTGCTCTCCGTCTAGATCATCGTTAAGACTGGAGAGCTTCTCGCTCACCTCCGCAATGAGTGCTCTAGTCGGGACGACGTAGATTGCTTCGAAGCCATCCTCGCTTTCGAGCTCTCTCTGGATGTATTTCCGGAGTATGAATGACTTCCCGGAAGATGTCGGACCGGATATCGCAATATCCTTCCCTGCCTGAAGCGCATTTAGGATATCCTTCTGGAAGGAGGACAGCACAGTCCCATCACCGAGTTCGTGCTGCTGGAGGTCAGAACTCAGCTCGAGGCCCAACGCAGAGTCAAGCGAGGAAATGAGCCTCTCCTCGAAGCTGACATCTGCCTGTTCTCGCCGAACAGTATTGAACGTTTGAAGATTGCCGATGCGAGAGAGAACGATATAGAGGTACCGTTCGTACATCTCCTCGTCATCGGTCCCTCGCTTCTCAATATATGCGAGAATCGCAAAGGAAAGGGCCTTAGATTGGTGTTCTTCATCATCACTGGAAGCGAGAAGTGATGCCACCCAAGCACTCTTTTGGAGTTTACTCTCCGAGTTCTGATCCCAACGATAATCAGTAACGCCGAGATCATTATAGAGCAAATCTTTTATCAGTATATCGAGACAGTCATTGAAGAACTCTAGGTCCGCTGCGTTTTCGTATGTAGACATTAGTGGTTCGTCGTCCAGGGGTAGATAGCCGCTTTGACGTTCTCTACAAACCTATCTTTGTCCTCTAGTGGGAGGAAAAAGAATGTCAACCAGTGCTTTCGAAGATGACTGTAGTCATCCTCCAGAGAGTCGGTTACTTTGGAGAGTAAGTCAGTATCCTCGACATGTTCATGGAGCTGGTCTACTAGTTCCTGATCGTCCTCGACCGGCTTTGTCTGGAATTCCTCCAGCTCCGCATCCTCATATCCGACGAAGATGGGGTGTAGCATTTGGTAATCTTGGGATTCCCCCGTGAAAAGGGATGAGAGCAGTTCGATCTTCTCTTTCGAGAGATTATCGCTCGGATTACCCATAGCAACCGTTAACTCGTGCTGATTTCGGAGTTGGCTATCTTCTCCGTGGAATCGATCTGTGCTGTCAAGAGCTTCCTCAATCCCATCATCCAAATCGGTGTACATCTTCGCCTCACCAATTCCTAACGTCGGGGATCCTTCGTATTCCCCGAAGAAGAGGCCGTCAGATCCCTTAACCTGATCAGTCGGATTTTGTTTCCACCCAAGCTTGTGCGACATCATAGGGATGTCAAGGAAACCTTCAACCATTGTAAATAGAATCAGCTCTCCCCACTTGCCATCCATCTTAGCATCATCCCTGTAATCTGAGAGCTGCTGTGCTTCAAGATGAGGGCGTTCGGACTCCTGAATCTCATCTTTCGACAGCGCAAAGAACATGAATTTGTTCCGAAGAAAACTCACGAAGCCGTCATAATCCAGGGTTCCGTAACTTGGACTGACGATGAAAGAGGACGTCTTTATCTTGTCTTCATGCCATTCACCAGCATCAGAGAGGTTGTCCAGTAGTTCTGACTTCTCGATTACGGTATGTTCTGACCAAGGGACTTCTATTTCATTCTCCATCTGGGATTCTGTTTAGTTGCAAGAAGATTCAGCCCCGAGGGCAAAAACCTATTCCAGAACTACACATGGGTATGAGGGTAGAGAGTTAGGATATCTAGAACTGATCTTGTGGACTCTCCCCAACTTCCAACCAGTGAACGCCGATAAGCTCCGTCTCAACCTCTTCGCGCTTGTGCTGGGCGTCGTGCTCCCCCAGTTCTGAGTACGAGAATAGCAACGCATCGTGCCGGTTTCGCCGGTGACGATACAGCCGTGACTTGAGATTCGAACTCTGCCCGATGTACTCCAGTGGCGGTGCCTCGCCCTCGCGCCAGATCCGGTACAGCCCATCGTCCGTCGGAATCGACGTGTCCGCGTCTGCCAACGGTCGTGGAGACGACCACAAGAGCCCCATCCAGTCCTCCGAGAACATGTCGTTGCTCTGGCTCCAATCCAGCGGGCCGACACCGTCCTCAGTGTTAGACTCCGTCTGACCTGGTTCGAGCGGCCCGCCGCGTTCCTCGCCGCTGCGGTACGTCGACTGCCGGTAGCCGTCAATAATCCGGCCGAAGTTCGCCGTCGGACTCTCGCCCATTTCACGGCGGTAGACTGCGATTAGCGCGTCCTCGAACGCCTTTCGAGATTGCTTGTCCTCAGCGAGCGTCGGCGTCGTGACCGACACCTCCAGTTTCTCGGCCTCCTCCTGCTGGACAGCCCAGAGACATGGTGCCGCGGTGTGTGGATCGCGATAAGGCATTTCCTCGGCGAACGCCCCGTGGGCGAGCGCACGGACTCGACCACGGAGGCTGCGCCCAGTCTCGCCAATATACTCCAGACCGGGGCGGGCGGGATGGCGAACGCGGTAAAGCCCCTCGTCAGTGGAGAACGTGGATAGGTGGTCGCCGCCGGGATCGAGAGTCCCCCAATTCGACCACTCTACGCCGAGCCAATCTGCGGCGTAGAACCTAGATTCGTTCATTGTACCACGACAACGTCTCGCCCATCCGTAGTCCCTCGGTTGGAATCCCGACGTCGACTGGCTCGTCGTGGAGCAGCGGCAGGAGTTCCTCGTAGTACGCCCTCCCAGCGTGAATGACGAGAGTGTTCCCCTCCGCGAGCAGGTCGCGCTCCCGTAGCTGTCCGACGACAGTTCGGCTCCACTCTCGTCGCTCTTCGCCGCCAGCGTTGTTCAGCGTCTCGTCGTAGGGCTCGATCGGCGAGCCGTCTGGATCAAGAACGTTGTACTTCGCCGAAAGCACGTACCACTCATCGTGGTTCTCCTCGACGTAACTCCGGGCCTTCCGGAACAGCGCGGAGGGCTCGTAGAGTTCCCTCGGCGTCGACGCCGAGTCCTCCTTCGCCTTCGTACAGCTCACCAACCCGATCTCCATATACCACCGGTCCACCGTTACGGGAAAATACGTTCCGCCTTGTGAATAGGAAGCCATCAGATGCAGCTAATCGATCTTCTCACACGCCCTCCGCTTCGTCATCGACGAGCATAATGTCCACTCCCCGCCGGCGTAACACAACGTTCTGTTTTTCGGACCCCCGGAGAGGGCGAGGGCTTCTCCGAAAGCCCTCAGCCTGAGGTGAGCTCCTGTGAGCCAACAACAGACAAACAACGTCTCAATCGACGACATTCCGATCGATATCGACAACACGCAATCAAGCGAGGTCAATCTCACCGACATCCCCGACGAAATCGAGTCCATCACCCGTGGACTCGCCGGTGAGCACCCACCGACGAACCCGCTGGTCGTGCTGAAAGCGGCTCGATGGTGGTACATTCACGGCAAGGGCGGAACGGATCCCGCCTTCCAATGGGCCATCGAGTGGGCGCGCCACCTTGCGACCGACACGCCTAGCGACGTCGAGCGGTTCGACGAGTTCCTCGAGTACCTCGTCTCGATTGGCTTCGCTGATGAGAAGGAAGCACTTCGCTGATCAGAGCTCGTAGTAGGCGACATCCTCAGCCCCACAGCTTGGACACTCTTCGGCGTCCTCTGAGAGTGTCTCCCCACAGTTTCGGCACTCCCACAGGGTCGATGACTCCCCTTCGACGGCCCTGCGGAGTGTACTCAAGAGACCCATTCTGGCTTATCTGATGTACTTGCGGTTGTTAACACCATCCCCTGACAGCCACCCCGACTTGAACGAAGTCGCGGAGGCGTGTTTTTCTGCGCCCCTAAGGGGTGCGGCGCGGCCTGAACTGCCGCAGTCGCCGTGAACTCGATTCGGTGAACACAATGGCTACGACCAGTAACTCGTCGGTCTCCTTTGAACAGACCGACACGCGATCCGACGAGATGAACAGCACCATCGAACAGTGGATTGACGAGCTCGTTGACGACGTCGACGAGGCACAGGCCAGCGCGGAGTTCCAAGAATGGCTCGACATCCAGAGTCGCTTCCACGACTACTCGCATCGCAACACGCTGCTCATCAAACTCCAGTATCCCGAGGCCAGAAAAGTTGCCGGCTACAACACCTGGCGCAATGAGTTCGACCGATATGTCCAGGAAGGCGAGTCAGCCATCTGGATCTGGGCGCCGATCATTGCCAAGCAGTGCCCGGAGTGCGAGAATTCACCCAGTTACCACGAGCAAAGCGACTGTGAGTACGACGAGACATCGCCGGACGAGTGGTCGAAAGGGCTTGTCGGATTCAAGCCAACGGCTGTCTTCGATGTGTCTCAGACCGAGGGCGAACCGCTCCCCGAGCTGGAAACCGAGGCCACAGGTGACGCCGACGACCTGGTGCCAGCGCTCCTTGATGCGGCAGCTACTCTCGATGTCGACGTCCGTGTCGTCGACGCTGCTGAGTGGGAGCATAGGGACGCGAAAGGCGTCTGCAAACACCGGAATCTCCACGAGTGCCAACCCGTCGTCGAGGCGAAAGCTCGCCCGAACAAGGCCGACCTCGCGGTCACGTTGATTCACGAATACGCGCACGCACTGCTCCATTTCGATGTCGGCGAGGAGAACGAACGATCGAAACGCGAGGTCGAAGCTGAAGCTGTTGCGTACATCGTCGGGCGGTATTTCGGACTGGATACGAGCGGGTCGGCGTTCTATCTTGCCGCGTGGCAGGACGACGATCCCGAGGTGATCCAGGATCGTCTCGGCCGGATTAGTTCAACCGCGCAGAAGATCATCGGGGCGATCGACGAGGGCTGAACACCCCCTTCCCGGCTGTTAACCAACGCCTTGGGGTACTACCCCACTCTGTTGGTTAATTCGTTCGGCGTCCCGACCCCGTGTGTTTCGATCGGTCCCGAGACATACCCATCGACAGTCGATGTTATCGTTCAGAATCGATTCGGCGCTGCTGGTCACGAAGGAACTCAACGACGGCATCGATATCCTGTTCGGGAACCGTTTGCTGTTCGAAGACTCCTTTGAATGCATCTGCGAAATCCTCCGACGTGAGACGGTTGAGGACAGTCTCGATGCGACCAGCGAGCTTCTCGGACTCTCCGCGATGCAGATGAGTCGCGATCCGGTCGAAATCCGCGCCAGCAGACAGCACCACCAGATCCCGAGAGTCTGCCTTGCGGCCACTGTGGAGTTTCACCGCGAACAGCAACTCCCGTTCCGGAATCCTGGCTGTTACCGGGCGCCCGGTTCGCAGTTCCTCGGTGACAGAGTGCTGGGCCAGATAGCGATACGACCATTCAGCTTCCGTCTGGCGACAGCCCAGCGCGTCCACCATCGCGTCGAACTGAACCGGATTCCCGATATCTTTCGTAAACCGGATAGTCCGGCCCTCGTAGAGCTCGTTTCGCTCGACATCGGTCGTTTTCTCGTAGCCGCGGTCGGTGAGAAGGTCAGTGTAGTCGTCGACCGCTTGGGCCGGAATGACGACGTCGACGTCCGTGGTGAAGCGTTGATTGAACGCCGCGATCGCCCACCCACCGACGAGCACGTACGGCAGGTCAGCGTCGATGACTGCCTCCAGCGTATCCAGTAGTTCGTCTTCGCGTTCACCGAGGCTCATGCATTGAGACGCGGATCCTCGTGGGACGCGTCGATATCGCGGTCGTACTCGTCGGCGATCATCTCCAACGCCGGCTCGTAGTTCACCCGGTACTCCAACATGTGCTCGATTGCCTCATCCAACGGAATAACCGGATTGCCGTCAACCCACTCGCGAGTGATCTCCCCACTCGCCGGGAACAACACGTACGAGACGGCCGCGTCGGAGTCGGTCGCGTCCGGCCGCTCTTCGATCCGGCTCGGAATCACGAACTCATCAAAGAACGCTGTCCACCGTTCGACGTCCTGGTCGGCGACCTGGATGAAGATCGGATAATCGTCGTGGCCGCGAGCGATCTGATAGCCGCCGTGGGTCCAGACGTAGACGCCGTCGATTTTCGTGTACGCAAAGGGCATCCCGGCGAAGTGTGGAATGACGTAGCCGTCGTCGATCGAAGGGGGAACAGCGCGAGAGATGGCCGCGACGAGGTCGTAGTAGCGATCCCTGACAGCGTAATTCTCGATGTAGATGCCGTCCTCACGCCGGATGAAGCCTGCGTCCTCCAACCGCTCGATCCAGTCGTAGACCCACGAGTAGGAGCCGTCGATCTTCTGGGCGATTCGCCGGATCGAGTCACCCGGCCGGGCCGCGACCATGATCTTCGCCGCGGTCTCGTCGACGTACTCCATCATCGTTAGTTATCGGTATCGCATCTAACGGTATTAGTCTTGTCCCCCGTATTCCCTATAGAGTTATCTCTATACAGATATACTATTCTTAGCTCCGGTAGTCCGATCCGGCTCAGCATTCGAGCAGAGAGGGGTTAACCAACAGAGGATACGATTGATCGGTATTTGTTGGTTAAGTTTTTCAGCGCCCGCCGAGGGGCGGAGGCGCACTTCCGTCTCCACCGACCCATGACCGACCAATATCTACCGACCGTTCTCGACGAGGCAGAGCGAGTCGCAGAGCACCACGAGCAGGTCGCCCAATCTTCAGACAATCCGAATCACGAGTATCTCCGGTACGCCGTCCTTCGGCTGCTCGAAGACGAGGCTGACGAGACATCGATGGAGATACCGCAGATCGACGGCCTGACCGTTGGATACGGGGAGGATAAGGCGATGTGCGAGAGCTGGGACGACGACGTCGAGTGGTGGGAGACGGTTCCGCCGCAGGCGGAATGTACTCGCTTTCGGATGTTCTACCCCGACAAGCACGAGGCTGTTCCGCGAGTCATCGTCGACGTGATGGCAGCACTCGGGGCGTGGCGTGTCTGGACTGGGAGCGCAGCCGCGTGCGGCTCCTATGACCATCGCGAGCGCCGCGAGGTTCATTACCTCTGGCCGGAAGGCCATCCGGTGGAGGAAGTGCTCCACGAGCGGCTTAGTGGCCCTGCGGAAGCCGTCGCTCCCGACGGTGGCCGAACGGGCGACGTTCGCGACCGACTGGTCGTCGACGAGAACCCAAAGTCACAGGACGATCTCGAGCCCCGAACGAAGCGTGCTGTCGCCGAAGCGATGGACGTTTCGCTTCTCTCGAAAGGTGGCCGCTACGAAGTTCAGTCCGCGTCCGGAAACCGGTACGAAGTCGACGTCATCGACAAGTCGTGTACCTGCCCTGACTGGCAGCAGCGCTCACCCGAAGGCGGCTGTAAGCATCTGCGTCGCGTCGATCACGAGATAAAACAGGGTCGTGTTCCACGTCCGGATGGGCGCCTTCCAGCACCCTCGAACTAGAACGATATCTTCTGGAGCGCGTGGTAGTGTGGCGGCACACTAGACTTTTCACGGCCGGTCACCTACCGTGAGGTATGAGCAGCGACAGAATCGACGCCGAAAGCAAGGTGTCTGGAAACCAGGCAAACATCCCCGCCCGGATTCGGCGTGAACTCAATATCGATGATGGCGATCAGCTCCGCTGGCAGCTCGAGGATGACGGGAGCATCCGAGTCCAAGTGATCCAACAGCAAACGGGCACGTTCGCCGACTTCGACGGCTACGCTGGTGAGGAGCCGACCGATGTCACGAGCGAGCACGACGCCTGGGGCGTCGACGTCGAGTAAATGCCGCGGGCACTCATCGATACGACAGTCCTCTTTGCCGCCGCATACCGACGAGATGGATCCCACGATGCCGCGCTCCCGGTGCTCCACGGCATCGACGACGGAACGCTCCCGGAAGCAGTTGTCCTCGACTACGTGCTCGCGGAAACGCTCAACGGCCTCACGACCCACGCCGGCCACGACGCAGCCGTCGATCTCCTCGATCGTATCGAAGAAAACGCCCGCTTCCACATCGACTCACTCACCACCGACGCCCTCGCGACAGGGAAGGCCCTCTTTCGCCAACACGAACCGCTCTCCTTCGTCGATGCCTGCATTGTCGCGTATATGCAAACCGAGGAGCTCGGCTACCTGTATGCGTTTGACGACGATTTTGACGCTGTCGAGGATGTCTATCGACTCGATACAGCAACGAATCCCTACGATCCGAACTGACGCTGGGAGACGCCACGGCTGGTGACGATGTTCGGTCTCAGAATAGTCGCACCTCGTAGTCAGTCGCCAGCTTCTGGAACTCGTCCCACTCCGGGAGCCGGTCGTCGGCGACCTCGCCGTGCGTCTCAAGGTAGCGGAGCAAGGCGTCGATTTCGTTTTCAAGGTCGTATTTCGCTGCCTGCTCTCGGAGATTCTCCTCGTCGACGTCGACGTGGCTGAGCAGGAGAAGACAGTACGAGCGGTGGCGGCTGCCATCGTCGATTAACAGCGTGTGACAGCAGAGCTCCGCCGGCGAGACTGCATCGAGGTCCTCGGAGTAGACGTAGTAGCGGTGGCCGGTGAGCAGGAACTGGAGGTCGAAGGCCGCGAATCGAGCGAGGCCGGTTTCGTGGAACGCCTCCACGTCGATTTCCGTCTCGGTCTGGGCGAGGAATTCGTCGTAGTCCTCCCAGAGAATCGTGCCCTTCGGGGCGACGGCTTCGAGGCGTTGGCGATGCAGATGGTGTGCGAGTTCACGTGCGACCGCGTGGAGGCGGTCGAAGTCGGCGTTGAACTCGTAGTGGCCGTCGCCCGTCCCGACGAGACCACGGTCGCGAAACCGCTTGAGGATGCGGTTGACCGTGTTGCGGTAGTTGTCGCTCCGGTCGGCGATCTCGGAGACGGTTCGCGGCTGGTCGAGGTAGTACAGCACCTCGAGTGCCTTGCCGGTCAGCAGCTCGGGGAACTCGATGTGGGAGTGCTGGCGGACGAGGTCCTGGTAGCGTTCAACGGCACGAGCATCCGACGGGACGACTCGTTTTCGCCGGCCATCGCGTTCCGTGTAGACGAGTCCCTTTTCGACGAGGTCCCCGACGGCACGAGAGAGATAGCTCTCGCTGTGGTCGAGCTTCGTCGCGAGTTCGGAGATAGTGTCGCCGCGGTCGACCGTGGCGAGGACCTCAAGCTCGATGCGCCGGAGCACGGTGTAACATAGTAGGAAATTTCTTTATAAACAAGTTTCGAGTAGTGTTACAGACAGTCATCGTGAGAACCGTCTCCATCGTCTTAACCAACAAAACTATGGAGTCGCGGATAGTGTTGGTTAACACGAGAGCAGCCGATGTCCTACGAACCCCCGACCCCACCAGCGAACCTCCCGACGGAGATCGTCAACACGCTCAACGAAGCCTCATCGGAGCATCTTCGGGACGTTGCCAGCTACGCCGAGGCGTTGGCCGAATACAAGGAGCGTGAAGCTCGTCTCGAGGAGGAAGAGGCGGATGACGCCGATGTCGAGGAGCGCCCCGATGACCTCCCGGACGACGTGCCAGCGAAGGCGACGATCACGATCAAGGAGATCAACGACAACCGCTACTACTACTGGCAGTGGCGGGAAGGAGATTCGGTGACGTCGAAGTACAAAGGCCCAGTGAATCCCGGCGAGTAGACGAGATTGAACTGTAGTCTGATGTTCTTTTCAGTACTATTAGAGACGTAGCAGGCGGCACCCCCCAGAGTGTGAATGGGCCCAGTCAACCCGGATGAGTGAAACTCGAAGGGAGAGGACATCCACCCCACGTTTCCGTCGTAACAGGATGTGTGTGGAGGGGGTGACGCTGATTTTGAAGGGACCACACCCCCGTATTTCCGTCGTTTCTCCACCGTCTCCGCATCATCGATGGTACCGACGACAAAGAAATCGTAGGACACACCCCCCGTTTTCGAGTTGTAAATGGGAGAGGGCAAGGGGAAAGCACAGTACATCGACCGGCACGTCAAATCTCTTGGCTCACCCACCCCCCGTTTTCGAGTAGTAACGAGACATCCCGACGAATGACACCCCCCCGTTTTCGAGTTGTAACGCATCGCGCGGGATACGAACACCCCCCGTTTTCGAGAAGTAAGTGCGGGGAGAATACGGGCGAGATTAGTTTTTACTCCGGAACTGCTTCAGCCGTTCGCGGACAACCGCGCTGATAGTCGCCTCTTCGTGAGCTAGATCTTCGAACCGGGAATCCTCACGGATCGTCTCCATGATTGTTTCCGGATCCTCGGAGAGGGAGAAATACATATGCACTCCTCTGCCTCGCCCCTTGCCCCGACGCTCGAAGTCCAGTACACCGTACGTACTCTGCTCTGTGACGTGATTCACGAACGTCTCGCGACTGTACTGGTCCGCATCCATCGTATCGGCAATGAATTGATACGTCTTGAACGCAGGTCCGGCAGGGATCCACTCAGGATGTTCTCTTGCGTAGTGGGCAGTGGCCGCCACAGCGTAGATGGAGAGTTTCTTTTGAGTCGAAATGCCGCTGATATGCCGGAGCTTGCGGTTTTCGGTGTATTTTTCCTGAGCATCACGGACATCAGTCTCGATAACCGTGTCAGCCCCACGCCGCTCGGCTAATTCACCAGCCCATCTGAGGAGATCAATCGCTTTCCGCGCATCCCCGTGCGTTTGGGAGCCGAACGCAGCAACAAGCGGAACAACGTCATCTGCAAGTGAGTCTGGCTTGAAGGCGTCCCGCCGGTTGCGGAGAATACTACGGAGCTGGTTCGCATCGTAATCATCGAAGAAGATGTCGTCAGGGTTGTAAGAACTCTGTGCGCGGCTGTTGAGGTCCTTCATAAAGTCGGCGTAGTTCGTAATCGTTGTGAGCGAGATGGGGCCATCAAAGTCAGCGAGTTTGCGAGCCCGTGAAAGCTGGTAGATGAGAGAATTGTACTCTGCTTCCTGATACGGCCCCTCGAGCATATCGATCTCATCGAGAATGAAGATGACACCGTCGTAATACTCTCGCATGAGTTCGTACAGTCGCTCCAGCTTCTGATCCGTTGAGACACCGGTTTGGGGAACACCAGGATCAACGCCGAGGTCGTCGGCAGCAGCTTTGACTAACCGATAGACAGCCCGATCTGCAGTCTTCGGCCCCTCGCAGTTGATTGAAATGACCCCGAAGGTCTTGCCTTGGGATTCACACAGTTCGACGATCTGTTTGCAGACCGCATGAATGATGAGCGACTTCCCAGTTCCAGAAGGACCACTCAGAAGCATATCGGGGATCCCCTCATTCTGGAGGACCGGTTTTAGGTTGTCGACGACACGGCCTAGCTGGTCGTCACGACCGACGATCCGGTCCTCGTCGATGATGGTATCTGACCGGACGAGGTCTTTGTTCGCGAAGACCCCGCCGGACGACTCGGTTTGGAGCCTATCACGAATTGAGATGCCGCCACCGTCGCCATTAGTTGCTTCTTGAGACGAATCAGCGGGATCTGATCCGTTTTCGAAGGTCGTTTGTGACGTGCCAGGAGACGCCACCTCCTCATCCGTCGATTCAGGAGTTTCAGGATCAGCAGCAGAAGATTCACGATCCTCCTCACCTTCCGGATTATTCGATCCTGCTCTACGTCCCTCTCGTCCCATTATGAACCCCCTCGAACTCTGGGTATAAAAATATGGACCCTTGTGGAGTTGTAACCGGGCGAAAACAGGCTATCTAACGACTACAGCCCCGTATCCTCTGGATGAGTCAGATACCGTCTTCGGAATCTATCACCCTCCGTTTTCGAGTTGTAACGGTTCAACGAAGCTCGCTATCGTCGAACTTCCTCGATGACCCGGACCCCCCGTTTTCGAGTTGTAAGATGTTGGGAGGCTGTAACACACATGGTTCGATGCACCCACCCTCACGTTGTAAGGAGAAGTGAGTCGAGGTGGGTCTCGGAGCAATATCCACATAATCCGGATTTTGTGAATGATGCCCAGGGTGATACGGTCTTTCTCACACTCCCCGTTTTCGAGTAGTAAGCGCCAGAATGGTTGCGAAAGAACGCCGCTCGTAGAATCCGTTCACGAGTGAGAGGAATGCCGGGTTTCGGACATATTGCTGGAGAAGCCGCTTTGGTGATCTCGAATGTTTCACCCCCTCCCCCCTTTTTCGAGTTGTAAGTCGCGGGGGAACAGGCCATCCAAGACGTAGTGTAACGAGAGTTGAGGTAACTAAAGTTGGTATAGAGGCGGTGAGACGCGATAATACACGGGATGAGAACCACAAGCGAGATGGAGTCGTTATCTACATCCCGAGACATCAATCGTCTAGCTGAGCTAGACGATATGTACTATTTGTCTCTAGTGCGGTTATGGTAAGGCAACGTGTTACATAAACTTTGGCATATCTAGTTGCAAGTTAGGATATTAGACTCTCAGACTCTCTATCGCGTATATCCGCCACAATCGGCTGTTTTGCAAGCCCTCCTGCTGTTCACCCCCTCCCCGGCGTCACGAGTTTACAACTCGAAAAAGGGGGGAGGGGGTTCGTCAGGTCCAGTCTGTGATACCGACTACATGTGTTTCGTTGAGTTCTCGTCGGATGTCATTCCGATCCCAGTCAAGAGGTGCCAGTATGCTCTCAACCGCTCGAACCAGCTGCGTCTCGTAGTACGAGGCGTCGTAGGTCTCGATCGCTTCGTGGGCGAGAGCGACCCGGTCTCGCGAGCTCTTCTCGTCGTCGACGACCACTCGTGGAAATTCAAGGGTTCCGGGATTTCCGGAACATCGTGTCACGGGCGAGAACTCGTCACACCGGGATTTTGCCAGTCGTCGGCTTCGTGTTCACTCCAGGGGATGAGGTATACTCCGTTGTCAGCGCGACTTTGACAGTCCAACTCATCCATCAAGTTATTCCAGCGTTCTTCGATCGTATTGCCGGACTGCTCGAGGAGTGACTTATCGAGTTCGTCGATCAGCTGCTTTTGGAGTTTCTGGTGTCGTTCGCTTCCGTACTCGCCAAAGACATCCTCATATCCTTCCCCTCGGAGTAGTCGAACGAGTGTCGTGATACGGAGGGCCCGGTCCTCGCTTATGTCAAACTCCTCTTCTAGTCGCAAACACATCCTGCCAGCCCAATCAGATGCGCCCATACTCCCCCTCTTGTCGTCAGTATAATAGATGTTCGTGGGCCCAGACTAGAAGCAGTCAGGACATTCCCATACATACCCTCGACTCCTGCGCCGGTCGATTTTTGGCATTTGAATAGACTCACAGAGGCCGCAGGTCTTGAATTCGGACTCGGGAATTAGTTCTATGAGCTCCTCCTTCCAGATCCGAATTTCAGCCGTCTTGATGTTGTTCCGTTCGTTCTCTACCGTGGAACTGTTCCGGTTGAATTCCCACTCTCGATTTTCGTTACGGCGCCATTCAGCCAATATTCGGAAAATCTCGTCTGGTTCATCCACGCCGTCAAGATCATCTTGGCAGTCCTCCACGACACCTCGCCGAATTTTCGGTTCCACCTTGTCCCAGACCGCCGGTGTGCTTCCATCTCCTTCGTGCCGCTCTTCCTGTCGTTTTTGCTCCTCTTCCAGCTCCTCGATTCTGGCATCAAGAGACTCCCGTATCGGGGCGAGATCGGGGATACTCATACGAAGATACCACGACTGGAACGTCATAATATTCTGGTGCTGTACCGCTTCTGGCTGGTTTAAACAGGTGTTGCGGACCGCCTGATTCTATCGTGTTCAGCTATTCACGATCAGCGATTCAGCCCGAATTGACACTATTCTCTGGGAATCAGGTGTCGTTTGACTTTTCTGGAGCAATGATTGCAGAGTGCCGCTGGCATCGGGAGCGTATCTGGGGAGAATTGCCGGGTGTCGCCTGAACGGGCTTCATGACCACAGACGGTCGTCCCAGTTTCATTCCGTACGAGGTGGTACTTCGCCTTCCCAGATTGGCGGAGCGAGAATGCAGATTCGTCTTCTGTGGGATAATCGTCGTCTACAATATCTTCGACCGTTGCCGAGGAGATCCAGTAATTGCTGAGATCCGTCCACCAGGTGTTTGAGCATCGAATTTGCTGGCGGAAGAGCTGCCGGTAATCAACCGTGAACCGTTGCGAATCCTGCTGAATGAGGTCATCGGTGTGGAACTCGAGTGTCCGTGGGGATCGCTCCCCCCTGTTTGATTCAGGTTCCAACTCGATGGTCCACTCCGTTTTGACGTACGCTCCTCCGGTGTATTCGACAGTGTCTGCGCTTACAGACTTGGTACGGTCACGAAGCCAACGAACGGTCGGTGGACGGAGCTTCTCAGTGAGCTGCTCTGAGAAGATGTCGTGTAGAAGTTCATCCGTGGCGAGTGCGTCTTGGAGGGCGGTTCCGAGTTCTTGAGGGGCCGTCTGGTTCGTAGAGTTCTCTGCCTGTGCGATAAGAGTCTCTCGAGCTTCGGCAATCCCATCGACGGTCAGCCAGAATCCGTACGGTTCGTGACCATCGGTGAGCACTTCGCCATCGGTGAGCCGAACCAGCATCGGCCGGATATGGTCAGGTGCCGGAAACAGATGTAACTGGTATTGGTCGCTGACCGGGACTACTGGATAGGGAAACTCCTCTCTAGAGAGTACTCCCGTCTCTTTACGGGGTATGGAGAAGTCTCCCAGGTCTGCTAGCGGAACGTGCCTCGGCATACACTCCGGGATACGATCCCAGTACGTCCCATATCGGTGGTCGCGAGGACCACCATTAATTTGCATTGTGAGTAGACCGATTACCCCCAGTCACTTAGTATTCAGGGGGTAGTGGGGGGAGGGGCTGTAGAAGAAATACCACATTACAAAATCGGGAACTTAGACTAAGTAAAGGTTATAACATTCCCGCTAGGTGATGTGACTATCCAGATGACTCAGAAGACAATTGGACAGAACACCGGTCAATCGGGCCGGGTGAATTTGTCGGGACCTGAACTCGACCAATTTGATGCAGAAGTTGGGGACGCCATCAAGGTTGATGTCGCCGAATCCAAGGGAATCGCCAAGGCGATTATCGAGAACAGCAAGGAGAGTGAGTTTGTGATCGTGTCCAAACCAGCAGCTGATTCATCATCCACGGAGGAAATCGATGAGTAGTGAGTACCCCTCTCTTTTCGAGAGCTGTCAGCCACGAGACGATGTCTTAGACGGCTCGCTCCAGGAGGAACAGTTCGCTGCAAAACTCTCGACTGTCGTCCACAACCCTGAGAAGGCAGCACCAGTCTATCGAGACCCCGACTCGTTCTACGATATGACCTATCCCACGGAGGGTCTCCGCACGCTGCTCTCCAATCTCACGGGGCGTTTCTTGGCGACCACAAAGTACGACCCCAGCTCGTATACTTCGAGCATTCTCTGTCTCGACACACGGTTCGGTGGTGGGAAAACGCACGACCTCATTGCCTCTTACCATCTTGCTGAGAACCCCGTAGATATTGACGACCTCTCGCACTACCTGCTGGACGGCGACGAGGAGCTTGCGGCCGATTATCAAGATGCGGTGGCAGAGGGCCTCGATATTGCGACGGGGGTCTTCATCGGAACGAAGGCTGATAGCAAGGATGCCCGCCATGCCGACGACGATCCGGATGCTCCGAATACCCGGACGATGTGGGGTGAACTCGCGTACCAGCTCTATGGGCTCGATGGCTACGAGTACCTCAAGGACTACGACCAAGACCGGGACGCCCCCGGTGAGGGGACCCTCTCGAAACTCTTCGCTCAGCACGACCAGCCGGCCCTCATTCTGATCGACGAAATCGCCGACTACATGAACAAAGCCGCGGGCACGCCTGTCGGCGACAAGACGCTCGCCGATCAGACGCTTTCGTTCGTGATGGCGCTCCTCGAAGCGGCTGCCGAATCCGCGCACGTCACGGTCGTCTACTCTATCGCGGATACGGCCTTTGGTGAGCAGGCTGACCGGGTTCGTGATGGCGTCCGTGACCATATCGAGGAGGTCAATGAGATTGGCCGGCGGCAGCACAAGACGGTCACGCCGACCGACGAAAACGAGATCGGACAAGTCCTTCAGCACCGACTCTTCTCGGAAGTTCCAGAAAACGCCGCGCACGAAGCCGCCGACTCATACTTCCAATTCTATGACCAGGAAGATCGGCAGTATCCACAGGAAGCCACCGACGCTGGCTACGTGGATGTCCTCGCTCGCGAGTACCCCTTCCATCCCTCCTTAATCGACGCTCTCACAGACAAGATCGATACGATCCCTCGATTCCAGCGCACGCGTGATGCCCTCCGCTTGCTTGCTCGAGCCGTCTACTACCTCTGGAATCACCAGCCCGACAGTTACGACCGTCACTGGATTCGGATCTACGACCTCACAGTCGCTGATGACGACCCTGGCGGTGGGATTCAGACGATCCTTCGTGAGCGCCTATTCGACTTCGTCGATCTCGGTCCCGCAGTGACCGCCGACATCTACGACGACGATGGTACCGCGCACGCCCAGCTTGAGGACCGAAAATGGACCGAAAACGGTCTCCCCCCTCTCGGTACCCATCTGACGACGACAGTTCTCTGGCACAGCCTCGCATACGGTGAACAGGCCGCAGGCCTAACTCACGCCGATCTGAACCTCGCCATCGGCCATCCCGATCTGAACTTCGACGACTACGATGCCGCTCTATCCGCACTCCGGGGCGACGATATGGACGTCGCGTGTTACTTCCTCTACGAGGAAGAGCGCCTCCGATTCAAGCAAGAACCAAATCTGATCCGGATCATCGACCAGCGGATCGAGTCTACCCCCGAAGCAAGCGCTCATTCGCGTTTCCAGAACCGTCTCACCTCGAAGGAAATCGGCGATGGTGGCTTCCAGCCGGTGGAGTTCCCTGAATCGCCGGCGGACTTACCGGATACCCCGGATACGCCGAAGCTCGCGGTGATGCATCCGGACACCGCTGCTGTCGAAGACGGCGGCGATACGCCGCCAAATCGTGTGACTCAGCTCTACGAGCAGCAAGCCGCAAAACACGAGGGAGAGACTGAGACGCGAATCTACAAGAACTACGCTCTGTTCCTCGCCCCTGACGCTGATCGAATGGATGCTGCAATCGACGAGGCTCGGCGTCTCGAGGCTATCGAGGCCCTGCTTGATAGCCCTGAACAGAAAGCCGACCTCTCCTCGGAACAAATCGAGGAGCTTCGAGAACGGAGCGACGAGGCACAACTGATGCTCGGAGAGCTCGTTCGGAACGTCTACCGGCACCTCTACTACCCCGACCGGGACGGGCTCACCCACATCACCATCGGTGCGACCGAATCCAACGGCGGGACGACACTGGTCGACGCTGTCCAGACAACGCTCGAGGATAAGATCGTGAAACGCGACGCCGGCGCTCGTGGGTCCGCTCACGTCCAACAGAAACTCTGGCAGCAGACCCAGGACGCTATGTCCACCGAAGCGCTGGTCAACCAATACGCGAAGAAGCCGGGGCTGGACTACCTCTTCAGCACAAAACCGATTCGAGAGACTGTCTCCTCCCTCGTTAGTGACCACGGGTACGCATACTGGGATGGCGAGTCTGGGACAGCGTACTGGGTCGGGACAACGGAGCCTGAAACGTGGCCGCATCCGGAACCGTTCGCGAAATCTCCCGATGTCGAGACCTCGATTCGGGACAGCGATGTCCAAATCGGGGGCGCCTTCGTCGTTTATCGAGATATCGACGCGCTCGTCGACGACCACCTCGACGAAATCGACCGGCCAGAACAGACGGTTGCTACCTGTGCCGAGTGTGGGGCGGAGGTTGAAAACCCAGAAGGCAGCGAACCCTACTACTGTGAGGAACACCAGTCCGATACGACCTGTAGTTCCTGCGGAAAAGAGGTCGCTAGCGAGCAGCTGCTGGACGAACGCGGCCGATGCCAGGAGTGCCAGCCCGACGAGTCCTGGGAGGCAAGTAAGAAGATGATGTCTGCCTCACGGGCATTTTCGGAGGTCCGTCGCGATGCGGAATCGAAGGCCGGAACTGACCGGACGCCGCTGCTTGAAGAGGTGACCATCCAGGTCGGTGGGGACGAACCTTTCCAAGCGGCCAAGTTCATCAGTCAGCGTCCCGGATTCAAAGCTCGCGAAGACTCGGTGACGGTTCGAATGCAGTACGAAACTCGGACTGACGACGGGACGTACAGCGCGGAATTCACGGGGTCACCGAGCCGATTCCGGGACGTGATCGACCAGCCCGGCTCGTTCGGTGATGATCGAGAGACCATCCAGTTCCGCTTCCAGTTTGACGAGCCCGAACCGATCACTGACGAGGGTGACGACCTCCTCGCTGCCCTCGATAATGACCTCGATGCGGGCAACATCGACGTCCGGGTCGAAGGGCGTGGCCCGATTCAGGCGAGCTCGGAGGTGACGGTCTGATGGCGAGTCGCGGTTCGGAATTTGAGACCTCACCCGCTGAGGGAACAGAGGAGGATCGGCTGGTTCGCTACGGGACGAGTATGTTCGGTGGCCGCCCGACGTTCACGCTCGTCCGACGAGAGACAGACGGTGGCGGCGAGTGGACGCTCCACGAACTACTCCCTCGTGAACAGGCTGAAGCCCGCCGTGATCGCCTGGAGCGGGATGGTCGTTCGTTGAGTATCACACCAGTCGAGGATCTCGTCTCGGACGTCGCCGGGGACGACCTCCTTTCCAAGCTCGATGGCTGGACGTGGGATGAGTGGGCCGGCGCAAAGGTCGCACGGCTTGACCCGACCCGCGTCCGTGCGCTCCAGGATGTCGTCCGGGAAGCGGTCGAGGGCACGCCAGGAGATTCATCAGAAGTTCTCACTGGGGGGGCTGGATTCGTATTCCTACCCGAGACGGCAGGCGTCCGGCTTGCTGTTGCCTTCCGTGGCGTGAAACCGATTCAGCGTATCGACCGGATGCGGTCGCTGGCTCGAGGCGTTGCACGGATGAGCGATGAGGAGTGTTACTACTGGTACGCAAAGTGTCGGTCTCCGTCGAGTCCGAACGGCGAAAAGGCCCTTCGAGTGTTGCTGACGGACCATGTCAAATAGAAAAATGACTGAGGATAATTCTAATTCAGACGGTATTGAGGGACAGAATCTTGCAATAGAAGGAAAACTACCACTAAAAGCCGTAGGGATAGAGAATTTGAAGGAGGCAAACCCCAAACATATGCCTCCTCATCGGTACCTTCACCCTTGGTTCGCTCGCCGTCCTACTCCTGCAGCTCGGTTAGCGACTTTGGCCTCTATCCTCCCTGAGGGTGTAGATTCTGACCAAATACTCAGTTGGATACAAATCGGCCCCAAAGAGGGGATTGAAGGAGACATCTCAGAATACGTTGAGAAAAAGAAAGCTAGTGAGGGGGATAGAAGTGGTTCTCTGGGTGAACATTATGGCTATCCTCGTCCATTTACACAATCACCGAATAAAAAAGAGAGACGTGATATCCATGAAATACTGGAAGAGACATGGGATGGTGAACTTCCAACCGTATTAGACCCGTGTGCGGGTGGGGGCATAATTCCATACGAGGCTATCAGATATGGTTTACCGACTAAGGCTAACGAGCTAAACCCGGTTCCTTCGGTAATCCTACAGGTATTATTGAATTACGCACCAAGAGTTGGGTCACTCAAGGACGACTTGGAGCAATGGAGCCAACGTATTGATGACCTTGCGGAAGAGCGACTGGAACAATACTTCCCCTCAGAAGGAGAGCATGACTCCGTCGATTCTTACGTCTGCGCACATGTTGTTACTTGTCCCGACTGTGGAACAGATATACCGTTAGTTTCGAAATGGTCTATTCGTACACGACGGAGTGCAGATACCGTTATCTCTGTTCCAGAAGTGGCTGAAGATGGCTCGATTGGGTACGATTGTCTGATTGAGCCAACTGAGGAAGAACTAGACGAATTTGATCACAAACAGGGGACGGTCTCTCGCGGTGGTGACGCTGAGTGTTTGAATTGTGGTATCGTGACTGAATCTGAGGATATCGTAGAAATGCATCAGGAGGGGGATTTCAGTTATGACATCATCTGCGTCCGCTATATGAACTCCTCTGGAAATTACAGTTTCCGGGCTCCTAATGAAGCTGATTATGAGGCATTAACGAGTGCTGAACAACGTATTGAGTCTGATTTTGATCTTGCATCGTTCTTGACTACTCCTCTACCAGAAGGAGAAAAGACCCGGGAACCACGGGAACATGGAATTCATGAATGGAGGGATATGTTCACTCCCCGCCAGCTGGTCTCTCACTACGAGTATTACAGGTCCTTTGAGGATAAGAAGGATGAAATCAAAGAAGAATATCCGGAAGGTGAGGCAGAAGCACTTCTGACAGTTCTTTCTTTAGTTCCGGGCAAACTTGTTGATTATAATTCGCGATTCTCACCATGGCATACAGGGAAAGGATATCCTTCGAACGCGATGGGGGGTAAACACCTGTCTCTTGCAAAATCATTTGCCGATATCAATATGTCGGTCGGTGGAATGGGTAGTTACCAATCTGCCATTAGAAAAATAATTGAATCTTATGAAGAACTGGTATCTTATCTTCCCGACGATGCTTCCCCTGCGGAACTATCTACGGGAGATGCTGCGAGTCTACCATATTCGGATAACGAAATTGAGGCCGTTGTGATCGATCCTCCATACTATAGCAGTATTATGTATGCAGAACTATCTGATATGTTCTATGTGTGGATGAAGGAATATTTAGACGACGTCTATCCTGACCAGTTCCAGCCGGATCTCACGAACAAGGATGATGAAGCGGTTGCAAATCCCAGCCGATTTGAAGGTATTGCAGGCGGCTCTGATTCTAAGCGAGAATTAGCAAATAATGAATATGAGCAGAAAATGAGCGAGATCTTCTCAGAATTATACCGCGTTCTCAAGCCTGGTGGAGTGATGACTGTAATGTTCACGCACAAAGAAACAGATGCTTGGGATACTCTTACCAAATCCCTGATCAACTCTGGCTTTACGATAACATCAACACACCCGATTTCTAGTGAGATGCCTGCTAGAATCGACACTCAGGATAGTGGGTCTGCTGATAGCACTCTCTTACTTACTGGGCGGAAGACCACCGAAGGCTCATCTCCGATCGATAGTGATGTACCAACTCTTTGGAGTGATGTGCGTGCCGACACACGGCTTGCCGCGAAAGACGCTGCACGGGATCTTCTTGATTCGGGCCTCTCTCTCTCACGAAGACTGATGTTATCATTTCCGCATTCGGTCCAACTCTAAAAGTATACGCTGATGCCTATCCAGTTGTCGATGATCAAGATGAACCAGTGCCGCCGCGGCGCGCATTAGAGGAAGCCCGCGAAGCTGTGACACAGATTCTTGTCGATGAGTATCTGGAGGGGGGAGGTCTGGGTGAATTGGACGACATAACAGAATGGTATGTCCTCTCGTGGCTTGTTCACGAGTCAGATACATTCAATTACGACGAGGGACACCAATTAGGACTCGGTATTGGGGTCGATATCGACGAAATCAAGCGTTCCACCAAACTTTGGCGAAAGCGCCGAGGTGACATCAAATTGCGTGGCTATGACGATAGGGTACAAGATATTACTCTCCCCAAAGAGGAACGTTCTAACCGGAAACCAGTCGATCCAGATGCTATTTCCTTCACAATTGCACTGGATGCGGTCCACGCAGCGATGCATGTTTACGCGAAGCAAGGTGAAGACGTTGCAATTGATTGGCTCAAAGAACGGAATTTCGATACGGATGCGCCATTCAAAGCCACTCTAAAAGCACTCTTGCAGGTACTCCCCCAGGATCATCCTGAATGGGAGGCTGCTCGCGACCTCGCCTTAGGTCGGACCCACGACGCACTCGGTCTCGAATTCACCCCTACTGATTTCACTGACGTCTCAGAAGACAGGGCCGAACAGACCGAACTCGGTGACCACGCCTAACTCGAAACCCCTCCAGTATGACTAATCTACGTGACCGCGAGTGGCAGTCGATCTACGAGAGCAAGCCCGAGCAGGGGCGAGCCCATCTCGTCAAGGACTTCTACGAGCCCGCATTGGAACGCAGTCAGCAATACGACCGGATCGCGGGCTACTTCTCGAGTACGGCACTCGCGGCTGCTGCCAACGGCATTCACGCCCTCGTCGAGAACGATGGTGAAATGCGCCTCATCGTCGGCACCGAACTCTACGAGTCTGACCGTCCGGTTCTAGAGACGCTCACCGACCGCCTCGAGGAAAACCTCGAGGACCTCGATGACGAACGCCTGGATGCGAACCTCCGTATTCTCGCGCGTCTCCTCCGCGAGGGCCGGATCCACATCAAGGTCGCCTATCCACGCTCTCCCTCTCACGACTGGGAGATCTTCCATCCGAAAGTTGGACTCTTCCACGATAGCGGCGGAAACACGATTTCGTTCGAGGGCAGCGTCAACGAGACGGTCGGCGGCTGGGCTCGCAACTATGAGCGGTTCAAAGTTCATCGGTCGTGGGTTCCTGAACAGGCGGACTACGTCGCCGGCGACGAGGAAACCTTCGAGCGACTGTGGAGTGATGAACACCCCTTCGTCGAAGTGTATGACCTCCCCGAGGCGATCGAAGAGGACATCATCGACTGGAAAGCCCCAGACACCGAGAGCGATCTCCAGGAAGCGATTCAGATCGCGAACGGTACAGCTCCGCCGACGGAGCGCGACAAAGCGAACATCATTCAGGATGGACCGCTCTCGCCCGGTGGGCTCGCACTGGCCGAGGAAGCGAGCACGATCACGCCGTGGCCACATCAACGAGTTGTCTCGGACACACTCGTCAATACATATCCACAGAGCTTCTTGCTGTGTGACGAGGTGGGGCTCGGGAAGACGATCGAGGCCGGTCTTACACTCTCCCGGCTTGGACTCACCGGGGAGCTTGAAACCGGGCTGTTGCTGGTTCCGGCGAGTCTGCAGCGGCAGTGGCAGGAAGAGCTCTGGGAGAAGTTCAACATCAACGCCGTCCGATTTGACCGGGACACAGCGGGCGATCACGTATTCCGGGATGTCCGCGGTCGCGATCACTATCCACCATCGGCAACGGACCTCGACCTCACTGGGGAGCGCGAATGGACGGACAGCCCCATCTGGCGGTTCCTCTACGAACAGCAGTCGACTGATGCCGATGTATCGTCGCCGCTGGATGGGCCGACGGTCGTCATTATGTCCTGGCACACGGCTCGTCTCGACGACCGGTGGGATCAGGTCGCTCCCTTAGACCGGGTATCCGACCGGTCTCGGGACGTCATCCCGGCAAGCTGTCGCGGACGCGACCACGATACGGAAGACCGGATGGGCGTGTGGGACGCCGTCATCGTCGACGAGGCGCACAACGCCCGACGTGGCAGTAATTTCTACGCTCTTCTCGAACAGCTTCGCGATTATACGCACGCCTACTACCTCTTGACGGCTACACCGATGCAATTGCACTCAGGCGAACTTTACGATCTGATGCAGTTGCTGGATCTTCCGGGTGGTTGGGATAACCGGGATACCTTCATGGAGTTCTTCGAAACCCGAGACGGGCTGTCGCGGGCCCTCAACGAGGTTCTCGACAACCCTAGTTCAGAGTCCGACAAAGCGGAGGCTTCCTGGGACACGCAAGCCACGCTCGATGGACTGGAACACCAAGACCGGCTCCCGACGGACCGACCATTCTCCTCAAAAGTCTTCCAGCACCTTGCAGACGAACTCGAGATCAATGAGGACAGACAGGACCGTGCCATTGCCAAAGAGCGTGTGCTGACCGCGTGCCGGCTCGCACGAGCCTATGGAGACGCCTACGACGGCTATCTCGACCATGTCGACGACGCGATGGCAGATTATGACATCGACCGCTTCGAGGCGAGCGAGGATACGAAACTCAAACGGCTCCTCTATCCTGAAGACGCCGACGAGTGGTTGATGGCGTCCCGCAGCGACCGACAGGACGCACTTGACGAACTTTCCCCGGGCGGTTGGCGAGTCATCCGCGATGTTCTCGCAGAGTCCACGCCCGTCGACGCGCTCATTCACCGGAATACACGGGATACACTCCGGAAGTACGAGGCAGTCGGTCTCCTCGAAACAACCGTTCCGAACCGAAATCCCGAACAACGGAAAATCGAACTCACCGAGGAGGCACGGGCGGTCTACGACCAGATCGACGAGTACACACGTGAATTCTACAAGCGAGCCCAACAGACTGACGAAGCCCAAACACGCGCCATTGGGTTCGTGATGACCACGTACCGGCAGCGACTCACGTCGAGTGTCTATGCGATCAGTCAGAGCCTGAAACACCGGCTTGAGACACTTCGGGCGCAACGAACCGTGCTTGCCGGACGGGAACGCGCTCGTGATCGGGACTATGGTGATGCGGAGCAGGTCGTCCTCGAAACGCTACAAGACGCAGACCTCGACGACGGGGATGTTCTGGATGAACTCGACGCTAGTAGCGACGACTTGGACCTCTCTGAACTCATCCCGAGCGTGACTGAAGAGGGGAAACAGCTTATCGAGGAAGAAATCGAGGCCCTGGAAGCGTTCGTCAACGACTTAGACTTGGTTGATACAGATCCGAAGATTCAGCAGCTGTACAACGACCTCGACGAGCTGGACCGGGCTGGTCACAACCGGGTGATTGTCTTCACGCAGTACGCGGACACAATGGACTTCATCCGGGACAGTCTCGCGGACCTTCTTGGAGCGACAATCGCGACGTACTCCGGTCGTGGCGGCGAGCTGTACGACCCCGATTCTGAAACGTGGGAGCACGTCGGGAAAGAGCGCGTGAAGCGTGAATTCTCACGTGATGATGGCCTGGTCGATATCCTCGTCTGTACCGACTCCGCGAGTGAGGGGCTAAACCTCCAGGAGTGTGGGGCGCTCATCAACTACGACCTGCCGTGGAATCCGATGAGGGTTGAACAGCGTATCGGTCGGATTGACCGCATCGGCCAACGATTCGACGAGATTCGCATTCTCAACTACAGCTACGAGGATACGGTTGAGACGGACATCTATGATCGCCTTGACGACCGGATTGGTCTCTTCGAAAATGTCGTCGGTGAGATGCAACCCATACTCTCAGGCGTCAGCCAACAGATTCGGGATGCGACCTTGAACGCCGACAGCGCTGACGACCAGACTGCGGTCGAGTCAGCTGACCGCGAGTTCTCTGAAGAACTCGAAGAACGCGATCAGGGCGATCGCGTCGATGTCGGAGAGTCACTCGAGGACGTCGACGACCTCGTCGCTCAGGACGTTGTCGACGAAGCAAAACTTGATGCGTGGCAGTCCTACAATCACCCAGATCTTGTCGATGTCGGCGAGGAGGAATACGAGTATCAACCTCCGTTCGAGACACCGAGTCTTCAGTCAGTGTTGGTCGATAACGACGCTCTTGCCGAGGCCGGTGTCGAATTCACTCCGGTTCATGAGATTGACTTCGAGTACGATGACGGGGACTTCGACTTTGCGGACAGTACATATCGCCTTTCAGTAGGTGATGCACCGATTGAGGTCCCAGCCGGGGATGGGGAACAGACGATTGCACAGGCTATTGCGACTGCTGCTGATGAAGTGGCGGTGACGTTCTCGGCTGTGTGTGCTGACGAGTTCCCATCCGTTCAGCATCTTGCACCAGGTCATCCACTTCTAGGACAGCTCCTCACAGTACTGCAGGATGTGAGTGAGGATCCGTCGCGGCTCCATCAGCGAATCGTGACTCGACCCGATCAAGACCAGGAGCCAGTAGTGTGTGCGTGGGGACGGGACGGCGTGTTTACCCGGATTGCAGGCGATGGGGCAGTAACTGAAAATGGACCGATGGATTCCCTTCCGACGTGGTGTGATCAATTCCTCGATAACCGAGAGAAGTCAACAAAACCGCCATAACTGCTGTTGGAATCGATTGCCCTATCTATACACTTCATCCTCTGAGTTTGTAATTAGTATTGATCGTCTGATATCTATCTAACATATGTAGAGTAGCATCCAGAGTGGAAGACGAAGGACTTGATCATCACCAGCGTATGGTTGTCGGATATCTTCTCCCGCAACAACTCCTCGCGTAGCTTCTGTGTCGTCAAGACAGTCGATGACCGCTTGCGTCGCAGCATCTTCGCCCCGACGAGTACTAAGAGCGACAGGAACTGGAGATCCGTACACGTCAAGGACAAATTCAACCGTCTCATTTGCTTCGTCCCAATAGCGAACTGGCATATCAACGTCGGTGTAATCGTTCATATAGAAGCTAAGCCGACGGAGATGATCATACACAACCGAGTGGATGAGATTCTCTCGATGATCATCCGTCCGTGGGGCTGAATCGGCATCCGATAAGAGATTCAGGGCACTCACGTACCGCGGATCCCGGAGGTACATCCGGAGAGTCCGGTGTCGTTCGTAGCCCCACTTGTACGAGGGGGAGAGGACGAAAAAGTCCTGAAGAATATCGAGATACTTCCTGATTGTCCGCCGGTCGGTATCTAACTGGTTCGTAAGTCGACTGAATTGATACTCCTGAACAGGTTCTTGAGCCACTAACACACAAAGCGTGAAGAGATCCCCTGCATCCTCAATCGAATAGAACTGCTGAACATCTTTGTATAGCGCCAACTGAAGTCGTTGTTTGATCGTTGAAAGTCCTCGGCCCTCTTCATCACGAAGCCCACTGTTGAATAGATAATTGTCTACGACAGACGACAAATCATCACATTCCGTGGCGAGATAATCGTGAAGTGTGAGACATTCGTCGACAATCGTTGTGAGGTCTACCCCACGCTTCGCAGCGATACCATCTCGGATATGGTAGATGAAATCCTCTTTGTCTGCTTCAGGAACACCCGCTTCGATACTCGCAAAGTCATAGAACTTCGGTGGGAGAAGAATGGATCGATTATCCGATAGTGAACCATCGAAATCTTCGATTTCAGGTACTTCTGTCGGCAACGTCACAGCCACGTGGAGCGACTCCGAGCGAGCAAGTAGCTCATTGACCTGCTCTGCCCAATTATCCAGCTGGTGAATGTCATCGAAGAGGAAATAGGTCGATCCGTCCTCCGATGTCTGTCGGCGGATGTACGAAGTGTACCACTCGTAGATATCGATGATGAACTGATCGCTTTCGAGTGCGTAAATTGGATTCTCGAGCGGAACGTATACGACGTGGTCGGGCTCAACGTCGTAATCAACGATGAAATCATGGACAATCTGATAGAGCGTCGCCGTCTTTCCGCTCCCGTCTGCTCCTACGAGTGCGTAAAATGATTGCTCGCGAACGCTGTCGAGATGATTCCTGTAATCACTGCGTCGCGACTCTCGATACGGCGAGTCGTCTGAGCTAGGTGGATCTCCACTCTGCCACCACTCATTGTAGAGTGGGAGATCCCGCTGGAGTCGACTTGTAAGCACAATCCTAGTATGAACTAGAGGGACAAGTGCTTTGCGCTACTACTAATACTCTTATAAACTATGTTTAATGAAGCCCGAACACTCACTATAACATCGGAGTGATCCAATTTCTACGTTGTAATGTGGATATCCGATATCTTTAAGCGCTAGGCCGTCGTTGAGGGTGGTATGCTGCATCATACCGGCGTGCGACCCTCTACCCGATCACGACGACCACGAATTTCAAGGGGGCCGAAACCGAGCCTACAAACCGTCAAATACCGACTATCCGCCGTCCTGGGCCCCGATTATCGCCACCGGAGCAGATATCGTTCATCTGGGGTGTATGTATGAACACGCGCGAGGAGATCACTGACGGCGAACAGCTGACTATCGAACTCCGCGCGACGGAGATCATCGGAATCCACAAGGGCAGTCTCGCGCGGAAGGTGCTCTTCGAGGATGCCGACGGCGCTGAAGTCCCGCTGGTCATCTTCGAGAGCAACGACTGTGCAACGTTCGACTGGGACGAGGGTCGCTGGTACAGGCTCGAAGGAGCCGAGGGCAACTACTACGAGAACTGGGATGAACTCCAGCTCGTCCCCTCGTGGGACTTCGAAATCGTTCCGCTTGATGGACCGCCGGCTGCTGCGAGCGATCCGACGAACCTTACCAGCACGGCCGAAACGTCGGATACGGCGCCGAACAGTACGGAATCCACGGAGGCTGACGAGTCCGACTTCCAACCCGCCTCGGATGTTCGACAGACTGGGCAGACGACCGCCGACGGCGGCGCCGCGTTGGCGCAGCAGTCGCTTGCTCCCGGCAACTATCTTCTCCACTTCCCGCTGGGCAATCTCTCACAGTTGGATGTCCATAAGTACGAACTCGATGTTCCTGGGGGCCTTGACCCGTCGGACGACGATCTCGACAACGGCGTGCTAGGTTTCACAGCCCGGGCCGCAGCGCGCTTCCGCTACCAGAGTGAGGCACCTGTTACCACGAACGGCCCGCTGCGGGTATACGCGGTCGACAAACTCCACGAGAACCTCTCAATCAACGGATACACCGTTCGTCCTGTTCACCAAGGGATCGCGACGCTCGAACCCCAGTCGTTCGACGATCAAGAGCCACTGCGTGAACTCGTCAAACAGGACGTAAAGGCGTCTCTCCGGGGGAAATATGTCATCAACGCGATCAACTCGATCGTTGAGTTCGCCCCGCAACTCAAAGCGACCAGCGGCGACTTCACTGCTGCTCGTGAGTACAAGTGTCGGATATGGGTGGACTCCGATGGAACGGTTATCTGTGGCGTGAACGTCGGCTTCCGTCTCGCATCGACATTTTCGGCGGCCGAGTACGTTCACCGTGGATACGAAATCGAAGGGGTCAGTGTCGAGCACGACACGGACGTCTACGACAATTCTGGTACGGGAACCGTCACCGAACTCGCCGACACGGGGTACACCGAGCGTGTACCCGAGATGGGTTCGTCAATCGCTGAGTATCACGACCAAAGCGGCTACGTTGAGGAAGACCTCATTAAGAGCGTCGCAGCCGGCGAGCCGGTGATGGCCCACATCGACTACGGTTCATTCAGTGGGCTGCAGGCGCTCGACTATTGCCGGATCGTCCCGACGCTCGATCAGCTCAAGATCGTCGACCCAGACTTCCACGAGCGGTTCCAACGGTCCGCCCGACTGACGCCGGATGAGCGCTATTCGATCGCGACGTCTTTCGTGAAGTCGCTGGGGATGACACCAGCGCTCGGGCTCGAGCCTGCAACGCAGCCATCCAACACCTGTTACGACGAGCTCACAGTCAACACGCGGAGCAACAATCTCCGGTTCGGTAGCGGTCAGACTGCCTCCTACGGCGCTCGGGGGCTGGAAAACCACGGCGTCCACCAGTCACCGGAATCATTTGACCTACTCACCGTCTACCCCGAGCAGTACAAAGAAGGAAGTCGGGAGTTCGTTCGACGGCTCCTCTCGAAACTGAATGACTACGACGCGAACGCGACTCGCCTCAATCAGGAAACCTACAGTCTCGGATCCGAGTTCGCGTATACGCAGGTGGCCGAACAGGCGACCGAGTACGACGGTGTCGTCGCGGTCGTTCCCGATCAGGACTGGCTCAAGACACAACCCGACATCGACGATCCGTACCCCGAATTCAAGCGCCAGTGGGGGCAGGAAAAACTCCCTTCCCAGATGATCCAGGTCTCCAACCTAGACGAGGAATCCTATCTGGGAAACATCGCCTCAGGTTTAGTCGCGAAGTGCGGGGGAATCCCATGGCGCATCCATGAAGTTCCGGGACAGACGGACGTGTTCATCGGGTTAGATGTCACGTACGATCCCGCCACCGGCCAGCATCTTGGTGCCAGCGCGAACGTCGTCCTCGCCGACGGGACGATTCTCGCGTCACAGTCCGTGTCGTTGCAGAGCGGTGAGACGTTCGAGATCGACGACATCGTGGATATCATCAAGAATCTCCTGTCGGTATATCTCCGTGAGGAAGACGATACCCCCCGACACGTAATTATCCACCGCGACGGGCAGTACTATCTCGATGTCGACGAGCTGGCGGAACGGCTCGACCAAGCCGCCGAACTAATCCCGAAGTTCGATCTGGTGGAAATCCGGAAGAGCGGGAACCCTCGGATCGCTAACTACACCGGGGACACTTTCGAGGTCGCGAACAAGGGGACCGGGTTCGTCGCGCAGCACGCTGATCACGCGTACCTCGCGACGACCGGGGATCCGGAACGCGTCCCAGGAACGCCTCGGCCGATTCGACTGGTCAAGCGTCACGGCTCGACCGACTTGGAGACCCTTGCGAAGCAGGCCTACTGGCTCTCGGAGGCCCACGTGGGATCGATCAGCCGGTCGACTCGGCTCCCTATCACCACCTACTATGCGGACCGCTGTGCCGAGCATGCGCGGAAGGGGTATCTCCTGAGTGGGGAACTTATCCGGGGGGTTCCGTACGTGTGATCAGAGGGATGCAGCATTTCACGGGGCATTCTCCTCGGTCTCTCGGTCAGATAGCTGTCCTGAGCCGAACGATTATGACGGCTGTCACAACAACTAGGGGATACTAAATATGGCCACGTCATCGACACCTCCTCCGCCCATTGAGGTCCCCGCCGAAGTGCTTGAGAAACCGCCAGTCCTTCCATCGAAGCTTGGGCGCTTCGTCAACCTTGATGGCTGTCCGCAGTGGTTCCAGTTCGAGTATGACGACGAGTACGCCGCCGAACGACGGCGTGAGCACGATTACAAAGAGGCCTTTCACCCGCTGAACCTACTGCTGGCAAAAGACGGGAACGACTACGAAGAGCAGGTCGTCGACGAGCTCCGAGATCATGCCCACGTCCGCGATCACGATCATATTGAGACGTGGGAACGCTCTCGGCCAGCGTTGCTCGATACGTTCGATGCGGCACTCGATCTTCCTGATCCTACGGTGCCACTCATCCTCGAACAGGCGCGACTCGGCAACCATCTAGACGCGTGGCCGGTCGCCGGAGATGCCGACCTCTTGGTGTGCTGGCCCCTCCCGCTGGACGCCGAGGAGAACGACACCGATCGGGTGGGGCTACGATTTCGCATCCTCGATATCAAAGCCGCCCACGAGGAGAAGACCTATCAGCAAATTCAGGTTGCCTGCTACACCCTTCTCCTGCGTCAGTTTCTCGAACACGTCGACGTCGACTTCCCCTATGTAATCGAGGGAGGAATCATCATCCGTACTGACGAGTTCGACGACGCGGCACCGGAGGCCTTCCCTTCGTTTGACCTCCGAAACCGCGAGGTAGACGTACGTCGCCTCATCCGGGAAGACGGTCCACTCGATGACCTCTACAACGCTGAGTCAGACCGGGTCACCTACCAACTTGAGCCGAAATGCCACGGCTGTGCGTACAAGGAAGCGTGTTACACTGAGGCACTCGAATCGGGATCTACTGCACTGCTGGGGTTATCGCGGAACGACCAGGCAGTCCTCGCTGATTATGGTGTCGACACTATCGAGGACCTCGCCGGACTGGCGTACCCCCCTGGTGAGCCGCGCCCCTACGACTATAACGACCTCCGTCCTCGCGACCGTGAGACGTACCAGGCGCTCCTTGACGAACCGGGGGTCTCGGAGCGGCTTCAAAATCACATCCAGCGTGCCCAATCGTTCTGGGGGCGGGTCGCCCCTGGAACGACGTTTGCCGCTGGCGGGCGTACGCCCGTTTGGCTCGTCGGGAGCGGCGATGGCGCACTCCCCGCTGATGATCCTGGATTCGATCTCAATCAGCCCATCGAGCGGGGTGGGATGATCCGGATCTACCTCAATATCCAGCGAGACCACCGCTACGACCGAATCAACGCGATCGGAGGGTATGTGTCCGCGTCGAACGCCGATGATTCCGTCCGGTTCGGCCATGTCGCGTCGGCTGTTCCCGACTCGGTGGCCGAGGCCACCGCGCTTGAAGAAGAGTTACTCACGGACGGACTGGAAGATCTGTTCCGTGCCGTCCAGACCCTCGGCGCAGCGATGGATACCGATCAGGCCGCTGTCCACTTCTATTTCTTCACGAACAGTGAGTACGAGACCCTCGTCGAGGCCGCGACTCGGCAGGAAGTCCCCGGAGCGTCCGCAGTTCGTGACCTGCTTGGGCTCCGGGCGGCTCTTAGTGGTCGGGGCGACGAAGCGTTCGATCATGACGAGCAGGCAATGGTCTCCATTGTCCAGCGGGAGCTCCGTGAGCGGCGTGCTCTCGGTATTCCCACAGTCGGGCTCCTACCAGCACTTGATGTCTGTGAAGCCGATGAGGATACCCTCTATCGGCGTGACTGGGGGTATACCCGGTCGGACGGAGTGGAGGTTGATCTCAAGGAGGCGTTCGACTACAAGCTGTTTGACTACACCGTTGGCTATCGGCGGGAGCGCCCTGGCCTTGCCCTCTATGCCGAAGACGATCGCGATGGCTACTATCCCTCCCGACCACGGGGGAGAGCGGAGATTCCACTGGAGTACATATGGGCCGCTCACGAGGTGCTCACACCCGAGTGGGCGGCAGAAATCAAAGAGGAGTCAGATGGCTATCAGTCTGTCGAGCCGTTCAGATGGATCGACGAGGACGCTCAGACCACTCGGATCACGATTGAGGATCTCGAACAGCTCGTGATGCGATTCGCTCACGGCTGTGCTCATCTAGAACGCTCTCTCGAGTACCGCAACGCGGACCTCACCAAGCGACCGATCATTCTCGACGAGCTCTCCACGTTCACTCTCGGAGAGAGTCATACTGCCCGGGCCGCGACGGAGTTTCTCGCACTCGAACACGAGTCGGGTCGACGGGACCAGCTCAAATCGTACGGCCTGCCAGTCACCCAGCGCATCAGAAATGGCGAGGCTGTCCCGGTTGTCGTCACCGACGCCTGGGTAGATGGTGATACAAACATTCTCCACGTCGACGGCCATCTTCCCTACGATCCACTCTTCGACGACGGGGAACGGGTTGCCCGGGCCTGTCGACTGAAAGAGACCGACGGTTCGACGATGGGCTCGTGGGTGGTCGCGAACCGATTGGATCGGCACGCCGACCCACAGGATTCCCCGCAACCGCAATACATCGAACACGGGCCCGCGCTCACCGTTGAGGACCTCGATATTGAAGAACGAACGATCCATCTCACCGCCTTCCCGTCTCGGGGGCAAGGGAATCGCGAGTATCGAACGTGGCATCGAGGATGGACTATCGATCCAGACGACGAGGACGACAGCACATACCTGTTCGTCGAGGACGAGATCTTCATTCTCGACAAGCAGACCGACGATATCGTCGCTCAGCGTGCCTACGATCTCCTTGGGGAAGCACAGAACAACACGCTCTGCCGCCTGATCGACGATCTTGCGACCGGGCGACTCGAGACCCTAACAACGGACGCGATTTCGGATGCTGGTGTCCAGGGCTACCTCAATTGGGCCACACCACCAGATCGAGAGACGGTCGATGTCGGTGACGTCCCAGAGGAGGGTCCCGAGGAAGACGGACCCGACTTAGGCGAAGGAGATACAGCTGAACTGACCGTGGACCCTCCACCGAACACAGAGCAACAGGGATTCATTGCGGAGACAACCGCTCAGTTAGTTCTCCTGCAGGGTCCACCAGGCACTGGGAAGACATCGGGGGCACTCGCACATGCGACCCTCGCCCGGGTACGAGCCTATGCGGTCGACGACCGTGATTGTGCCGGGATAGTGGCTGGAGAGTCGAACAAGGCCGTGGACGAGGTTCTTGAGGATGTCCACGCGGCTCTAGTCGCGTATCGAAATGAGGGGGAACGCGCTGAGGATACCGGCTGCGATGACCTGCTCGATCACCTCGAACTCGTTCGGCTGACGTCCGACGAACCTGACGACTCCTTAGAGCACGTCACCTATCTTGATTACCACGAAGACGATGCGGAGCTTCGGCGGATCGTCGGTCGACTTCGTCGCCAAACAGGCCAGCAGACGCTCGTCTTTGGCACGCCCGCCCGGCTGTACAAACTCGTCGATAACTTCGACGTCATGCAGGGGGGCGACCGGACCCCCGAGGACTGGCTGGCCGGAAACGCGTCGTTCTTCGATATACTCGCTGTTGACGAGGCCTCGATGATGCGGCTCCCGTCGTTCCTTTCCGTTGGGGCCTTCCTCCATGACGACGCGCAGATGTTGGTCGCCGGCGACCAGCGACAGATGCCCCCCGTTCGCCAGCACGAGTGGGAGCGTGAATTCCGCCGAACGACTCAAGAGCGTCGGCCATCGCTTTCAGCTCTCGACTACTGTCGGCTACTCCGGGGGGACGATATCGGTGTCGATGACTGCACTCGAGGCGATCATCCTGCTGAGCGCTGTGTCGTTGCTGGCACAGCTACGATCCCCTTGTATCAGCTAGAGCAAAGTTATCGGTGTCACGAGCGAGTTGCCGAGTTCCTCCGTGAGCATATTTACGAACAGGACGGAATCCCGTACTACTCCGAAGAGAGGGAGACGGTACGCCGGCCAACACCGGTTAGCCGAGGAGTGGGACGGGTGCTCTGTGATCCGGACATTCTCGACGCCGAAGATGCTGTCCCGCACGCGCTGACACTCATCGTCCACGACGAGGACGCCTCACGCCAGTCGAATCCAGTGGAGGCGGCCATTGGGGCGGCGATCGCCGAATCCAGCCACCCCGACGACGCTGTTGGGATCGTCACGCCACACAACGCTCAGCGCGGTCTCCTGGACACCTATCTGAACGATGTCGAGTGCGACACCGTCGAACGATACCAGGGCGGGCAGCGGCCGGTTATTCTGGTGTCGGCGACTGCTTCGGATCCCGATTTCGTTCAGATCGAGTCGGAATTCCTGCTGAATCCGAACCGCCTCAACGTTGCTATGTCCAGAATGCAGCGGGGACTGATCGTCGTCGCGTCCGAGCAGGTGTTCGATGTCATCCCACCAGAGGTTGAGGAGTACGAGCGCGCGGGTCTCTGGAAAGGCTTGTTCGACGACCTTGACGTGCTTGACCACCCACCGGTATGGGAGGGCACACTCGATGCGCTCGTCGGCGATACCGATCTGGGCGCTCTCGACCCACCGCTCGATACGCAGCTCGAAGTCCACACCCTTCACTGACTACGAATCCATGAGTAGCATCCAATCCACATCGACCGCCGCACCGTTCGCCCAATATCAGGAAACCGCCGAATGGGTCCTTGAGAGCTGCCTCGATACCGTTTCGAGTAGTACTAGCCGTTGTATTGGGGTGTACCGATGACCGTCCTCCTCCACACGTCGGACACTCATCTTGGGTATCATCAATACCATCGCCAGGAGCGGGCCGATGACTTCGCCGCAGCGTTCGAGCAGGTAATCGACGACGCGATTGATCTCGACGTCGACGGTGTTGTTCACAGCGGAGACATGTTTCACGATTCGAATCCGCGCATCGGGCCGCTTCTTCACGCAATCCGACAACTCCGTCGGCTCCAGGCAGCCGATATTCCCTTTCTCACCGTCGCAGGGAACCACGATTCGACTCGCGACGAGCAATGGGTTTCCGTGTTCTCGGAGGTCGCTGATGCGATTCATCTCAATTATGAGCCGACAGTCCTGGACGACGTGGCCGTCTACGGGCAGGATTACGTGTCCCCATCGCGACGAGATCAGCTGGAATACGATTTCGAACAGCACGATGCCGAACACGCGGTGTTGGTCGCGCACGGCGCGTTTGAGCCGCTAGTCCCGCATGCGGAGTGGTCGCTTCCCAGCGTTCTGTCCTCGTCCTCTATTGGATTCGACGTGGCGCTTCTCGGCGACGATCACACGCCTGCCTACGAGGATATCGGGGGAACGTTCGCGACCTATCCCGGCTCGACTGAGCGGACGGCGACCGACCAACGGGCCGAACGTGGCTACACTATTGTTCAGTTCGGGGCGGATGCCAGAGCAGGGGATGAGCGTGAAGATCGAGACGACGTGT